>NZ_VSRL01000005.1 GCF_012184385.1 Lentzea indica
CTTGCCGGCCTGCTGCTGGCGCACGCGCCCCTTCGCGGGCGGCCCTCCCGGCTGCTGGTGGGGCCCAGGCTGGGGCACCGGCACCTGCGGCGGCAGTTGCTGGTACGGCTGTTGCGGCTGGCCGGGCTGTCCCGACTGCGGCGTCGGCTGGCCAGGTCCTGGCAGGTTGTTGTCAGTCATCACCACTCCCGCGGGCAAGGTACCTAGCGACGCGGCTGAAGCATGGCCGATTCAGTGACGAGTGTCCTAATAGCAACACTCGACCGAACCCGGCGCACAGCCGTCTCACACGGCACGGGCATCATGGATGAGATGTCTCCGAGCGCCGGTTGGTTGAGTCGATCAGGTCACATCCGCGACACGCGGCTTGTGATGGTCGGCGCGTTCGTGGGCGCGTTCGTGCTGTTGATGTTGTCCGCGTTCACGTCCGTGCTGGCAGGAGGCCCGCTGGGCACCAAGCGCGAGCTGGTCAACGCCTCCTACGAGGCCGTGGCCGGCGAATGCCTGGACTGGACGAAGGCCGACCTCTCCGACGCGAAGAAGGTCGACTGCTCGGCGGCCCACAAGTTCGAGGTCACGGGCATCGCGGACATCACCGGCGCGTACCCGAAGGAAGCGCCGTTCCCGAACGCGGAGGCGTGGGAGAAGATCGCCCAGGAGCAGTGCGCCCAGGCGGCCACCACCTACATGTCCGGCAAGCTGGACCCGGAAGGCAAGTACGGCGTCAGCACGTTGAACCCGGACGAGCACCGCTGGTCGGAGGGCTACCGCCAGCTCCGCTGCGGCCTGCAGGTCGCCGCACCTTCCGGCGCCGCCCTGCCGTCGTTCGGCAGCGCCAAGACCCAGGACCAGTCGAACGTCTACGACCCCGGCGTGTGCGTCGCGCTCGGTGAGAAGAACACGGTGGGCGACCCCGTCGAGTGCGCCCAGCCGCACGCGTTCGAGATCATCGGCGTCGTCCAGCACCCCGAGGGCGAGTTCCTCGCGCCCGAGAAGCAGGACGCGATCATGTCGGAGAAGTGCGCGGCGATCGCCGCCGAGTACACCGGCGGCGCGGACCTCAAGGCGAGAGGCCTGCTCGTCACCTGGGACACCCGTTCGGAGAAGAGCTGGGCCGTCGGCTCCCGCAAGGCGAACTGCAAGGTCGGCGCCGTCCCCCAGGGCGAGAACCTGGTGGCGTGGAAGGACAGCGTCCGCAACCCCAACGGCGCACCGCTGACCACCTCGAACCCGCCGCAGACCACGTCGGTCAAGCCCCAGGACGAACCGACGGGCGCCCCGCTGCACTCCGAGTCCGGCAAGCCTTCCGAGTCCGGCAAGCCCTCAGAGTCCGGCAGGCCCGACAAGTCCTCCGAGTCCGGCAAGCCCACCACGACGTCAGAGAACCGATGACCGTCGAGATGACCCGCGCGCGCTTCGACGAGCTGGTCGAAGAGGCACTGGACCTGATCCCGCCCGAGTTCATGCACGCGATGAACAACGTCGTGGTGCTCGTCGAGGACCGCAACCCTTCTGAGCCGTCGCTGCTCGGGCTCTACCAGGGGATCGCGCTGACCGAGCGGAACACCGACTACGGCGGCACCCTGCCCGACCACATCTTCATCTACCGCGAGGCGATCCTCGACATCTGCGACTCCGAGGAGGACGTCGTGGAGGAAGTGATCATCACCGTGGTGCACGAAATCGCCCACCACTTCGGAGTGGACGACGCGAGGCTGCACGAGCTCGGCTGGGGCTAGTTCGCGGAATTCCCGTCACGATACGTTTACTCTGTGCAATAGTACCTGGGCAGCGGCAACCGCCGCGTGAGAAGTCCTGGGGGACAGATGAAGAAGAGTTTGGCGTTCGTCGCCGCGTGTTTGATGAGTGCGAGCGCACTGGCGACCGCACCCGCGGCGCAGGCCGCGAACGAGGACTGCGTTTTCCAGCTCGACAACCCGCACGCGTCGCACCACGTGCGCGGCACGACGAATGCGGCAGCGACGATTCGGTGCAACAACGAGAAGAACTACATGGGCATCACCATCGAGCTCTTCACGCACACACCGGTCGCACAGCGGGTCGGCTTCGCTGAGAACGGCAATCCGAGCGGCTCAGCGAAGTTCTTCCGGCTCAACGCGAGCTGGGGCCAGTGCCGGAACGGCATGGTCATGAGCGCGCACGCCAAGTACGCGGTGGTCGACAAGAACGAGCAGTCCACTCTCCTTGAGAAGGACTCCGGTCGCGTGACTGTGAGCAACTGCCCGTAGGTACACGCCGAGATGCAGGTAGACGCGACGCCGGTCATGCGCGAACTGGTCAGCAGGTTCGCGGATGATCCGGCGCGTGTCGACGCGTGGTCGGATTCCGAGCTGTACGCGGAAATCGCTCTTGCCGCGTCCGTTGTCGCCGGAGAGAGTTCTGTTCATGAGCACTTGTGGAACAACGCTGCCGCGGAACGCATCAACGCACGGATGAATTCAGGGTGGTTCGCCGACGTGAGGCTCGGGTCACCGCAGGCGCATTATCGAGACCCCGGCAGCACTCCTCGGGCCGTGAACGTGACGAACGGCGATCCGCGCTCGATCATCGGGCAGAAACCACAGGGTGCGCTGTGGACCTCGTCCCATCTCCCCGACGGATCGAACGGCTGGTCCATCTTCGAACAGGGCGGGGCACGCGAACTCGTCGACGTGAAATTCGACCCGCATCGGGTATGCGTTCATCACCTGGACGACATCCAGGACTACGTGACCCTCGTGACGCGATACCCGCGTACCGCCGAAGGAAATGCACACGTCGACTGGGTGGCAGCGGCAGCCGACCTCGACGCCGTTCATCTCACCGCGCGCGGCCTCGCGAGAATCGAGGGCGTCGTCCGTGACACCCCGTTCGGAGCCGCGTGTCTGGCCGGTTGGAACGCCGAGTGCACCGCGTGGCTGCGCAGCCCGCCCGCCTAGATCTCCACGCCGGCCCACGACCGGCACACCCAGCCGTCACCCTCGGACTCCAGCACCACGACACCGGTGTTCGGCAGCAGGTTCTCGGCCAGCTCGACCGGAATGTTCGACGCCAGCGCCAGCGCGCCCATCCGCCCGGCGCCGCCATGGGTCACGACCATGACCGTGCCGTCCTGCCGGATGGAGTCGACGGCGCCCAGGAACCGGTCCAGCACCTGCTGCCCGGTCTCACCACCTCCGGGAAACGGCACGTCCAAGGAGCCCTCTGCCCACTTGATCACGGTGTCCAGGTAGGTCTTGTAGGCCTCGGTGTCGTTGCGACCCTCGAGCGAACCGACCTGGATCTCGTGGACGCCCTCCAAGATCTGCACGGGCAGCCCGAAGCGTTCGGCGGTGGGAGCGGCGGTCTGCTGGGCGCGCAGGCCGATGCTGGCGTAGACGGCGGCGATGTCCTCGGCGGCGAGGGAGTCGGCCAGCTCGCGGGCCTGCTTCTGGCCCAGCTCGGTGAGCGGGGGACCCGGCATGGCCGTGTCCAGTTTGCGTTCGATGTTCGACGCCGTCTCACCGTGCCTGACCAGCAGCAATCTCACCCGCGCTCGCCCTTTCTGACAGCATCGACCCAGGCGGCTGCTGCGGCGAACTCGTCGTTGTGAGCCTCAACGGGCCCGTGGTCGGCCTTCGGGAAGGACCCGAGGAACCGGATCTCGCGCGAGTGTCGGTGCAGCGCGGCCAGCGCGTCACCGATCCTCGGTTCTGCGATGTGCCCCTCGACGTCGATGTAGAAGCGGTACTCCCCCAGTTTGCCCTTCGTGGGGCGCGATTCGAGGCCGGTGAGATTGATGCCACGCAACGCCAGCTCGGTGAGCAGCTCCGACAGGACGCCCATGCGGTCCGGGGTGGTCACCACGACGCTGGTGCGGTCTGCTCCGGTCGGCTCAGGCAGCTGACCCGGCTGGCGCAGCAGGAGGAACCGCGTGCGCGCGTCGGCCACGTCCAGCACGTCGACGGCGAACTCCTCCAGTGCGTAGTGGTTGATCGCCACCGGAGCGGTCACGGCCGCGTCGAACTCGCCGCGTTCTACGGCGGCGGCGGCAGCGGCGGTGGACGAGGTCGCGATCGAGGTGGCGCCGGGCAGCTCGGCGGCGATCCACTCGCGGACCTGGGCCAGCGCGTGCGGATGCGATGCGATCGTCTTGATCTCAGTGGTGCCCGGCCGGACCAGGACGCTGAACCGGACGTCCAGCACGGTCTCGGCCACCGCGACGACGGGCTCGTCGCGCACGAGAGCGTCGAGCGTCGCGGGCACGGCGCCCTCGACGGAGTTCTCGATCGGCACGCACGCGAACTCGGTTTCGCCCTTGCGCAGCGCGGCGATCGCGAGCTGAATCGTGTCCGCCGGGACGAGCTCGCCCTCGAACCGCAGTGCGGCCTGCTCGGTGAAGGTCCCCTGTGGTCCGAAGTACGCAATGCGCGGCATCAGGTCAGCCTAGAGGCGAGAATCACGCCTGTGTCAGCGGCCAAACCTGGGTTCCGTCAGGACCGTTCGAACTGGAATGCTTGAGGCGTGCCCGCTCTAGCGCCTGAACTCGTGTTGTGCGCGGTCGACGAACCGATGGCGAACGCTTGGCTCGCCGTCGCGGACGGACGCCCCGAGGTGCGGGTGCATCGCGGGTCCGTGCTGGACATCCACGCGCAGGCCATCGTCAGCCCCGCCAACTCGCAGGGCTGGATGCGCGGCGGCATCGACGCCGTCTACGCCACGGCGTTCCCACAGGTCGAGAACAACGTCCGCAGTGCGGTCCTCGCGCTGCACGGCGGTGAGCTGCCGGTGGGCGACGCGCAGATCGTGGCCACCGGCGAGACCGAGCCGGCCTGGCTGATCAGCGCGCCGACCATGCGGCGGCCCGGCGAGCGGCTGCCGATCGACACCGTCCATCCGTACCTGGCGGCGCGGGCCGTTCTGCGGCTCTGGCTCGAGGGTCGGCTGGAGGACGGCACGCCGGTGCGCGACGCCGTCCACACCATCGCGATGCCGGGGCTCGGCACCGGGGTGGGAGGCGTCGCGCCGTCCGTTTGCGCGCATCAGGTCGCGGCCGCGTGGGACGAAGCCTTCAACCCCCTGCACGTCTAGTGGCGTGGCCCAGAACCCAGCCACCATTCTGGGCCACGCCACGAGGTTGTGCACAACCCTGTGGACAGAGGTGTGGACACCTGTGGACTACTGCCGGGGCGCGACCCATCGTTCCAGGTCGAGCTCATCTGTGATGGGGATGCCGTAATCCCCAACCGCGGGGATCTCGGGCTTGAGCTTCCGTGCTTCCCGCACTGCGTCCGGTCTCAACGCCGACAGCTTGAACCCCCGCCGCTGGTAGAAGCGGACCGCGTCGAGGTTGTCGTTGGTGGTCGTCAGACGCACCCGATTGCAGCCGAGTGTGCGCGCCTGGCGAACCGCGGCGTCGACCAGCGCGGTGCCGACGCCGCGGCCACGCCGCAGCGCGCGATCGTCACGATCTCCAACTGGTGGTTCGCCACCGCGTAGGTCAGCAGGCCCAAGACCTGCCCCTGCTTCTCCACGAGGAAGCCCGGCAGACTCGCGGGGAAGAACACCTCGCCGTGCGCGACGGCGGTGTGTGCTCCCCATAGCTCGAGAACCAATCGGGCGACAACTATGCGATCTGCTTCCTCGATCGGCCGTACCGAGCCTTCTGCCATGACAAAGACTGTGCCAATTTGAGTCACGCTCGTGAACAGCCATTCGACGTACGGTGGATTCGTGCCAGTGCGAGTTTTGTTGGTGGACGACCACGAGGTCGTGCGCAGAGGGTTGCGCGAGATGTTGGACGACGAGGCGGACATCTCGGTCGTCGCCGAGGCCGGATCCGTCGACGAGGCGGTGACCCGAGCCGGATCGAACCCGCCCGACGTCGCCGTCGTGGACGTTCAGCTGCCCGACGGCAGCGGCGTCGACCTCTGCCGGTCGCTGAGGGACCTCGGCATCCGTTGCCTGGTGTTGACAGCGTTCGACGACGAGGAAGCATTGGTCGGGGCCATCATGGCCGGTGCGTCCGGCTATCTGCTCAAGCAGGTCCGCGGCCAGGACGTCGTCACGGCCGTGCGCGAAGTCGCGGCTGGACGGTCCCTTCTGGACCCCGCCACGACGGCCCGCGTGCTCGAACGGATGCGCAACCCGGCCCCTGTCGGCCTCACCGATCAGGAACAGCGCGTGCTGGAGCTGATCGGCGAGGGCCTGACGAACCGCCAAATCGGTGAACGGCTCTTCCTCGCGGAGAAGACCGTGAAGAACTACGTCACGTCCGTGCTCGCGAAACTCGGCATGGAACGCCGCACGCAAGCCGCCGCATGGGTGGCTAAACGGGGACGGACCAGGTGAGCGTCGTCCCGTTCGGCGAACTCACGACGCGGAAATCGCCACTCGCGGCCTTCGCCCGTTCAGCGAGATGCCGCAATCCGCGCTGAGTCACGCCGGACGGGATGCCGCACCCGTTGTCCGCGACACGCAGCAGCAGATGCTTCTCGTCACGCCGTACGTCGATCTGGACGTGCGTCGCGCCTGAGTGCCGCACGACGTTCGACAGCGCCTCTCGCAGCGCCGCCCGTGCGTCGTCGGCGTGCTTGCGCGGCACGTTCGCCAGGTCGCCGGCCACGTGCAGGCGCGGCGAAAATCCGAGCAGCTCGCCGGCCGTGCGGACCTCGGCCTTGATCGAGTCGTGCAGGTCGGTGGAGTCAGCGGGGTCGGTGTTGCGCAGCTTGCGGACGGTCGCGCGGACCTCGGCGATCGTCTCGTCGACGAGCTCGACGGCCTCGGAGATCCTGGCGCGCTGGGACGCGTCGAGTTTCTTGCCCAGACGCCGTTCCAGCAGGTTGAGCTGCACGCCGGCGCCGTAGAGCCGCTGGATGATCACGTCGTGGAGGTCGCGGGCGATGCGCTCGCGCTCCTCGTAGACCGCGACGCGCTGCCGTGCGGTGAAGCCCTCGGACAGCACGACGGCGAGGCCGGCCTGAGCCGCGAACGCCGACAGCACGTCCACCGTCTCCTGCGTGAACGGCGGCTTGTCCCGCCGCCGGTAGACCGCGAGCGCACCGATCTTGCGGTCCGACGTGCCGAACGGCGCCACCGCGAACGGCCCGTAGCTCCGCAACGCCTGCGGCACGTACGGGGCCGTGCGCGGGTCGTTCGTCACGTCGTCGGCCATCACCGGGACCCCGGTGCGCGCGGCCTTCGCTGCGGCGCTGCGCGGGCTGAGCGTGGCGACGACCGGGTCGCCGCTGGACGCCTCGACGGTGAGCGTGCCGTCGTCGTCGGCCGTGGCGAGCATGGCCAGCCCGAGGTCGGCGTCCGCGATCTCCGCAGCCGCCTCCACCACGAGCCGCAGCACGTTCTCCGGGTCTTCCAGCGCCGCCGACGTGATCTCGGTGGACGCGACGAGCACGCGCCGCGCCAGGGAGGGGTCCATGGTCCTCAACGGTATGCGGGGGTGCCGAGGTCCAGCACCAGGTCCGCCCGTGCCGCCTCGTCCGGGCGGTGGGTGATGTGCAAGATCGTCCTGCGGTCCTGCCTGAGCTGCTCCAGCAGTTTCCTCGCGGTCGGTTCGTCCAGGTGCGCCGTCGGTTCGTCGAGCAGGACCACGTCGGCGTCGTGCAGCAACGCCCTGGCCAGCGCGAGCCGTTGCGCCTCGCCGCCAGACACCTGGTCGGGCCGGATCACCGTGTCCAGGCGATCGGCCCACTCCGGCAGGCACGCCTTGCGCAGTGCGTCACGCAGCTGCTCGTCGTCGTGCGGGCCCGACATCCGCAGGTTCTCCCGGACGGTCGTGCTGACCAGCATCGGCTCCTGCGGGCACCAGGTGGCGCGCGGCAGCTCGACGATGCCGCGCTCGGGCTGGAGGAAGCCCAGGAGCAGCGCGAACAACGTCGACTTGCCGCTGCCCGACGGTCCGACGATCGCCACGTGCATGCCGGGCTCGATGTTGAGGTGGAGATCGTGGAGCGTCGGCTCGGTCGCGCCTGGCCAGCGGACGTCGACGTTCTCCAGCCTGATCCGCTTGCCCTTCGGCGCTTCCGGGCGTTCCGGGGCATCGAACTGCAGCCGCGCACTGGCTTCCTGAAGAGCCTTGCGTTGCTGAGCGGCCAACGGCAGAGCCGCCAGCGGTTCGGCGAGCGCGAGCGGGACCAGGCCGAGCACCGGGTTGCCGGTGGTGGCGCAGATCAGGGCCGCCGCACCGGTCGCGAGCAGGACGATCGCCGTGGCCGCGCCCGTGCCAAACGCTTGCTTGCGGGTCTCCCCGGCAAGGTCGACGTCTTCGGCGTGCAGGCGCGCCAGCAGGCGGTGGTGGGCGTCGTGCGCGATGAGGTCCGGTGCGGCGGCGAGTGCGTTGATCGTGTCGCGGGCGACCTTGCGGCGGCCCTGGCGAGCTTGGTGCTGGCCCGCCGTTCGGTCCAGACGGCCACGGCCGGGGCGGCGAGTCCCGCCGTGAGGAGCAGTCCTGCCAGCGTCAGAGCCGCAACCGGATCGATGAACGCGAACAGGATCGTGGTCGCGATGCCCGCGCCGACGGCCACGACCGGTGGCACCAGGACGCGCGGCACCAGGTCCCGCACGGTGTCGGTGTCCTCGACGAGCCGCTGCAGGCCGTCACGACGTTGGGTCCGCACGAGCCTCAACCACAGCTTGGTGCGCAGGTCCGTGGCGAGACGAAACGTCTCGTCGTGGGTGACCAGGCGCTCGATGTAGCGGAGCACACCCTTGCTCAGCGCGAACGTGCGCACGCCCACGACCAGCACCGACAGCGTGAGGATCGGCGGCATCTCGGCGGCGCGGGCGATCAGGTGAGCGGCCAGCGCGGTGAGCGCGATGCCCGCGACGGCCGCCAGCACGCCCAGCCCGGCGCCCTTCCACGGGATCGGCAGGCGCTTGGGGCGTTCCTGCTGCGTCTCCTCGGTGACGACCCTGGCGAACGTCTCGTCTTCCGTCGCTTCCTTGTCGCGGTGCGAGGCGAGGACAACTGCCGCCGTGGCGCTTGCTCTCTTGATCGCTTTGTCGACTTTGCGACTTGTCACCGGGTCGAGGTGCGCGGTCGGTTCGTCGAGCAGCAGCACCGTGGCGCCGTGGCGCACCCTCAGCAGAGCGCGCGCGACTGCGACGCGTTGGCGTTCGCCGGTCGAGAGATCGGTGATCCGGCGGTCGAGCAGATGTGCCGCGACGACCTCGTGGGCGACCTGCTCGATGTCGTCCGCGTCCGGAACCGTGAGCTCCAGCTCGGCGCGCGGGGTGGCGGCGGCGAACGCGGGCTTCTGCGGCACGTAAGCGATGTCTCCTGCGACGAACGCCGTGCCGTCAGTCGGCTCCAGGAAGCCCAGGAGCACCTGGAACGTCGTCGACTTGCCCGCGCCGCTCGCACCTTCGAGTCGGTAGATCTCGCCGGGCCGGACGTCGAAGCTGACGCCGTCCGGAGCGAACCCGCCCCTGCGCAGGACGCGGAGGTTGTCGACGTGGACGGAACCGCCGGGCACTCGCGGCCGAGTCCTGTCCTCGTGGTCGACGACCTCGGCGACCCGGCGCACGGCTTCGAGGCCGTCCTCGCTGGCGTGGTGGGCCGCACCTGCGGCGCGAAGCGGCAGGTAGCACTCGGGCGCGAGGATCAGCACGACCAGCGCGGTCATCAGGGTCATGTCGCCGTGGACGAGCCGGACGCCTACGCCCACCGCGATCAGCGCGACCGAGAGGGAAGCGGCGATCTCCAGGACGAGGGCGCTCAGGAACGCGATCTTCAGCGTTCCCATGGTGGCTTTGCGGTGCTGTTCGCCGATCTGTTTGACCGCACTGGCCTGCTGCTTCGCGCGACCGAAGACGGTCAGGACCGGGAGAGCGCGCAGAAGTTCGAGGAGCTGCGCGGACAGGAGCTCGGTGACGTCCGCAGCCTTCTGCACGCGCTTCTCGGTGTACCAGCCGATCAAGGCCGCGAAGACCGGGATCAGCGGCACGGTGACCGCGATCAGGACCGCCGACGGCCAGTCCGTGAAGAGGATCCACGCGCCGACCAGCGGCGGCACGATCACGGCTGTGACCAGCGCGGGCAGGTAGCGGGTGAAGTACGCGTCGAGCGCGTCGAGGCCCTTGGTCGCGAGCACCGACAGCTCGGCAGTGCCGCGGTCGGCGATCCAGCCGGGGCCGCGTTCGAAGGACTTCGCCAGCAGCTGGGTGCGCAGCTCTTCCTTGGCACCGGCGGCCGCGCGGGCGGCGGCACTTTCCGTTGCCCACGAAAGGCCTGCGCGCGCCACGATCGCCACGGCCAGGAGCGGGAGGCCTTCGCGAGTCGTGATCACCGACGCCAGCGCGACGGCCTGGGCGACGAGCACCAGGGCGTTGAGGAACGCCAGCGCGCCCACCCCGACGAGGGCGCGCCTGCGTTCCTGGAGAGCTGGGGCAGAGCTCCCAGCGGGCCTCTTCTCATCTCAGTGCACCGGGATGTGCCGCACGCCGATGCGCTTGCGGAACACCCAGTAGGTCCAGCCCTGGTAGACGAGCACCGCGGGCGTGCCGAACCCGGCGACCCAGGTGATCACCTGCAGCGTGTACGGGCTGGAGGCGGTGTTGGCGACCGTGAGCGACCAGGCGTCGTTCAACGTCGACGGCAGGACGTTCGGGTAGAGCGAGCCGAACAGGATCGCGACGCTCGCCGCGATCGCGAGTCCCATCAGCGCGAACGACTGGCCGTCGCGGTTCAGGAGCAGCCGCCACATCGCGGCGGCGAGGACCAGCACGACCACGCCCGCCCAGAGGCCCGCGACGATCGCCAGCAGGGCGATGAGCGGCAGCAGTGCGACCGGCGCGAGCGTGAGCGCCACGCGGCGAGCCCGTTCGCGGATCTCGCCCTCGGTCTTGAGAGCAGTGAAGACGGCGCCGTGCACCAGGGCGTAGCCGGCGAACGCCAGCGCGCCGACGATCGTGTCGAGCCGGAACGCCGCGAAAGGCGAGCCGACGCGGTCACCGTTCGCGTCGATCGGCAGACCCAGCACCGTCGTCGAGATCAGCAGGCCGACGCAGAGCGTGGCGGTCCACGAGCCGACGATGATGACGGTGTCCCACGCCTTGCGCCAGCGGGCCGACTCGACCTTGCCGCGGTAGTCGAACGCGACCCCACGCCCGATCAGCGCGATGAGGAACAGGGTTAGTGGCAGGTACGCGGCACTCAGCAGTGCCGCGTACCAACCGGGGAAGGCCGCGAACGTGGCACCGATCGCGACGATGAGCCACACCTCGTTGCCGTCCCAGACCGGCCCGATGGTGTTGATCATGACCCGGCGTTCGGCGTTGTCGCGCCCCAGAACGGGCAGCAGCATGCCGACGCCGAAGTCGAACCCTTCGAGGAACAGGTAGCCCAGCCACAGCAGGGCGATCAGTACGAACCAGAGCGTCTCCACGTCGCCTCTCCCCTAGTACGCGAACGCCAGGGCGCCGTCGTCGGTCTTCTGCGGCAGTACGCCGGGAATCCCGCCTCTGACGTACTTGCGGATCAGGTAGAACTCCACGACAGCCAGCACGCTGTAGACCGTGGTGAGCGCGATGAGCGAGGTCAGGATCTCGCCGGGTGTCGAGGCGCTGACCGCCTGGGCGGTGAACATCCACACACCGTCCACACCGGACGGATTCGGCACGACCACGAACGGCTGCCGCCCCATCTCGGTGAAGATCCAGCCGAAGCTGTTGGCCAGGAAGGGAGTCGCGATGCCTGCGAGGCCCAGAGCCGGGAACCACCATCCGGTGGGCGTCCGGTTCTTGCGCGTCAGCCACAGCATCAGGACGCCCAGGCCGGCCGAGATCCCACCGAACCCGATCATCAACCGGAAGCCCCAGTAGGTCACGGGAAGCGCGGGCACGTAGTCGATCGGCTTGCCGCTGAGCTCGCCGAGCCGCTCGTCGACAGGGTAGAACTCGCCGTACTTCTCCTGGTACATCGGGACCAGGTCCTGGATTCCCTTGACCTCGCTGCTGAAGTCGTTGTGCGCCAAGAAGCTCAGCAGTGCGGGCACCGTGATGCTCTTGACGTTCTCGCAGTCGGGCCTGCGGACGTCGCCGTACGCGAAGACCGAGAAGCTCGCGGGCTGTTCGGTGTGGCACAACGCTTCCGCGGCGGCCATCTTCATCGGCTGCTGCTCGAACATCAGCTTGCCCTGCAGGTCGCCGCTGATCGCCAGACCGGCGAACGCGACCACGCCGACCCAGGTGCCGAGCTTGAGCGAGCTGCGCCAGACACGTTCTTCTTCAGATTTCTTGTAGAGGTGCCAGGCGGCGATGCCTACGAGGAACGCCCCTGCCACCGCGAACGCACCGGCGATGGTGTGCGGGAAGGCGGCGAGCACCGTGTTGTTCGTCAGCACCGCCCAGATCGAGGTGAGTCGCGGCCGGCCATCGTGCAGCTCGATGCCGACCGGGTGCTGCATCCACGAGTTGGCGGCGAGGATGAAGTACGCGCTGGCCATCGTGGCGAGGCTGAACGCCCAGGCGCAGGCGAGGTGGACCTTCTTGGGCAGCTTGTCCCAGCCGAAGATCCACAGGCCGAGGAACGTCGACTCGACGAAGAAGGCGACGATCCCCTCCATCGCGAGCGGCGCCCCGAACACGTCACCGACGAACCGCGAGTAGGCGCTCCAGGCCATGCCGAACTGGAACTCCTGCACGATGCCCGTCACGACACCCATGGCGAAGTTGATCAGGAGGAGCTTCCCCCAGAACTTCGTCATCTTGTAGTAGCGCTCGTTGCCCGTGCGCACCCACGCGGTCTGCATCCCGGCGACCAGCAGGGACAGGCCGATCGTCAGCGGCACCATCAGGAAGTGGTAGACGGTGGTGATGCCGAACTGCCACCGCGCGAGTTCGAGTACGTCCACGTTTCTGAGACTAGGTCTCGATCATGGCCGCTATCAGGTACGACGGTCCCGTCCAGGCTCGGGACCAAGGTCCCGTGCGCGAAGTCACGCCTATCGGGTGACATGCGTCAGTTACGATGGATCCGCCAGAGGGGAGTAGTTCCCATCGGAGTTGTCGGCCGGTGGCGTGGTGATCGACATACTGATCCGCCTTCGAGTGGATCCGGTCCCACACCCGTCTTGTACGGGCGAACGAGACCTCCGGCCGGGTTGCAGCATGCCCGGTCGGGGTCTGTTGCGCCTCCGTCCGGGCTCGTATTCGGACGTGGAGGACCTCTTGGCCACCTCATTGCTCGCGTTCATCACCGCGTTCGCGGTGGTGTTCCTCGTCGAGCTCCCTGACAAGACCATGGTCGCGACCCTGGTGCTGACCACGCGCTACCGCGCCTGGCCGGTGTTCACGGGCGTGGTTCTGGCCTTTGCCGTGCAAAGCGTGGTGGCTGCCGCCTTCGGCTCGGCCCTCACGTTGCTACCGGACCGCGTGGTGTCCGGTGTGGTCGCTCTTCTCTTCGGCGTGGGTGCGTTCTTGTTGTTGCGCGAGGGGTTCTCGCGGGACGAGGACTCCACGGACGAGGCGGGGGTGCGCACTGACGTGCCGTTCTGGCGAGCGGCTCTGACGTCGTTCGGCGTTCTGTTCGCGGCGGAGTGGGGCGATGCTTCGCAGCTCGCGACCGCCGGGATCACCGCTCGGTACGGGGCACCGTTGATGGTCGGGCTCGGGGCCTGGCTGGCGTTGGTCGCCGTGGCCGGGCTCGCCGTGCTCGTGGGACGGAAGCTGGCCGGGCGGTTGCCGACGCACTGGATTCAGCGGGTGGCCGGGGTGATCTTCTCGGTGTTCGCCGTGGTGGCGTTGTGGCAGGTGTTCTGAGGACTACCAGACCGGGCGAAGTCCTGGTTGGTCCTCGCCGTGCACGTGCTGCAGGTACGCGGCGAGGCCGGTCTTGATGGTGTTGAGCGTTTCCTGCCCGATCGCCTCGGCCATCTCCTGCTCCAGGTCTGACCACAGGTTGTCCGCGAACTTCAGGTAGTCGCGACCCTTCGTGGTCAGCGTGACGTACTGCGCCCGTTTGTCGGTGGGATGGGGTTCGCGGAGGACGTAGCCCCATTCGTCCAGCTCGTTGACGATCTTCGCCGCAGCCTGCTTGGTGACGCCGAGGTGCTGTCCGATGTCGACGGTCGTGGCGCGCTTGGCCTTGAGGAACCGGAAGACGTAGCCGTGCGCCGGCCTGAGGGGCTCCAGGCCGACCTGCCTGAGGCGGTCGTGGAACTGGTCGCCCATGGCGCGGTAGGTCATCGCCAGCAGCATCGGCACCGGGTCCATGTGCATCCCCTAGTAGACAACCTGGTTGACCTTATTCTATAGTTGGACAACCTGGTTGACTACTTTGGAGGTTGTCTTGTTGGTTACGGGGGATTCGGCAGAGCTGCACGAGTTCGGCGGGTTCGAGTTCAGGCCGCTGGCCGTGCCTTCTCGCGGGAGCACCGAGATCGCGATGTGGACCGTTGACGTGCCGGAAGGAGGCGACGGGAAGCCGCACTCCGTTTCGAAGGAGGAGGTCTTCTACGTGCTGTCCGGGTCGGTGACGATCCAGGGGCACACGGCTCAGGCCGGCGACGCGATCGTGGTGGCGCCGAACACCGAACTGTCGTTGACGGGTGGGCCCGCTCGGGTCCTCGTGGCGACCTCGGTGGGGATCAAGGGCACGCTGGCCGACGGGCAGACGATCACGCCGCCCTGGTCCGTCTAGTTCGCGGGAGAGCCCCCTTCTGGGGGCTCCTGGTTGGTGTCCGGGACCTCCTCGCGGAGGTCGCGGGCGATCTTCTTGGCCTCGTCGATGAGTTCCTGGGACTCGTCGAGGCGTTCTTCGTCCGGTGCGGTCACGGCTCTGGGATCGGCGGATTCGGTGATCGCCAAACTCAGTCCAGCAGGCTACGGACGTGAGCGGCGAGGCGCTCCGCGATCTCCAGGTCCCACTCGTCGTCGGAGGCGGGCTGAGGGGTCTCGCCTGCGACGACGCGTTCGCCGAGGCAGGCGGCGCTCGGCGGGCGTGAAGTCGGTGATGGCGCGGCGGAGCAGGGGCAGGGCGTCGTCGAACGCCTCGCCGCGCAGGCCCGTCAGCCACTCGTCGATGAGGCCGAAGAGGCGGGGGTCGGCGGCCAGGAGGGTCGCCGAGCCCCTCAGGAAGCCCGCCACGAAGGCCGTGGCGACGCTTCGGTGGAGGCGGGCCGCCACGTCGTCGCTGGTCAGTTCGCCCGCCTCCCACAGGAGGCGGGTGGCCCTGCCCGTCGGGAGGCCGTGGGCCTCTGCCTTGACGAGGGCGTGGAGGGCTCGCCACCAGGTCTTCTGGTGGTCCTCGTCGGCGGCGAGGCGGGTGGCCTCATGGGCGCCGTCCACCACGGACAGGGCGTGTTCGGCGGTTTCGTCGTCGACGTTGCGGCCAGGCGAGCGGGAGGCCACCGCGCCTCGCGTCAGGAGGCCGTGGAGGGCTACGCGCAGCAGTTCCGGGTCGGTGCCGCGGACCGAGCCGTAGCGGACCGTTCTGGCCAGGTCCGGAAGGGCGGCGAGCAGTTCCAGGGCGTCGGTGGCCATGGCCGCGCAACGGTCGAGGGCGTTGCGGGCCTCGGTCACGGCATTGGGAAGTTCGCAGCCCACGGACCTGGTCAGCGTTGCCGCCGCGTCGGCCACTCGGGTGGCGTCCTGTGCGGCCTGGGTGAGGACGTTCTCTGCGGCCGTGTGGACGGTGGTGCCGAGGCGCGCGGCCACCGCCACGGACACCGCGAAGATCGGGTCCCAGCGCAGCTGCCAGACCTCGGCGAAGGTGCCCAGGGAGTTCGAACGATCCGGTTTGCCCCACGGGACGCCGAGGACTTCCAGTCGCTGCAGGAGTTTGGAGCGTTCGCGGTCGGTGTCCTTGCGGAGGTCCAGTTTGAGCTGCTTGGGCTGGACGTCCGCGGGCAGGCGGAGTTTGCGTTGCAGGCGTTGGAGGTCTGCGGCCAGCGGTGAACGCGGGACGGCTTCGCCCACCTCACCGAGGCGTTCGCCCACGACGAGTTTGCGGTGGACGAGCTGCAGCGGGATCTCGTCGCCACCGCAGAGCACGGCCAGCGCCGCTTCGTTCACCTCGCTCAGTCCCGCGCTCGGGCGTTCCCTCAGTGCGGCAAGGGTTTCCGCGAGCCTGACGGCTTCCACGGCACTCGCTGTCGATGCCGGGAGATCTTCTTCTCGCAGGATTGCGGCGGCTTTGGCGAACCAGCGCGGCACCACGTCTTGTTGGTGCTGCCACAGGTGGGCGTACCAGCCAGGAGAGTCGATGCCGGCACCGTAACCCGACTCGGCGGCGAGCTGACCGTGGCTCCAGGGGACCCAGGTACCGGAGATCTTTCGGCGGCGCATGCCTTTCAGCAGCGCGGTGTCCGCGGCGACGGTCGGATTGGTGAGCAGCGCCGGGACGTGCCAGGCACCGCAGACGACCGCGATCGGGCCGTCGGCTTCCTTGCGCGCCTTGCGGATCGTCTGACGCATGAACGCTTCTCTTCGTAGCGTGCGTTCGCCTACTTCACCTTCGAACTCTGCCCTGACAGCGACCATGGCCTCCGCGATGGCGTTCGCGAGGTCGATCGGGTCCGACGCGCTGTGCTCGACGACGTCTTCCCACCAGCGTTCCGGATCGTCGAAGCCCGCGGCCTCGGCGAGCAGGCCGATGGGGTCGATGTTGCCGCTCGGGCCGTCGTCGCCGATCGAACTCGCCGCGGGCAGGTCGAAGAACCGCGCCTGGACGCCGTTCTCGTCGGCGTAGCGCAGTGCCTGCCACTCCGGGGAGAACTCCGCGAACGGCCAGAACGCCGCGTTCTCGGGTTCCGCCTCGTCGTGCAACAGGATCGCGACCGGCGGTGTGAGGGCGTGGACGTGTTCGAGGAGTGCGTCGGCCTCCGGCGGTCCTTCGATCAGGATGAGCACTGGTCGCGTTTGCTCCAGCGCTCGCTTGACCATCCGTGCCGAGCCGGGGCCGTGGTGCCGGATGCCCAGGAGGACCGGATCAGTCACCGCTGACTTCCAGGCACGCGCGGTAGAGGTCACGCCATTCGGCGCGCTCCTTCAGCACCGTCTCCAGGTACTCCTGCCACACGGTCGCGTCCGACACCCGGTCCTTGATGACCGAGCCGATGAGCCCGCTCGCCAGCTCGTCCGCGCCCAGCGTGCCGTCGCCGAAGTGGCCGGCGAGCGCCATGCCGTTGGCGATGACCGAGATCGCCTCCGCCGTGGACAGGCTGCCGCTCGGCTTCTTCAGCTGCGTGCGACCGTCCACAGTGGAACCGTTGCGCAGCTCGCGGAAGATGCGCACGACGCGGCGCACCTCGTCCAGCGCGGGCGCTCCGAAGGGAGCTGGAGCGCCTTGCCGAGCTGCTGCGACCGGGTCAGCACGATCTCGACCTCGGCGTCCTCGGTCGCGGGCGGCGGCAGCACAACGGTGTTGAACCGCCGCGCGAGCGCCGACGACATCTGGTTCACGCCGCGGTCGCGGTCGTTGGCCGTGGCGATGACCGTGAAGCCGGGGACGGCCTGGACCTGCATGTTGAGCTCGGGGACCGGCAGCGACTTCTCGCTCAGGATCGTGATGAACGAGTCCTGCACCTCGGACGGCATGCGGGTCAGCTCTTCGACCCTGACGACAGCGCCGCTCTGCATGCCCTTCAGCACCGGGCTCGGCACGAGCGCGTTCTCGCTCGGCCCTTCCGCGATGAGCCGGGCGTAGTTCCAGCCGTAGCGGACCTGGTCCTCGCTCGTGCCGGCGGTGCCCTGGACCACGAGCGTCGAGTCGCCGCTGACCGCCGCCGCGAGGTGCTCGGACAGCCACGACTTGGCGGTGCCCGGCACGCCGACGAGGAGCAGCGCCCTGTCGGTGACCAGCGTGCCCACCGCGACCTCGACGAGCCTGCGCGCGCCCACGTACTTCGGGCTGATCACGGTGCCGTCGGGAAGGGTGCCGCCCAGGACGTAGGTGACCACCGCCTGCGGGGACAGGCGCCAGTTGGGCGGCCGCAGGCGGTCGTCCTGGGCCGCGATGGCTTCCAGCTCGGCGGCGTACTGCTGTTCGGCCGTCGGCCTGAGCACGGCGGTCACTGGGCCTCCTGGGTCGGGTTCTCGAATTGTGCCTGGTCGGCTGAGGCGAAGGACTCGCGCAGGCGGATCCGGAGGCGCAGGACCTCCAGCTCCAGGGAGTTCTCGGGCCAGCGGCGGGTCAGACCCTCCCAGTTCGCGCCGAGCAGATCCGCGTCACCGCGGGCCAGCAGGACGGCCGGCGGGCGGCCCGTACGCCAGCGCGGGTCGGGCAGGGCGGCGTAGCGGTGCAGGAGAGCGCGGGTGGTCTCGGGCGACCACGGGGCAGGGAGCTGTGCGCAGGCGTGGTCGAGAAGGTCGTAGTGCCAGTTGACGGAAACCGCGACAACCGCTTGCTCGGCCACGCTAGCGGGCAGCGCCGCCAGCATTTCGAGCTGTTCCATGCCGGTGAGGGTTTCGGCGGCGCCACCGCCCAGGGTCGTGGATCGCCGGCGGCGGCCAGCTGGTCGGCGATGCCCCTCAGGAGGGCGCCGGCCCAGGGGCCCCTTCTCAAAACGTTGGCAGCCTTGGCGTCGTTGGTTTCGAGGCGTGCGGTCCAGTAGGACGGCGGCACGCTCGCAGCGGCGGCACGGATGCGCCCGGCCACACCCTTCTCGGAGCCGTCGCGCATGAGGTCGCGTTGCTCGGCGAGGTCGGGTTGCGCGGTCCAGAGCTCGTCGGTCTGGACGTCGAACCCGTCGTCGGTCAGCCAAAGGCCTCGACCGAGGCGGTCGGCCGCTCTCGTTGCGAGGGCTGAGGTCGGAAGCTTGCGGAGCAGGCGGAGGGCCTCGTCGTGGACGGCGGAGGCTCGGTCGTCGAGGGCTTCTTCCAGAAGTTCTTCGTCGGACGGGCTCAGGCCGGTTTCGAGGGCGCTGATGAGGGCCTGGCGGTCGGATGACCGGCGCGAGACCTCGAACTCCGTGGCGATGAACGCGCCTGTGCCGGCCGGGTCGGCCTTGCGCTTGCGGCGGAGGGCGCGGACCCGTTGGGCGCTGGGGAGGTCGAGGACTTCCTCGAGAGGGACCTCGTCGGTGAGAGGGGCGGTGCCGCTCGCCCAGGACCAGCCGGGGCGGGTGTTGGCGAGCCAGCGGCCTCTCGTGCCGAGAACCTCCACGACCGCGGCCCTCAGGCCCGGCCGGGCGGTGCCGAGCGCGAGCAGGGCGGGGAGCATGCGGTGCTCGGCCACGACGTTGCCGGCCTTGGCGAGGGCGCACCACTCGGTGAGGAGGACCTCGTCGTCGAGGCTCATGATCGCTTGCAGGACCGCCCTGGCGGCTGGGCGAGGTAGCTCGGCAGTCTCGGGCGGGGCAAGGGGCAGCGGATCGGCTTGGACCTCTTGCGGGAGGGTGGCGCCGAACGCGGCCACGCCCAGGGCGGCGCAGTCGGAGAGCAGGTCGGTCGGGGAGCCGCCGCCTCGGGTGGTGCCGATGAGGAGGTCTTGGACGGTCTTGGACCACTCGGCCTTCACGCCGCCACCTCCGTGACGCGACGGCACAGTGCACGGCGGAGAACCTGCGGCGGCAGCGTGGCGGTCACGCGACCACCTCCAGTGCGCCGTCCAGAGCGATGGCGCCGATGCGGAGGGCGTGACCGTCCCACAACGCCCACACGTCGAACGGGATGCCCCCAGTCAGCGCCAGGGCCATGTCCAGGCCGCTGTCGTCGCGGACCGGTAAGCCGTGGCCGGAAGCGTCGACCAAGGACGTGCCGCACAGCCGGACGGAGGCGCAGCCCAGGGGGAACAGGCGTTGCCACGGATCGGCCATCAGCATCGGCTCAAGCGACGCCAAGGCCGAGCGCCACGAATCCGGCGCCGGCACCGGGTCCGGGGCTCGCGAGCCGGCCAGCTCGCCCAGGGCCACGCGGTCTGAGCCTGGGTAGGGGTGGACCAGGGCGGAGGACTCCAGGCCGTGCGGCAGCAACGGGACGGGGACGCCCACGGCCGAGTGGCGGATCGCCACCACCCAGCGCCCCGTCTGGCGGCCCCAGCACCACTGGCGGACGGTTCGGACGCGGCCGTCGTCGGTTTCCAGGCGCAGCAGGGCCACCCAACGGTCTGTGATGCCCGGGATGGCTCGGACGGTCTCCTCGGGGACCGTCACGCCCAGCCTGGAACGCGGCTGGACGAAGCACAGCAGGTGCAGGCCGCCGAGGCGGTCGGCCACGTCGTGGGTCCAGCGTGGGCCCGAGCGCGACACGATCTCCTGGATTTCGGCGACGGCCGCGGCCACGCCGGGGACCTGGGCGTCGATCATGCGGGCGATGAAGGCCTGCCACCACGAGGCTGGGCGGCCTGGCAGTGACGCCACGCCCGCCGAAGCCACGTCGAGGAGCCAGTCGCGCAGGCCGTCGATGCCCGACGACATCGCCGCGGCTCGGCGATCAGCCGTCTTTTCGCGTGCGCGGGCTCGGCGGGCCACTGCTTCTGGTGAGGAGTCCAGCTCACGGGCGGCCCGCTTGGCGGTCCACTCCTCGACCCAGTCCGGCGGCAGCGCGTCCGGGATGTCGAGCTCCTGCAGGCTCACGGCGTGCTTGCAGGGGAACTTGCGGGACGGGCACGTGCACTTGGCGGAGCCCGCGGCCAGGTCAACGCACACGCGGTACGGCACGGAGCCGGAACCCGTGTAGAGACCCCACAGCACCGGCAGGGCCTTGCCCAGGCCCTGCCAGCGCATCGGAACGGCTCGTGTCCTCACAGAACCAAACTAGCGAGGACCTCCGACAGAAAATCAGGCCGGACCGCGACGGGCCCACGACCACGCATAGGCCGGGTCCTCACAGGCCTCGGCCGCCTCGCCCAGCTCCAGCGGGCGGAACGTGTCCACCATGACCGCGGTCTCGTCGAAGTAGTCCACACCCAGCGACGCCTCGACGGCACCCGGCTGCGGGCCGTGCGTGCAGCCTGAGGGGTGCAGCGACATCGAGCCGATGCCGATGCCGGAGCCCTTGCGCGCCTCGTAGTTGCCGCCCACGTAGAACATCAGCTCGTCCGAGTCGACGTTCGCGTGGTTGTACGGCACCGGCACGGCCAGCGGGTGGTAGTCGACCTTGCGCGGGCAGAACGAGCACACCACGAAGTTCGGGCCCTCGAACGTCTGGTGCACGGGCGGCGGCTGGTGCACGCGGCCGGTGATCGGCTCGAAGTCGCGGATGTTGAACGCCCACGGGTACAGGTGGCCGTCCCAGCCGACGACGTCGAACGGGTGATTCGCGTAGGTGAAGCGAGTCAGCCCCGCACGGTGCCGCACGAGCACGTCGACGTCCGTGCCCTCGACCAGCAACGGCTCCTCAGGTCCCCGGATGTCGCGCTCGCAGTAGGGCGAGTGCTCGAGGAACTGGCCGGCCTTGGACAGGTACCGACGAGGTGGCCCGATGTGCCCGGTCGCCTCCAGCACGAGCAACGACATCGGCGACGAAGGAACTACCCGGTACGTGCACGAGGTCGGGATCACGACGTAGTCGCCATCGCCGACCGTGAGAGCCCCGTAGATCGTCTCGATGACCCCCGAGCCACCCTGCACGTACAGCAGCTCGTCACCGGAAGCGTTGCGGTACAAGGGAGAAGGCGCGGAAGCGACCACAAAACCAATGCTCACGTCCGGGTTCCCGAACAGCTTCCGCCGGCCGGTCACGGCGTCAACATCATCAGAAGCCCAGGTCAGGTCGCCTGTCTTGAAGTGCCGGGGCTTCAGCGGCAGGTTCGGCGCAACGGACCCGCGCTCGTCCTTCACCGTCTCCGCGTTCACGATCGCGGTGGGCAGGTACCGGTGGTAGAGCAGGGCCGAATCGGCCGAGAACCCCTCGACTCCCATCAGCTCTTCCGCGTAGAGCCCACCGTCCGGTTTGCGGAACTGGGTGTGGCGCTTTCGGGGGATCTCCCCGACCTGGCGGTAGTAGGCCATGACGTGTCTCCGGGCGTTCGACTATCGGACATCTTTGTTCAGTTGGCGGTACACGGCTAGCGTGTCAGCCGTGTCAAGCGCTGTCGAACTCCGTGCGCCCGGTCCGCGCGGTACTCCGCCCCTGCTCGCGAGGCTTGTGGACGATGCCGCGCTGTTCCCTCCGGGGAACGCGTCGATGCCCGACGCGGTGCGCGGTCACCTCGACGGACGAGTCGGCGAGTGGTCTGGAGTCATGGGACTTTTCCTGTGCCCCGCCTCCCGTCTCGCCGAGTTGATCACCGAGCTCATCAAGGTCAAGCCTCCCAAACCGATCGCGCTGAGTCTCGTGATCGACACCGGCCTCGGCGGTGTGCCGAAGGCGGTGTCCATCGTCGAGAGCAGAAGCGAGCTCCTGGCGCTGCGCATGGTCGAGATGCCCGCACCGTCCGATGTGGACGAGGTGTGGCTCGAGCGCGTGTCGGAGTTCGTGCCGGAGGACGTCATCCGCGTCGTCGAACCCCGCCGCGGCGGGGCCGAGTGGCTCGACGGCGTCCGCCGGGTGATCGAGCACGGCAGCTGGCCCAAGCTCCGCTGCGGGGGCTTGAGCCAGGAGAACTTCCCCAGCGTCGACGAGGTCGCTGACTTCCTGTCCGTCGTCAGCGGTGGCGGCGTCGCGTTCAAGGCGACCGCGGGCCTGCACAGGGCCGTCCGCTACACCGACGAGCAGAACTTCACCCACCACGGCTTCCTGAACCTCCTCGTCGCCACGGCGCGCAGCCTCAGCGGCCGCGACGTCCGCGAGGCACTGGCGAGCACCGACGCCGAGGCGCTCACCGCCGAGGCCAAGGCGCTCAGCGACCAGGCCGCGCACGCCGTCAGAGGCGTGTTCGCGAGCTACGGCTCGTGCTCGCTCTCCGAACCTGTCGCCGATCTCGAGGGGCTTGGACTGCTGTGAGCTGGATCAGCGACCCGAACTTCACCGAAGACCAGCCGTTCGGACCGCAGACCCTCCCCTACGGCGTCGTCGACGGGGGCGTGGCCGTCCGCGTCGGCGACCGGGCGTTGCTGCTGAAGAGCCTCGCCCTGGGCAAGTGCAGCGAGTACGTGCAAACGGACTCGCTGGACCCGCTGCTGAAGGCCGGCCGCCCGGTGTGGAGCGTTCTGCGCGCCAAGCTCAAGGAGATCGTGACGGCGACGTCCGCCCCCAAGGGCGCGGAACTCGTCGGGATCGAGACCGCGAAGCTGCCGTTCACGGTCGGCGACTACGTGGACTTCTACAGCTCACGGCACCACGCCGAGAACGTCGGGAAGATGTTCCGCCCCGACGGCGACGCGCTCACGCCGAACTGGACGCACCTCCCGATCGGCTACCACGGCCGCGCGGGCACGGTGTACGTCTCCGGCACGGACATCGTGCGTCCCAACGGCCAGAGGCGCGGCAGCGAAGGCCCGAAGTTCGGTCCCTCCGAGCGCTCGACATCGAGGCCGAGGTCGGGTTCGTCTGCGGCGGACCGCAGGCGGCCAACGTCTCCACGAGCAGGGCAGCCGAGCACGTCTTCGGCGTCGCGCTGGTCAACGACTGGTCGGCGCGCGACATCCAGGCCTGGGAGTACCAGCCGCTCGGCCCGTTCCTGGCCAAGTCGTTCGCCACGTCGATCGGCGCCTGGATCACGCCGCTCGAAGCGTTCTCAGTTGCACGCGTCCCGACGCCGCCGCTGCCGAACAAGCTGCACGACTACCTGACCTGTGATCAGCCCTGGGGCCTGGACATCACCATCACGGTCGAGCTG
Source organism: Lentzea indica (assembly GCF_012184385.1). Lineage (GTDB taxonomy): Bacteria > Actinomycetota > Actinomycetes > Mycobacteriales > Pseudonocardiaceae > Lentzea > Lentzea indica. The sequence goes on from NZ_VSRL01000005.1 coordinate 23,657, forward strand.
AACGACACCATCGTCGCGAGGCCTCCGTTCCGGGAGATGTCGTGGTCATTTGTGCAACAGCTGGCCCACATGACGGTCAACGGGGCTACGGTGCGCCCAGGTGATCTGTTCGCCTCCGGCACGGTCTCAGGACCGGAGAAGGACGAGCGCGGCTCGTTCCTCGAGTTGAGCTGGGGCGGCAAGGAACCGTTCAAGCTCGACGACGGCTCCACGAGGTCTTTCCTGGAGGACGGCGACACGGTCAGGCTGACCGCGACGGCTCCTGGCGAAGGCGGTTCCGTGGTCGGTCTCGCCGAGGTGGTGGGCACAGTTCGGAGTGCGTGATGGTCGGAGCGACGAAGGAGAGCTCGCTGACCCTGGAACGGGGTCTGGCGCTGCTCCAGGCGGTCGCTGAGGCGGAGTCCGAGGCACCGTCGATCTCGGAGCTCGCCACGGCCATCGGCGCGTCCAGAGCCGCGGTCTACCGGCTCCTCGTCCCGCTCCAGGCGCGCGGGCTCGTGCGCAGGGAGGGTTCGAAGGTCCGGCTCGGCCTCGGCGTGCTGAGGCTCGCCTCCAACGTCCTCCCCCAGCTGCGGATGGCGGCCAACCCGGCCCTGCGCGAACTCGCGGAGAAGGTCGGCGCCACCGCACACCTGACCGTCGCGGACGGCACCGAGGCGCAGGCCGTCGCGGTCGTCGAACCGTCGTGGACCGCTTTCCACGTGGCGTACCGGGTGGGTTCCCGTCACCCGGTGCACCGAGGGGCGGCAGGCAAGGCCATCTCGCAGCCCGTGGACAACTGGGTCGTCTCCACCGGCGAGCTGCAGCCGAACGCGCACGGCGTCGCGGCACCCGTACGCGGCGTTCCCGGCCTCAGGGCGTCCGTCGGCGTTGTGGCGCTGGAGAAGCTCGACGCGGACATCGTCGGCCCACACGTCGTGCGTGCGGCCGAAGAAGTGGCGGCGGCCCTCAAATGAGCCTGGAAACACCCGCAGAACGCCTGAGGCGCTGGCGGCTGCTTCTGGGCCCGAGCGCTGAGGACGTGGCCGAGCTCGGCGATGACGACCAACGGCGCGATGGCGCTCTCACGGGCCTCTACGGCGGCGGCAGCGAACGCGGCGCCGGTCTGGGTGCCAGCACTCCGCAGCTGCACCGGTGGCTGGGCGACGTCCGCAAGTACTTCCCCACGTCCGTCGTGCAGGTGATGCAACGGGACGCCGTCGAGAAGCTCGGCCTCAGGCAGCTGCTGCTCGAACCCGAGCTGCTGGAGTCCGTCGAGCCGGACGTGAACCTCGTCAGCACCCTGCTGCAGCTCTCCCGCGCCATCCCCGCCAGGACCCGCGACACCGCGAAAGCCGTGGTGCGCAAGGTGGTCGAGGACATCGAGAAGCGCCTGAAGGACCGGCTCGTCGAGGCCGTCCGCGGCGCCGTCGACAGGTCCAGGCGAACCCGCAGGCCGCAGCTGCAGGACGTCGACTGGGCGTCGACGATCAAGGCGAACCTCAAGAACTACCAGCCGCAGCACAAGACCGTCATCGTCGAGGACCTGATCGGCCACCGCAGGCGCAGCAGGACCGCGGCCATGCGGGACGTGATCCTGCTGGTCGACCAGTCGGGTTCGATGGCGGACTCGTTGGTGCACGCCGCGGTTCTCGGGTCGGCGCTCGCGAGCATCCGGTCGATCTCGACCAGGCTCGTCGTGTTCGACACCGAGGTCGCGGACCTGACCGACCAGCTCAGCGACCCGGTGGATCTTCTGTTCAGCGCCCAGCTCGGCGGCGGCACGGACATCAACCGCGCGGTCGCCTACGCGCAGACCCAGGTCCGCAGGCCCACCGACACCGTCATCGTGATCCTCAGCGACCTCTACGAGGGCGGTTCGGAGGCGGAGCTGCAGCGCCGGGTCCGTGAGCTGGTCGCGAGCGGCGTCACGGTCGTCAACCTGCTCGCGCTGAGCGACAGCGGCACCCCGGCCTACGACCACGAGCTCGCCGCGAAGCTGTCCGCCCTTGGCGCACCCGCGTTCGCGTGCACGCCGGACAAGTTCCCCGAACTGCTGGCGGCGGCACTGCGCAAGGACGACCTCACGCAGTGGGCGGAGTCCGAAGGCATCGCAACGGGCCGTTAGCGGTCCACGACCCGTCCGCGCGTGAGGAACGCAAGCCCTCGCGTCATGACCACGACACGGCCTCGTTCGTCCGGACCGGCGATCCACACCCGTCCGGTGTGGCGGATCAGCACGCGCGCCCGCTCCGGCAGCTCTGGCAGCCTCAGGTTGTTCTCCGAATCGTGCACCTTCAGGTACGCCTGCCGTCCGATGCGCCGGCCGGGCACGAAGCTCACCGCGACGGGACGAAACGGGAAACGGTCGATCAGCTGAAGGGACCCGCGCCGGGTGACGAAGTGCCGCAGTCCCGGCGCGGCGAGCTCCAGCACGACCGGGATGGACAGCACGGTGAGCCAGAGCCAGCCGATCATCAGCACGACACCGAACGCGGCCACAGCGAAGAGGATGTGCCCCACAGCGCGACGATCCGCGCGCACGAGGCAGGTGTCGCTCCAGTTCTCGATGATCATTTCTGCACACGCGCCGGGATGAGCTGGGGTACCCCGCGGAACGTGATGACGGTGTTCCCCGCCGAGTCCGGCGGCACGAACCACACGCGCCGATGACGCGCGATCCGTCCACGCAGGAAAGGACCGACGCGCACGGTCAACAGAAGCGGCGGCGACGACAACACGACCAGACGCCCTCCTTCCCACTGCACATGGGCGAAATGCCACGGTTCACCTTCCGGTAAACGCACCGGACGGCGACGTGTCACCACCCACAACACGGCCGCGGCGAAGAAGAGCAGGACCAGCGCCACCGGTGAAGACCACGACCACACGAGCACCAGCACGAACTGGAGCGCGAAGGCCACACCAGCGAGAACGGTCCACATGAGGGCACGACGGCTCGCCCGGTCGACACAGTGCCGGGTCCACCGATCGTCGAGCGCCGTCACCTCGGTGGACGGCTTGTTGGGCACGACCACCTGTCCACCGTACAGGTGACGCTTCCCTTGATGAGCGCAGCTAAGTTAGGCTTGCCTAACCTTCGAGGAGGTGTAGCGGTGACCGACACCCAGACCAAGCGCCCGCCGGCGCCGCACGCCGCAGAGCGGGCTCGCACGATCACGGCCCGCGGTGGTCATGCCGCACTGCTTCCTCAGTCCGGTTCCCGCACCAGCCCGCTGTTCCACCACGTGCACCCGTGCGGCACCACGATCTTGCTGCTCGCCGACGAACATCCACTGGTCGGGCAGTTGTGGCAGACGCCGCGAGCCGAGGTGACGGCGATGCTGGAGATCGCCGACCAGGCGCCGGTGCCGTTGCGAGAACCCGTCCGCGGGCTGTTGTGGCTCACCGGCTGGGTCGCCGCGCTCGACGGCAACGAGGCGCGCGACGAGATCCTCGCGGTCGCCGACGTGCGGCCGGACCACCGCCTCCTCGACGCTGGTCACGGCGCTTCGGTGCTGAGGCTCACACCCGCGTCGATGGTGATCGCGGACGCCGAGGGCACGTCGTCGATCCGGCCGGAGCAGTTCGCGAGCGCGACGCCGGACCCGTTCTGCCGCAACGAGGACAACTGGCTGCGGCACCTGGAGGCCGCGCACCGCGACGTCGTGGGCCAGCTGGCCCGCCATCTGCCGGAGGAGCTGCAGAACGGGCACGTGCGGCCGCTCGGGCTCGACCGGTTCGGGCTGCGGCTGCGGGTCGAGGCCGAGTGCGACGACCACGACGTGCGGATCGCGTTCTCCAAGCCGGTCAGCACGCCGACGGAACTCGCCGCCGAGCTGCGCAGGCTGATGGGCTGCCCGTTCCTGTCCCAGAGGTAGCGTCACGCGGGTGACCTTGATTCCCGCTGCCGAGAAGATTCCCGCTGACGAGAAGCGCGGTTACCAGCTCGAACTGCTGATCGTCTTCAGCATGACGCTGGGTCTGTCGGGCATGCGCAGCCTCGTGCGGCTGCTCGACAGCCTGCTGCAGCCGACCCCGCTGAACCAGCAGTCGGTCGCGATCAACGTCCCGCAGGCGCGCGCCGATCTGCTGGACCTGGTGGCGCAGCTGCTCGGCGTGCTGCAGCTCGCCGCGTGGGGCGGCATCGGTCTGTACCTGTTGTGGCGCACCGGGATCAAGCTGCGGGTCATCGGGCTCGACGGCACGCGCAAGCTCGCGGACTCGCTGGGCGCGCTCGGGCTGGCCGCGATCATCGGCATCCCCGGTCTCGCGTTCTACTTCGCCGCGTGGGGGCTCGGGCTGAACCTCGCCGTGAAACCATCCACTTTGGACAACGCGTGGTGGATGAGCGTGGCGCTGATCCTCGCCGCCGCCGGCAACGCGTGGGCGGAGGAGGTCCTCGTCGTGGGCTACCTGATCACGCGGCTGCACCAGCTCGGGTGGCGCCAGTACACGGCACTGTTCGCGGCCGCCGTGCTGCGCGGCTCGTACCACCTCTACCAGGGCTTCGGCGGGTTCGTCGGCAACCTGATCATGGGCCTGGTCTTCGGCTTCTACTGGCAGCGAACCAGGCGTTTGTGGCCGTTGGTGATCGCCCACACCATCCTCGACGTGGTCGCTTTCGTCGGTTACACAATGTTGCGAGGCAAAGTCAGCTGGCTGCCGTAATGATTCGACCGTAGAATCTAATATTCCACACCATTCGTTGCGTGTTTGTCCTCAGCAGCGGCGATTTATGCTGTTCAGGGTTACGCTCGTCCGGTGACTGCGCACACGATCGCTGAGACCGAAGCACTCCCGGACGCCGCGCCCCGCGTGGACAGCGAGGTCGGCCCGCTGCGCACGGTGTTGCTGCACCGGCCGGGCAACGAGCTCAAAAGGCTCACCCCGCGCAACAACGACCAGCTGCTGTTCGACGGCGTGCCGTGGGTCGGCAGGGCCCAGGAGGAGCACGACGCGTTCGCCGCGACGCTGACCTCCAAGGGCGTCGAGGTCCTGCTGCTGGCCGACGTGCTGGTGCAGGCGCTGGAGGACAACCGCGCGCGCATCGCCGGCATCCACAGCGCCGTCAACGAGCGCCGCCTCGGCATCGACCTGGCCGACGCGCTGCGCAGCCATCTCACCTCGCTGCAGGCCCCGCAGCTGGCGCAGGTGCTGATGACCGGCATGACGTTCGAGGAGATGCCGGCCGCCGAGGGCGCGTCGCTGGTGCGCAAGATGCACCTGCCGATCGACTTCGCCGTCGACCCGCTGCCGAACCTGCTCTTCACCCGCGACTCGTCGGTCTGGGTCGGCGACCGCGTGGCCATCACGTCGCTCGCGCTGCCCGCCCGTGACCGCGAGACGACCCTCACCGACCTGATCTACGCCTACCACCCGCGGTTCCGTCGCACTGGCCGTGCGTACGGCGCGCACTCGGCGCCACTGGAGGGCGGCGACGTTCTGCTGCTCGCGCCGGGCGTGATCGCCATCGGCGTGGGCGAGCGCACCACCCCCGCCGGCGCGGAGTCGTTCGCGCGTTCGGCTTTGGCCGACGGTCTCGCGCACACGGTGCTGGCGGTGCCGATCGAGCAGGAACGCGCCACGATGCACCTCGACACCGTCTGCACGATGGTCGACCGCGACGCCGTGGTGATGTACCCGGCGATCAGGCACACGCTGACGGCCTACCCGATGCGTTCCGACGGCAACGGTGGCGTGCGCGTCGACGGCCCGGAGCCGTTCCTGGAGGCGGCCGCAGAAGCGATGGGCATCGAGCGGCTGCGCGTGATCGACACCGGCCTCGACGTCATCACCGCCGAGCGCGAGCAGTGGGACGACGGCAACAACACGCTGGCGGTCGGCCCAGGTCTCGTCGTGGCGTACGAGCGCAACGTCGAGACGAACGCGCGCCTCGAGGACGCGGGCGTGGAGGTGCTGCGGATCGCCGGTTCGGAGTTGGGCTCGGGTCGCGGTGGCCCGCGTTGCATGTCCTGCCCGATTGACCGCGCGCCATTGGTGTAGGCCGTTAGGAATACCTAACCTTTGTTTGGTTCACCTTTCCAAACAAAGGTTAGCTTTTCCTGGAATGCGCACTTGAGGAATGTCGGCTACCGTACTCGCCATGGCCTCGAACGTGAAGAAGATTGCCCCCAAGAAGTCGAAGTTCCACGAGCTCCTGCAGACTCAGGTCGGCAACGAGTTCTCCGCTTCGCAGCAGTACATCGCCCTCGCCGTGTGGTTCGACAACGAGGACCTTCCGCGCCTCGCGTCGCACTTCTACAAGCAGGCTCTCGAAGAGCGCAACCACGCGATGATGATCGTCCAGTTCCTCATGGACAACGACATCCCGGCCGCCGTTCCCGGCATCGATGCCCCGATCAACGACTTCAAGACGCCGCGCGACCTCGTCGACCTGGCCCTGCGCCAGGAGCAGCAGGTCACCGACCAGATCGTGGCGCTCGCCAAGGCCGCCCGCGAGGAGGGCGACTACATCGGCGAGCAGTTCATGCAGTGGTTCCTCAAGGAGCAGGTCGAGGAGGTCTCCTCGATGAAGACGCTGCTCACGATCATGGACCGCGCGGACGGCAACATGTTCTACGTGGAGACGTTCCTGACCCGCGAAACCGTGGGCGGCGACAGTGCCGACTCCGGCGCTCCGACCGCCGCCGGTGGCGCGCTCTGAAGTTTTTCTTCGCACGCTTGAGTGCCTGATTCTGGAGCCCGCCTCACCTTCACGGGTGGGGCGGGCTTTTTCGGTTGATGCGGGCGGCCTGCCGGGTCAGGTATTCCCGCTCGGCGAGGTTCGACGCTTTTTCGGCCGCCTCGACGTAGAGCCGTGCCGCCGTTTGCAGGTCGCCGTCACGCTCGTGGAGGTATGCGGCTACCGCGGTGTAGCGGGGCAATGAATCGTCCAGTTCGGCGAGTGCTTTCAACCCGGCGCGTGGCCCGTCGGCCTCGCCCACGGCCACCGCGCGGTTGAGCCGGACGACGGGGCTCTCGGTCAGAGCCGCTAGCTCGTCGTACCACTCGACGATCTGCACCCAGTCCGTTTCCTCGGCTCTTGGTGCGTCGGCATGCAACGCGGCGATGGCGGCCTGGGCCTGAAACTCGCCGAGCTGGTCCTTCGCCAGCGCAGCCTGAAGGATCTCGACGCCCTCGGCGATCAGCCTCGTGTCCCACTTCTCGCGGTCTTGGTCGGCGAGTGCGACCAGGCTGCCGTCGGACGCGATCCTGCTGGCACGCCGCGCGTGGTGCAGCAGCATGAGGGCGAGCAGGCCCGCCACTTCGGGGTGATCGATGGTCGTGGCGAGCTGCCGGGTCAGCCTGATCGCCTCCGCGGCCAGGTCGACGTCACCGGAGTAGCCCTCGTTGAAGACCAGGTAGAGCACGCGCAGCACCGTGGCGACATCGCCGGGCTGGTCGAACTGCACGTCGCTGACCGTCTTCTTGGCCCGGCTGATGCGCTGGGCCATGGTCGCCTCCGGCACCAGGTAGGCCTGGGCGATCTGGCGGGTGGTCAAGCCGCCGACGGCGCGAAGCGTGAGCGCAACCGCCGATGACGGCGTCAACAACGGGTGCGCACACAGGAAGTAGAGCTGCAGCGTGTCGTCGGCCGCCGGTACGGGACCGGGTTCCGGTTCGGCGTCGACGAGGTCCTCGCGCCTCTTGCGCGCCGTTTCGGCCCTCGTCGCGTCGAGGAACTTGCGCCAGGCCGCGGTGACCAGCCAGCCCTTCGGATCCCGCGGCGGGTCGGCCGGCCACACGCGAACAGCCTCGACCAGCGCGTCCTGCACGGCGTCCTCGGCCGCCGCGAAGTCTGCTCCGCGGCGGACGAGGATCCCGAGCACACCCGGCGTGAGGCTCCTCAGCAGTGCCTCGTCCATGTCACTCCGTGATCGTCGGCGAGTTGCCGTAGAACGGACGGACCTCGAGCCACTCGTGGATCGGCTTCCCGTCCTTGCCCGGTGCCGCCGACAGCTCCCCCGCCAGCTCGATCGCGCGCTCGTAGCTGTCGACGTCGATGATCATCCATCCGGCGATGAGGTCCTTCGTCTCCGCAAACGGGCCGTCGGTGACCGGCGGCCGTCCCTCACCGTCGTAGCGGACCCACGCCCCCTCCGAGGAGAGCGCCTGACTGTCGACGAACTCACCGGTGGCGTTGATCTTGTCCGCGAAGTCCCGCATGTACTGCAAGTGTGCGGAGATCTCGTCCGGCGTCCACTGGTCCATCGGCACGTCGTTGACCGCCGCCGGGGCGCCGCGGTAGTGCTTGAGCAGCAGGTACTTGGCCATTTCGGGTGTCTCCCTTGGTGCTGTTGCGACCCATCTTGGTCGCTTTCACCACGGGGACGGAGCCGATCGGGGCTTCTCGACACGACTGCTCAAGATTTTTCGGCTGGTTGTCCGGCTTCGGCGTGGACGCGCAGGATCAAAGGAAAGCCATGGCGCAGTGGACGTTGATCGCGCCGATCTTGATGAGGACGACCTTGTCCGTGTCCGCGAGGTGGTCGAGCTTGGAGCTGCCCTGGAACGAGTAGGTGGCGTTGCTGCCCACCGTTGCCGACCAGCCCGCGCGGTACTCGGAAGCGTTCGGGTAGGCCGTCTTGACCTCGGCGAAGGTCGAGCCGACACGGATTCCCCCTGACGTCTCGGCGTCCGCGGGCAGCGTGATCCGCTCGACGCCGTACTTCTTGGAGATCGCGACCTTGTCGTCGGCCACGCAGCCGGCCTCACCGGGGCTGTCCCAGGTCAGGTCGGTCAGACCCGCGGCCCGCGCCTCTTCGAGCGTCATGCCCAGCTTGAGGGCGCCGTAGCCCAGGCGGGTGTCCACATTCACCACGGCCTGCGGCTTGGGCGGGTTCGTGACCGTCTCGGTCACGACCTCGGTGACGACCGTGGACGGTGACGCGCCCGTGTCGGACGGCGCCTGGGCGACCGGTGCGGCGTTCTGCTCCGGCGCGGGCGTGGACGTGCACGCGGCCAGACCGAGAGCAGCAGCAATGGTGACGAGAACGATGGAGCGCTTCATTTCAATCCCCCAGGCCATTTGTTTCGAGACACCCATAAGACGTCGGCGTGGCTCGATGGTTGCAAAGTTCGTTGTCACGAAAAAGTCACGGCGAACCGATTCATTTCAGGCGCGCACCAATAACCCGCCAAAATTCCCCGTGGCGGGTTATAGGACATCCATAAGACGTCGCGCTCGCACAGTGGTTGCCGGGTCGACGTCACGAAGGAGCAACGAGACCTGTTCGGACCAGCGGGGATGCCGAAGTCCCGCCGCACCCCCAAGAGCGGCGGGACTTCGGCAAGATCAATTAATCAGACGGTCGCACAGTCATTGGCGGCCAAGCGCATGAAGATCGTGGTCACTGCAGTGCCGTCGGTTTCGAAGACGTACGACCAGGCCGGTGTCGCCGCCATTGGGGCGACCATGGCGGAACCGCTCTGCGTGGCGTTCGAATAGGCGGCCTTCACCTCGTCCACCTTCGAACCGACACCGATGCCTTTCCGCGTCTTGGCATAGCTCGCGAGCGTGATCCGCACGATTCCCTTGGCCGGTGAGATGATCACGGCATTGGTGTCGGGCACGGACTGCGTCGCGTAGGCCTTGCACCTGTTCTCCGGGTCGGCGGCGCTGCTCGGTTCGACCAGGGACCCCGTCTTCAGCGCGGCTTCCTCGGACATCCCGAGCACCAGTGACCCGTACTGGCCCGGTTCCGACTGTGGCGTGGGCGGCGCTGACTTGACGGGTGGGCTGGACTTGGTCGGGTTCCCGGGGTTGGGCTTGCCGGTGTTGTTGCCGTTGGGGTTCGGCGGCGGGTCGACCGTCACGGTCGCGGTCGCGGTGAACGTGCTGACAGACGGTGGGGGCGTGGTCGAAGAGGCGCTCGACGTCGAGGTCGGCAGCAAGTCTCCTGCCGTGTGGTCGCCGGAAGAGCGCAGCTGGGTCAGTCCGATCCCCGCACCCACCAGCACCACCAAAGCGAAGGTGGTGGTCATGGCCGATCGCCGTCGCCGGCGGCGATCTGCACCGCGGAGCACCGCGTCGGTCGCGTCCGGCGTGGAATGGACGTCCAGCCGATCGTCGCTGAAGAGCCTGCGCAGCTCGTCGTCGAGGTCGTCCACCGATCAGTCCTTTCCCAGGCGTGTTCGAAGACTCGCCATCGCCTTGCTGTTCTGGCTCTTCACCGTGCCGCACGAGATTCCGAGCGCTTTCGCGATCTCGATTTCGGAGAGGTTCTCGTAGTAGCGCAGCACGACCACCGCGCGCTGCCGTGGCGGCAACGCGCGGAGTGCTTGCCAGAGCGGTTCGTTTTCGAGCCTGCTCAGCTCGGGAGCGACGACACCGCTGTCGGGGAGGTCGGCCACGAGGTTCTCGCGGCGTCTCCGGCGCCAGATGCTGATGTGCGTGTTGGCCATCGCCCTGCGGACGTACGCGAGCGGGTCGTCACCCTTGCGCTGCACGGCAACCCAGCGTGACCCGACCTTTTCCAGCACCGACTGCACGAGGTCTGCCGCGTCGTGCGGGTTTCCGGTCAGTGCATGGCCATAACGCAGAAGCCCGGGCATCGACATGCGCACGAACTCAGCGAAATCCCCCACGGCTTCCGCTCTTCCCCCGCCGCTTTCGGCGGCCAACTCCAGTCCTAGCACCGCCGTCACGGCACGCCCCCTCCCCGAAGCAGCGAACTGGCTTCGAGGAGTTCACGCCCAAGCGTGCGGAACGGTTGCCCCACTAAATCACAGAACGGCAACGGCTTCCGGTAGAACGAACGAACCGTCAGGCTCGCACGGGAAGTCGTGGACCTCCAGCACCGCCGCGACCGGGATCTGCCCGTACACGTGCGGGAACCACAGCGGCGAGTCCGCCACGGCCTCCCACCGGACCGGCACGTCGAGCAGCTTCGGGTCGATGACGAGCAGCAACAGCCCGCTCTGCCCGTGGAAGAACCTGCCGGCCGTCACGTGCACGACGCCCCTGTCGGAACAGTGGACGAAGTCCTCGCCGACGGGCGAGATCGAACCGGCCGACCGGGCAGCAGCCCAGCCGGCCGTCGAGATGATGTGCAGCAGCACTTATCCACAGCTCCTTGTGGACAACCATGTGGACAACGCTGTGGATGGACTAGCGCAGCGTGATCTGACGACCCCGCAGGCCGTCACGAGCGCGGCGCTCGGCGTCGGTCAGCGGCTCGTCGGAGGCCAGGGCCTCCAGCAAACGCTTGCCCAGCGCCTCGGCCGGGTCGGCCCACTCACGGGCGTGCATCTCGCGGTCGAGGTCCCAGACCGGCACCAGCAGGCCGTGCGCGCGGAACGAACCGGCGTACCGGGAGCCCTCGCCGAGGTCCAGCTCGCCGCGGGCGGCCAGACGCGCCATCGCGGGCAGCAACTTCTCCTCGGGCTCAGGACGGACCCAGCGCAGGTGCGCCTTGTCGCCAGCGTCCACCCAGTACGCGGCCTTCACGCCGGGAGCGTCGACGCGTTCGGTCGGCAGGATCGCCGCGTTCGCGCGCTCCAGCGACAGCGCCACGTCACCCGAGGGCTCGGTGCCCTCCGGCATCCACCAGACGAAGTCGGTGTGCAGCACGGGAACGATCTCGGCCTCGGGGTCGAGCAGGTCCTGCAGGCGGCCGGGGTTCTCGCCGTTGTCAGGGCCGACGATCGGCAGCACGTCGCCGGTCTTCGCCTGCTGCGCCCACTGCAGCGCACGGGCCAGGTCGCGGCTGATGTCACCGGACCGCGTCTGCACCTGCAGACCGATGAACGGCACGTCGTCGCCGCGGATCAGGCCGGCGGCGGCCATCGGCAGCACGGTGGCCAGCGTGACCTCGCGGCCGTCCTTGACCGGCAGCTTCGCGATCGCCGACGCACGAACTCGCGCAGCGCGATCAGCTCGCGACTCGGAGGCCAGGCCCTCGAACGGCCGCGACACGATCACGTCCGTCGCGCCGCCGGGCGCGCCGTGGCAGGCCTTGTAGCGCTTGCCGGACCCGCACGGGCAGGGCTGCTTCGGGTTGATCCCGTCCTTCGGTGCGTCCTTGACCGCGGTCCGCTTGGCCACCTTGGCCCTCCTCGTGCTCAGGCTTGTCAGGTCGCCAAATTAGCCGTCAGCAGGCGGCGGGTGTTCGCCGGGGCATTGGTCGCGACGTAGCGGACACCCAGGTCACGGCACAGCGCGACGTCCTCGGGGCTGTCCACGGTCCACACGTACGTCTCGTGCCCCGCCCGCCTGGCCCGATCGACGTAGTCGGGGTCGTTGCGCAGCACGTGCACGCCCGGTCCGGTGTAGTCGGCGAACGACGGCAGCGCGCCACTGCGGTACCGGGCGAGGCGGTCGAGCAGCAGCACCGTGCGGATGTCCGGAGCCATCTCCCGAAACACCTTCACCGCCGTCGGCGAGAACGACATCATCACGATCTGCTTGTCGAGCTCGTGCCTCTTCAGCGCCTCGACGAGCTTGCGCTCGATCTCGTTGCGGTACCGGACCGGGTGCTTGGTCTCGACGAAGAGCTGCACGTTCGTGCTCTTGACCAGCTCCAGCAGCTGGTCGAGCACCAGCAGTTCAGCCGGCTGACCGTGGCGGTGCCAGCTGCCGTAGTCGAACTTCTGCAGCTCCTCCAGCGAGAGCGCGCTGACCGTGCCACGCCCGTTCGAGGTGCGGGTGAGCGTGCGGTCGTGCACACACACGATCTCACCGTCACGCGAGAGGCGGATGTCGCACTCGAGCCCGTCCGCGCCCTCCTTCAAAGCCAGCTCGTAGGCGCCGATGGTGTGCTCAGGACGGTCGGTGGACGCGCCACGGTGCGCGACGACGGAAGGCTGCTGCACAACCCCGAACAGTAGTGCCGTTACCGCCGACCTTCACCGCGTCTTCCACCACTCAGCGGGGCAAAGGCCGGCGGTCACGGCACTGGTTCCTCCGCAACAATTTGAGGCATCAATCAAATGGACGTGGACGAAACGCGGATCGCGACTTACCGTCCCGCCTTGTGACGTTCGACCAGCGCGATCCCGAGTTCATCGCCGACCCGTACCCGGCCTTCGCCGCCCTGCGCGAAGCCGGTGAGGTGCATCACCACGAGCAGATGGGTGTCGCCGTCGCCGTCTCGCACGCCGCCTGTTCCGCCGTGCTGCGGCACCGTTCGCTCGGCCGGATCTGGTCGGACGTGAAGCCGGTGGAGCAGTTCATGGCCTTCAACCTCCTGCACCGCAACTCGCTGCTGGAGAACGAGCCGCCCACGCACACCCGCCTGCGCCGCCTGGTGGCCGCCGCGTTCGGCCGCGGCCACGTCGAGCGCCTGCGTCCGTGGGTCGCCGAGCTGGCGACCGGCTCGTCGACGAACTGGTCGAGAAGATCGACGACGTGGCCAGGCCGACCTGCTCGCCCACGTCGCGGCGCCGCTGCCGGTCGAGGTGATCGCCGAGCTGCTCGGCGTTCCCGGGCAGGACCGCTACCTGTTGCAGCCGTGGTCGAACGCCATCGTGAAGATGTACGAGTACGGCCTGCCTCCTGAACAGCAGCAAGCCGCCGAACGCGCCGCCACGGAGTTCGTCGCCTACCTGCGCGAGCTGATCGCGTTGCGCCGCAAGAACCCCGGCTCAGACCTCGTCTCCGACCTGGTCGCCGTCACCGACACCGACGGCGCCCGGCTCACCGAGGACGAGCTCGTCGCCACCGCCGTGCTGCTGCTGATGGCCGGCCACGAGGCCACGGTCAACGTGATCGGCAACGGCGTGTACGCCCTGATGCGGCACCGCTCGCAGTGGGAACGCCTCTCACCCGAGGTGATGCCGACCGCCGTCGAGGAACTGATCCGCTACGACTCGCCGTTGCAGCTCTTCGAACGCACCGCCACCGAACGCGTGGAAATCGCCGGCCACGTCATCGAGCCCGGCGAGAAGATCGCCGCCCTGCTCGGTGCGGCCGCGCGCGACCCGTTGGTCTTCGAAAACCCGGACACGCTCGACGTCGGGCGCGAGAAGAACCAGCACCTCGGGTTCGGCATGGGCATCCACTACTGCCTGGGTGCGCCGCTGGCCCGCATCGAGGTGGAGGCGGCGCTGTCCTCGTTGCACCGCAAGCTTCCTGGCGCCGTGCTGGCGGAGGAGCCGAACCGGCGCGCCGAGTTCGTGATCCGCGGGCTGCACTCGCTGCCGCTCAGCGCGGATAGCGTTTCGGGAGCTTGAAACCGCGCTCCTTCAGCACCTTCCGCAAGCGATCCGGGTAGTCGGTGATCAGGCCGTCGACCCCGGTGTCGATCACCTCGTGCATCCGTGACACCTCGTCCACGGTCCACGGGATGACAGCGAGGCCCTGTCCGTGAGCTTCGGTGACCAGTTCCTTCGTGGTCATCGTGTGCACCGGGGACAACGCCGTGGCGCCGAAGCTCCGCACCGCACGAGCCACGCTGCCGCCGAAGTCGTCCAGGTTCAGCCCGCCGGTCCACGGCGAGCCCGGCCGCAGGAAGTCCGGCTGGGTCAGCGCCACCAGCGGGATGCGGGGCTCGACCTCGCGCAGCCTCATCAAGGTGCCCCAGTCGAACGACTGGATGGTCACGTTCGCCATGAAGCCCGAGCGGCGGATCTCGCGGACCGCGCGTTGCACGAACTGCTCGCGCGGTGCGGTCTCGTGCGGGGCGGCGGCCTCGACCTTGGTCTCGATGTTGAAGCGGATGCCCCATGCGCGATGCCTGCGCGCCAGGTCGAAGAGCTCGGCCAGCGTGGGCATGCGGGCGCCTGGCGAGAGCTCCTGGTCCGGGTACTGCGACCACCTGGTGCTGCCGCAGTCGAGGGTGCGGACCTGGGCGAACGTCAGGTCCTTCACGTACTTGCCCGCGTAGGGGAACGCGGGGTCGCCGGGGAACGCGGGCGAGGTGTCGAGACACTTCGCCGGGTTCGTCTTGCGGTCGTGGGTGATGACCTCGCGGCCGTCCTTGGTGATCTGCAGGTCGAGCTCCAGCGTCGTGACGCCGAGCTCCAGTGCCTTGCCGAACGCCTTGAGCGTGCTCTCCACCGTCAGGCCGATGCCGCCGCGGTGTGCCTGGAGGTCGAAGTCCCTGTGGTGGTGCGCCTGGGCGACGCCTGGTGTGGCCATTGCGATCACCAGAGCCCCGATGAGTGTCCGCATCCACCCAACCTGGCACTCACTGAGGAGGGCCGGAAGGTCCTTGAGGACGAACGTCTCTTGAACAGATCAACGGGGTGAGCCGGACGCGCGGACCGACCGCAACGGCGGTTCGGGAGCGTCCTTGACCTCCACCACCCGCATCAGCCGGACGGACGCGGCGTCCACCGGCAGCAGGAGCGTGGTGATCCGCCGGACGACGAGCGCCGTGGTCACCGCGACCCCGGCGAGCACGAAGTCGCCGAGCGCGTGCAGCAGCACACCGTCGGCCAGCGCCTGGGTGCTGTCGCGGAACGACCACAGGACCGTGATCACGAACATCAGCCCAGAGCCGACCCACAGGCCCCACCACCAGCGCAGGAGCCTCGACGGACGGGGACGTTCGCCTGCCGGTCGGCGCGCCACCGCGTGTTCGAGCTCCGCGAGCACCGAACCCGGCACGACGAGGTTCACGCCGGGCACGACCAGTCCGATGAGAGCCGCGCGGTCCGAGCGGGACGGCCCGTAGCCCACGAGGGTCGCGGCCACGTTTCGCGTGCGGCGCACCCACAGCAACGTGAGCACGAGCGACAGCAGGCAGCCGGTGAACGTGATCGCCGAGGAGGACACCACCATCGCGTCCGACGCGCTGACCACGCCGGCCGAGAGCGCGCCGAAACGGCTCAGCGCGACCAGCACGTAGCGCCAGATCTCGGACAACGCGCCCCACACCGCGACGCAAGCGAGCAGCCAGAGCGAGTTCTGCGCTGTCCTGCCAGCCGGCGCACGCCGTCGACCGAGTCGGCCTGCTCGACCGCGCCGGGGCACGGCCGTCGGCCAGCGCCACGCCAGCAGCGGAAAGCCCCAGCGCGGAGGGACCGGGTAGTTCGGCGGGCCGCCGTAGGACAGCTTCTGCGACCGCCGCGACGGCTGCGGGTACGCACTGGGTGGCGGAGTCGCCACCCAGTCCACGCGCATCGGTTGCAGCGGCTGCACGATCAGATGACCTCGGGTTCCATGCCGTCGGTGCCGCCCTCGAGCGGGCGGCCGGACGCGTCCCAGTGCTGCATGCCGCCCTCGACGTTGACGGCCTCCCAGCCGTTCTCGTTGAGGTACTGGGTCACGCGGGCGGAACGGCCACCGGCGCGGCACACGACGTAAAGCTGCACGTCGTTCGGCACCTCTTCGAGACGGGCGCCGATCTCGCTCATGGGGATGTGCAGCGCGCCGGGCGCATGGCCCGCGTCCCACTCGTCCTGCTCACGCACGTCCAGCAGGACGGCGCCTTCCGGGAGCACGGCGGGAACTTCGGCGATCTCCACGCTTGGAACAGTCACGCCGTAGATGTTCCCATGCCGGAAGTTGCACGGACGTGAACCTCCGGCACGGGTCCATCCTCAGGCCTCCCCCGCGATGGCGGGCCCGAGCCTCGCGAACTGCTCCTCGGACAGCGGCGGGGTCAGCCGTCCCGGTCCGATGCGCTCCCAGTAGCCCTGCTGCGCCGCGGGACGCAGATCCTTGCTGCCGTAGTTGGCCAGCTCCAGTTGCAGCAGCAGGCCGTCCGGCCGGTACACCTCCATGACCTGCAAGAGCGTCTGGAACGGCTCAGCGGCGCGCACGTCGTGGAGCTGGATGACCGTGCCGTCGGGCAGCACCGTCCGGTACGGCGGCGCGCAGTTGCCGAAAGTCCAGAGGCTGTCGTCGGCGTACACCGTGGCGGAGCCCGCGAACCTGCCCGCGGTGAGCCTGACGCTGCCGGTGCCACCGCCGTCGGCCAGGTCGACCGCGTACTCCGCCCTGCCAACGCCCGGCGACAGCGCGCTGACCTGCACCTCGGGCACCTGCCTGCGCACCGTGTCGATCCACTTCGCGACGAAGTCGTCCGGCAGCCGCTCATTGCCGATCGGTGTCGCCAGCGCGAGCTTTCGAGCTTGGATGTTGCACCTCGGCATCGAGACGATCGGCCGTCCGTCCGGCGGTGGTGCGGTGGCCGCCGGGGTCCACGTCCCGTACGGGATCTGCGGTGGTGTGTTGACGCGCGGCCAGCCCACGGAGTGGACGACGGTCGCGGGTCCCGCGTCCGGCTCGTTCGCCGGCGTGGGCGGCGGTCCGGCCATGTTCAGCGTCGTTGCGCCGATGCCGATGCCGGCGACCACCGCGACCACGCCGAGCACCGCTCCGGCCCGCTGGGCGAACACCCTGCGCCGGCCGCGCTTCATCACCACGTCCAGCGTGGTCGTAGGAGGGGGCGCGGCGACGTCGAGAGCTCCGCGCAGCTTCTCTTCGATGTTCATCAAACACACTCCGAGTTCACCGGCTCGCCGTACGCCTCGCGGAGCGTCGCCAAACCCCTGGCTGTCTGACTCTTGACGTTGCCCACCGAACAGCCCAGCTCAGCGGCCGTCTGCTCGATGGACAGGTCGTGCACGAAACGCAGCACGAGCGCGGCCCGTTGCTTCGGCGGCACCTGCAGCAATGCGGCGTTCAGGCGGGCGTCGGGATCGGAGAAGCCACCGCCGACCCCGTGTTCGGGCAGGTCGGCGAACGGGCGTTCACGGTCGCGGCCGCGGCGCCTGCTGTCGAGGAACAGGCGCGTCACGATCGTGCGGACGTAAGCCTCCGCCGTTTCGCGCCTTATGCTCGGCCACTTCGCGTACGCCTTCACGAATGCGTTCTGCGCGAGTTCTTCCGCCTGTGACCAGTCGCCGCACAACGCGTACGCCGTGCGCCGAGCCCAGTCGAACCTGCTCGTGAAGAACTCCGAGAACTCCTCGTCTCGTCGCACTCCGGTCCCCCAAGCTTGTGCTGCGTTCGCGTTCAATACGCGGTCAGCACGACCAGGGTTGCACGAACGAAAAACGGGCCGCCCCAGCAGGGACGGCCCGTTTTCGGTGAAACCGTTAGTGCGCGATGGCCTTCTCGGCGCCCGCACCGGTGAGGGAGCGGACCTCCATCTCGGCCTGCTTGATCGGGTCGGCCTTCTCCCTGGAGAGGATCGTGCCGATGTAGCCGAGCAGGAACGCGACCGGGATCGACACGATGCCGGGGTTCGACAACGGGAAGAGCGCGAAGTCGGAGTTCTTGAACATCGACGTCGGCTGGCCGGAGACCGCGGGCGACAGGACGATCAACGTGATCGTCACGGCCAGACCGCCGTAGATGCTCCACAGCGCGCCCGAGGTGTTGAACCTCTTCCAGAACAGCGAGTAGAGGATCGTCGGCAGGTTCGCCGAGGCCGCGACCGCGAACGCCAGCGCCACGAGGAACGCGATGTTCTGGCCGTTGGCCACGATGCCGCCGCCGATGGACACGAGACCGATCACGACCGCGGTGATGCGGGCGACCTTGACCTCGGAGTCCTTGTCCTCCGCCTGGCCCTTCTTGATGATGTTGGCGTAGATGTCGTGTGCGAACGACGCCGACGCCGTGATCGTCAGACCCGCCACGACCGCCAGGATCGTCGCGAACGCCACCGCGGCGATCAGGCCCAGCAGGATCGGGCCACCGAGCTCCAGCGCGAGCAGCGGAGCCGCCGAGTTCGCCTTGCCGGGCGCCCCATTGATCTTGTCAGGGCCGACGAGCGCACCGGCGCCGTAGCCGAGAACCAGCGTGAACAGGTAGAAGATGCCGATCAGCCAGATGGCCCACACGACCGAGCGACGGGCTTCCTTCGCGGTCGGCACGGTGTAGAAGCGCATCAGGATGTGCGGCAGACCCGCGGTACCGAGCACCAGGGCCAGCGCCAGCGACAGGAAGTCCAGCTTCGTGGTGCCGTTCTTGCCGTACGCGAGGCCGGGGCCGAGCAGCTTCTCGCCGGCCTTGGGCGCGTTGTCCACAGCGGCGCCGAGCAGCGTGGACAGGTTGAAGCCGTACTTGCCGAGCACCCACACGGTCATGATGCCCGCGCCGGCGATCAGCAGGACCGCCTTGATGATCTGCACCCAGGTGGTGCCCTTCATGCCGCCGATGAGGACGTAGGCGATCATCAGGGCGCCGACCACGGCGATGACGAGAGCCTGGCCACCCGAGCCCGTGATGCCGAGCAGCAGGGCGACGAGACCACCGGCACCGGCCATCTGGGCCAGCAGGTAGAAGAACGAGACGGCCATCGTCGACGTGGCGGCGGCGGCGCGGACCGGACGCTGGCGCATCCGGAAGCTCAGCACGTCACCCATCGTGTACTTGCCGGTGTTGCGCAGCAGCTCGGCGACCAGCAGCAGCGCGATGAGCCACGCCACCAGGAAGCCGATCGAGTACAGGAAGCCGTCGTAGCCGTTGATCGCGATGGCACCCGCGATGCCGAGGAACGAGGCCGCGGAGAGGTAGTCACCCGCGATCGCGATGCCGTTCTGCGGGCCGGTGAACGCGCGACCGGCGGCGAGGTAGTCAGCAGCGGTCTTGGTGTTGCGGCTCGCCCGGATGACCACGAACAGCGTGATCAGGACGAAGACACCGAAGATGCTGATGTTGAGGATCGGGCTGGACTCGTTCACTTGCCGTCTCCCTCGATCTCACCACGGAGCTTCTCGGCCAACGGGTCGAGGTTCTTGTTGGCGTGCCGCACGTACAGCGTCGTGATGACGAAGGTCGACACGAACTGCAGCAGCCCGAAGATGAGCCCGACGTTGATGTTGCCGAACACCTTGGTGGACATGAAGCCGTGCGCGTAGTCCGCGAGCAGCACATACAGCAGGTACCACGCGAGGAACAGCCCGGAGACCGGGAACACGAACTTGCGCAGGCGGTGCTTCAGCTGCGCGAAGTCATCACTTGCTTGGACATCGACCCACGTCTGGGCATCGGGGGCCGACTCGCTCGGGGTGTGTTCAACAGTGCTCACAGTCCCCTCCTCGCGGTACTCGTCGTGGGTGTCAGCAACGTGACAGGCACGTAATGCCTCCAGGTGCGGTCCTGTTCTTGGTGCAGACCGTATGGAGACTTGAGTCACTCAGGTAAGACCCCGTCCGTGCCCATGCGCCCAGCAGTCGGGTGATGCGACGAACGGTCAGTATGCGTAGACGAACAGCACTCTGCGTGATCGCAATCACCGTTCACCGATTCGAGTGAGTAAATTTCACCCATTTGAAACACTGGCTACTTAACGTGTTCGGCCAGCTCCCCTGCGCTTGTCCTCGGCCATTCTGGCCTTCTCCTCGGCCGTGCCGAAGCGGGCGATGTCGCGGTCGCGGATGAAGCCCAGCGGGTCCGGCGCGTGCAGTCTCAGCAGGATCTGGTTGACGTCCGCCGGTGCGCGTCTGCGGGTCGCCTTGCTGACGACGATCATCGTCATGAACGCGAGCGGCACCGTGATCAGCGCAGGTTGCGTGATGAAGGCAGGCGCCCAGCGGCCGGTGTAGGAGCTGACGACGCTGACGACCTGAGCGGTGATGACCATGCCGCCGCCGACCACGAGCCCGCACACGGCGCCCACCCAGGTGAGCCCGCGCCACCAGATGCCGAGCACCAGCAGCGGGCAGAACGTCGACGCCGCGAGCGCGAACGACATGGCCACGGTCAGTGACGCATCGGCGCGCGGCAGAAGCAGAGCAAGACCGATCGCGACGAGTCCGGTGAACACGGTTGCCCACCGGAAGTCACGAACCTTGCCCGGCATGATGTCCGTCGAGACCACGCCGGCGACGGACACCACGAGCCCGGACGAGGTCGACAGGAACGCCGCGAACGCACCGGCGGCGACGATCGCGCCGAGGATCTGGCCACCCAGGTTCGGCACCATCGTCTCCGGCAGCATCAGCACCGCGGCGTCCGTCTTCCCGTTCACCAGCAGCTGCGGCAGGTAGAGCCGGGACAGCACGCCCAGCACCGTCGGGAAGATGTAGAAGAGCCCGAGCAGGTAGAGCACGTGCAGCGCCGTGCGACGGGCCGCCTTGCCGTCCGGGTTGGTGTAGAAGCGGACCAGGACGTGCGGCAGGCCCATCGTGCCGAGGAACGTCGCGAAGATCAGCGAGTACGTCTTGATCAAGTCGGACAGGCCGCCGGTCTGCGGCCGGGTCCAGTCGCGGTTGGTCGTCGGTGAGCCCTCGACCACCGGTACCGGGCTGCCCGCGGTGAACTCCATCGTCGTGCCGGGGCTCAGCTCGTAGACGCCGCGGCCCCAGAACACCGGCCCGTCCGCGTTCCGGCCGTCGATCTGGCCGTGCACCTTCAACGTCAGCGGCTCGTCCACGCGAACCTTGACGTCCTGCTCGGCCACGGTGATCGTCTCGGCCTGCGGGAACCTGACCACGCCCTCGTCGCTGAGCGGCTGCGTGCCGCGGTCCGGCGAGGCGAGGAACACCACGAAGAGCACGAACGTCGGCGCGGCGATCGCGAAGAGCTTGCCCCAGTACTGGAACGCCTGCACGAGCGTGATCGCCCGCATGCCGCCGCCCAGCACGTTGACCACCACGATGACCGTGACGATCAGGCCGCCGAACCACGCGGGCAGGCCGGTGATCGTGGTCAGCGTCAGCCCCGCGGACTGAAGCTGCGGCACCAGGTACAACACGCCGATGCAGACGACGAAGAACGTGCTGAAGTGCCGCACGTTCACCGATCCCAGCCGCGCCTCCGCGAAGTCCGGCAACGTGTACGCGCCGGACCGTCGCAGCGGCGCCGCGACGAAGAGCAGCAGTGCGAGATACCCGGCGGTGAAGCCGATCGGGTACCAGAGCGCGTCGATGCCGTCCTTGAGCACGAGCCCGGCCACGCCGAGGAACGACGCAGCGGACAGGTACTCGCCGGAGATCGCGGCGGCGTTGCGGGTCGCGGGGATCGCACGGCGCGCCACCAGGAAGTCCGGGGTGGTGTTCGCCTTGCGGGACCCGACGTACCCGAGCAGGAAGGTCACGGCCGCAACGGCGAGGATGGCGCTGAGGCTCCAGATCGTGGCGTTCACGTCAGCGGTCGACCATGTTCACGAAGTCGCGCTCGTGCCTTTCGGCCTGTCTGCGGAACACCCACCCGACCCCGTAGAGGATCGGGAAGGGCGCGAGACCGAGCACGAGCCAGGGGATGGGGATGCCGAGGATCTTCAGGTCCCCGACCTGCGGGAACAGGTAGAAGGTGATCGGCAGCAGGCACATTCCGATCAGGACCGCGAAGGCGAGCCCGAACGCGGACTTCAGCTGCTGCCGGATGAGGTCGCGGACCAGCTTCTCACCGACGCTGGTCTGCTCCTCCAGCTCGATGATCGTGCGCAGAGCCTTGCCGCGAGCCTTCGTGGAGTCCGCGAGCACGACCCTGCGCCTGCGCGGCTTGCGAGCCTGCTCACCGAGCCAGGCCTCACGGGCGGACTCCTCGGGTTTCCCCGCGTCGTGCCTGCTCACCAGCCGCTCTTCGGCGGTCGGACGATCCGTTCCTTGAGCTCCTTGGTGTGCCGGCGGCTCACCGGAAGCTCCTTGGCACCCTCACCGGTGCCGATCACGACCGCGTAGCCGTTCGCCGTCATCCGCAGCTCGCTGACCAATGGCAGTGCCACCAGGTACGACCGGTGGATGCGCACGAAACCCGCGTTGGCCCAGCGCTCTTCGAGCTGGGCGAGCGGGATGCGCACCAGATGGCTGCCGTCCTGCGTGTGCAGACGCGCGTAGTCGCCCTGCGCCTCGACGTACCGCACGGACGCGCGTGGCACGAGCTTGATCGTGCCGCCGAGCTCGACGGGGATGACCTCGTCGTCGGTCGGTTCCGCGGCCATCTGGGCGGACTGGGCCGGAGCCGCGGTCGGCGCCGCCGTGCGGCCCACGCGGTCAGCGACCCGGGAGATCGCCTTGAGCACGCGCTCTTCGTTGATCGGCTTGTTGATGAAGTCGAGCGCGCCGACGTCGAACGCCGTGACAAGCGCGTCGCGTTCCTCCACACCCGTCACGAAGACGAGGGCAGGCGGGTAGCGGAACGCGCTCAGCACCCGTGCGAGATCCATGCCGGACAGGCCGGGCATGTTGATGTCAGCGAACACCGCGTCGACCGGCGGAAGGCCGGCCTTGGTCCTCGCCATGACCTCCTGCTCGTAGTCACCCCTCAGGATGCGCAGAGCCTCGGCGGCGTCGAAGGCCGTGAGGACGCGCCGGATGTGAGGGCTGCTCTCGAGCAGGAACTTGATCTCGCTCAGGCCAGGAGCCTCGTCATCGACTGCGAGGACGAGGAGACCGGCGTTGTCATGGGTACTCACTGTGTCGGGCATCTTGCCCATCAATGTGCGGTCATGTCTACGTCAGGGGTTGACTCGACACGCCCTGTGAAACCGAACTGATGCTCACAGCCCGAATCGGGACCAGCGAGCACGTTCCTCGATGCTCGCGAGCACCTGCGTCACGAGATCGCCCGATCGGGTGGACGTGCCGGTCAGCCCGAGCTTGGCCAGCAAGGGCCTGCGCGGCTCGGCGATGGTCAGTTCGGCGTCGGGGAACCGCTTGGCGATGACGCTGCGGATGGTGCCGATGCCGTCCACGAGACCGAGCTGCTGGGCCTTCGTCCCCGTCCAGATCTCGCCGGTGAAGATCTCGTCGTCCTCGCCCTTGAGCTTGCTGTTGCGCCGCTCCTTGACCCAGGCCTTGAACTGGTCGTGCAGATCGGCGTGCAGGCCCTTGAGCCACTCGACGTCCTCGGGCTTCTCGGCCTGGAACGGGTCGAGCCGCACCTTGTTCTCCCCGGCCGTGTAGACGCGGCGCTCGACGCCGGCCTTGTCGAGGAGGTTGTTCAGGCCGAAGCCCGCGCTGACCACACCGATGGAGCCCACGAGAGAGGTGCCGTGCGCGTAGATCTCGTCGCCGGCGCAGGCCAGCCAGTAGCCGCCGGACGCCGCCACGTCCTCGCAGAACGCGAGCACCGGCACGTGCTTCTTGTTGGCCAGCTCCCGGATGCGCTCGGCGATGAGCGCGGACTGCGTCGGCGCACCGCCGGGCGAGTTGATGAGCAACGCCACGGCGATCAGGCGCTCGTTGTCGAACGCGCGGTTGATCGCCGACTCCACGTTCTGGAGGCTGATCGTGTTGCGCGCGACCGGCGAGGACTGCGGGGTGATCACCCCGTGCAACCGCACCGCGGCGACGACCGGCGGCCGCTCACCCCGGTCCATGACCCTCGGGAGACGGGCCGCGATCTTGTCCGTGACGCTCATGTACTCGACAGTACGTGCGTTTCGCGGACACGCGGGAGCCCAACTGGGTTGTCGGTTGCTCCCGCGTGACCTGGAACACGTGGGGCTAGCATCGGTGGTGTGACGTTCAACCCGATCCGCTGGCTCGAGCGCTATGTCGAGTGGTGGGACGACCGGGGCAGGCAAAACGCCGCCGGGCCAACGCCCATGCACATCTACTGGATGTGGGTGAGCTGGAGCGTGTGCGCCGTCGTGCTGATCACGACTTTGGCTGTTGCAGCACGCTGACCTGCAGCGCTTCTCAGCACCTGCAGCTGGAGAAACCCTTCGCGGTGCACTTGATGCAGACGCGGACGCGCTCGGGTGCCTGTTGTTCCTGCAATTGATGTTGCCCTTAACTCGCGGCCGGCCTCGACGCGGGAACGCCGGCTGTTCATTGGTCAACACCACAATCGGCACGATCGGCGCTCGGGTTGAGGATAGTTGCGCTCGCAACTTCAGGCGCGGATCGCCGGCTGCTCGACGGCGATGAGGCCGGGCATCGCGCCTGAGTGATGTGCGGGCTCTCAGCTGTTCACCGGCAGGAGTAGATCGAGGTGCACGGTGCCGGTCCGGTGGTTTCGCTCACGACGATCAGCGTGATGACCAGTGCAGCGGCGATGATCGGGATGATGACCAGCATCAACATCAGGATGCGACGGATCGAATGCAGCAGGATCACCACTTCGGTCGTTGCCTGCACACCCGCTTCCTCGGCCGTTGAGGACGCGCGGATACGTCGCAGCGATTCCGCCGGATACGAGCCCGACCAATCCGGACCTGTGCCAGGACCTGTTGCCTTCGACACGTATGGCTGGAACGGGCCGACCTCCGAGTTGATCTGGGACTCATCGGGCGCCGTCTGCGGCTCATCAGACACGGTGGTACCTCTCGTCCGTCGCTGCACGACCGACGCGCCCGGCCGAACACACGGACTTTCGCACCTCACCGTCGCGGCGTTACCCAGCCGCGCATCCTGTTGAAGGGACCCGAGCGCCTGGTTCGGTGGTGTGCTCGACCACGCCGCCGGCGCTGATCAGGCGCGGATCGCCGGCTGCTCGTTCGTCATCGGCTCGTCCGTCAGCTGCGACCCGAGGTTCAGGTTCGGCAGCACGTTCCTGGCGAACTTCGGCACCTTCAGGATGACCTTGGTGCCCGCGTTGGGCGCCGTCTCCACGACCAGGGCGTACTCGGCGCCGAACACCGTGCGCATGCGGTCGTTGATGTTGCCGATGCCGACGTGCGCGCCCGTCTGGTGGGCGTCCTTGATGTCGTCCAGGCGGTCGGGGTCCATGCCGACGCCGTCGTCCTCGACGCTGATCAGGGCCTCGTTGCCGTTGTCCTCTGCCGTGATCGTCAGCATTCCGCCGCCGGGCTTCTTGGCCAGGCCGTGGCGGACCGCGTTCTCGACCAGGGGCTGAAGAACGAGGAACGGCAGGACGACCTGCAACACCTCGGGCGCGATCCGCAGCCGGACGTTGAGCCGGGACCCGTACCGGGCCTGTTCGATGGTCAGGTAGCGGTGGATGTTCGTCAGCTCGTCGGCCAGCGTCGTGAACAGGCCGTCCGTGCGGAACGAGTAGCGCGTGAACTCGGCGAACTCCTGCAGCAGCTCGCGGGCGTGGGCGGGGTCGGTGCGGATGAGCGACGAGATGGTGTTGAGGGCGTTGTAGACGAAGTGCGGCGAGATCTGGGCTCGCAGGGCCTTCACCTCGGCCTGGGCGAGCGCCTGCCGTTGCTTCTGGACGACCTCGAGCTCCAGCTGGGTCGAGACGAAGCGGGCGGTTTCCTCGGCCATGCGGATCTGGCGCTTCGAGGCGACGCCGGAGACCACGATCAACGTGCCGGCGACGTCGCCCTCGACAACCAGCGGGACGACAACAACGCTGTGCAGGGAGCACGGACCCTGGAGCTCGCAGCCGAGCTTGCGGTGGTCGACGTGTTCCTTGTGGCAGTTGTTGATGGCACGGGCGACCGTGTCGCGGAGGTACTCGTAGTGGTCGTTCGCGCCGCCGTCCCACGACAGGACGGTGCCCTCTTCGTCGGTGATGGCGACCGCGACGCACCGCAGCATCTCGCGCAGGTGAGGCGTGGCCTTGTCAGCGGCTTCCTGGGTCAAGCCCGCGCGAAGGTCGCTCGACGCCTTGGACATGCGGTCCAGCATGTCCATCACAGCATCCTCGACGGAGGTGCTGACTCGCCGAGCGCGGCACAGCATCACGAAGAGGCCCAGAACGGCCAGGGTCGCGATGACGCCGAGCACAGCGCGCTCGGTCAACAGGTCGCCCACAAGGCACATGCTGTGCTGTGGGGCACCCGTATAGCAAGAGGCGCGCCCGGCGTACCCCCGGACGGTCCACCGATCCGGCTAGACATCCGATGAATTTGGGGAGAGGGTGTGCGCGTGAAAGTGGCACTGTTCGCGACCTGCCTGACCGACACGTTCTTCCCGTCGACGGCGCGTGCCGTGGTGCGTCTGCTGGAGCGGCTCGGCTGTTCGGTGGAGTTCCCGCTCGATCAGACGTGCTGCGGGCAGATGCACTTCAACACCGGCTATCGGGAGCAGTCGAAGCCTCTGGCGCGCAAGTACACCGACGTCTTCGGCGGCTACGACTTCGTGGTTGCGCCATCCGGGTCATGCGCGGGCATGGTTCGGGAGATCCATCCCACGCTGGGTGAGTCTCCGCCGCGGACGTTCGAGCTCGCGGAGTTCCTCGTGGACGTGCTCGGTGTGACGGACGTGGGCGCGTGGTTCCCTCACCGGGTCACCTACCACCCCACCTGCCACTCGTTGCGCATGCTGGGCGTGGGGGACAAGCCGTTGGCACTGCTCAGGGCGGTCAAAGCGCTCGATCTGGTGGAACTGCCGGACTCGACGCAGTGCTGCGGCTTCGGCGGCACGTTCGCGATCAAGAACGCCGAGACGTCCACGGCCATGCTCGCGGACAAGATGCGGTGCGTGCTCGACACCGGTGCCGAGGTTCTGAGCGCCGGTGACAACTCCTGCCTCATGCACATCGGCGGTGGCCTCTCACGGCTGCGCACGGGCGTCCGGCCGGTGCACCTGGCGGAGATCCTGGCTTCGACGGAGGAGGACCCGTGGCGCGCAACCCCGTGACGTGGCTGGGCAGCCCGACGTTCCCCAAGGCCGCCAAGATCGCGCTCGCCGACACCCAGCTGCGGCAGAACCTGCGCAAGGCCACCGGGACCATTCGCGGCCGGCGCGCGGCGGCGGTCGCGGAGATGACCGACTGGGAACAGCTCAGGGTCGCCGGCGAGCAGATCAAGGACGACGTCCTGTCGCGCCTCGACACGCTGCTCCTTCAACTGGAGGAGTCCGTCACGGCACGAGGCGGCGTCGTCCACTGGGCACGGGACGCCGCTGAGGCCAACCGGATCGTGCTCGACCTCTGTCGTGCCGAGAACGCTTCCG
Source organism: Lentzea indica (assembly GCF_012184385.1). Taxonomy (GTDB): domain Bacteria; phylum Actinomycetota; class Actinomycetes; order Mycobacteriales; family Pseudonocardiaceae; genus Lentzea; species Lentzea indica. The sequence goes on from NZ_VSRL01000005.1 coordinate 51,296, forward strand.
AAGTGGTCAAGGTCAAGTCCATGGCCACGGCGGAGATCGGGCTCAACGAAGCCCTCGAAGCCGGTGGCGTGCACGCGATCGAGACCGACCTCGCCGAGCTGATCGTGCAGCTCGGCGACGACAGGCCGTCGCACATCCTGGTGCCCGCGATCCACCGCAACCGCTCGGAGATCCGCGAGATCTTCCAGCGCCGCATGGGGGTCGAGGTGTCGGACGAGCCGGCGGACCTCGCCGAGGCGGCGCGGGTGTACCTGCGCCAGAAGTTCCTCACGACCAAGGTCGCGGTGTCCGGCGCGAACTTCGCCGTGGCCGACACCGGGTCGATCGTGGTGCTGGAGTCCGAGGGCAACGGCCGGATGTGCCTGACCCTGCCGGACACCCTGATCACCGTGATGGGCATCGAGAAGCTCGTGCCGACGTGGCAGGACCTCGAGGTCTTCCTGCAGCTGCTGCCCCGGTCGTCCACCGCGGAACGGATGAACCCGTACACGAGCGTGTGGACCGGCGTAACACCCGGCGACGGCCCGCAGAAGTTCCACCTGGTGCTGATCGACAACGGCCGCACCGCGACCTTGACGGATTCCATCGGGCGCCAAGCGTTGCGCTGCATCCGGTGTTCGGCGTGCCTCAACGTCTGCCCGGTCTACGAACGGACCGGCGGCCAGTCGTACGGCTCGGTCTACCCCGGTCCGATCGGCGCGATCCTGACGCCGCAACTGGTCGGTGACATGCACGACCCGCAGGCCGCCTCACTTCCTTACGCCTCTTCACTTTGTGGCGCGTGCTTCGAGGTCTGCCCGGTGCGCATCGACATTCCGTCAGTCCTCACGCACCTCCGTGCCGAGGTCGTGGAAGCCAAGGGACGCACGGCGGAGTCGGTCGCGATGGCGGCCGCCGCATGGATCTTCGCCTCGGCCTCCCGGTACGAGAAGGCGCAGAAAGCCGGTTCCCTGGCCCGGTTCCTGGCCAGGGACGGGCGGATCACGTCCCTGCCGTGGCCGGGTTCGAAGTGGACGTCCTCACGGGACGTTCCCGCTCCCCCAGCAGAGTCCTTCCGAGCGTGGTGGAGGAAGAACCGTTGCCAAAAATGATCAATGCAGCCGCACGCGAAGAGATCCTGCAGCGGATCCGGGACGCGAAGGTGCCCGCAGCTCAACCCGTGATCCGCGGCTACAACCAGAAGGGACCGGGCGGCGTCGAGCTGTTCGCCGAACGGGTCGCCGACTACCGCGCGATCGTGCACACCGTCTCGAACGTGCCCGAAGCGCTGACATCGTTGCAGGGCAAGCGAATCGTGGCGCCGCCGGACGTTCCGGAGGAGTGGCTGGTCGACGGCGTCACGTGGCTGCGCGAGCCGTTGTCGATCGAGGAGCTCGACCAGGCCGACGGCGTGCTGACCGGGTGCGCGGTGGCGATCGCGGACACCGGCACGATCGTCCTCGACGGCGGCGAAGCCCAGGGACGTCGTGCGCTCACGCTGCTGCCGGACTACCACCTGTGTGTGGTGCGGGCGGACCAGATCGCGGCGTCGGTGCCAGAGGCTCTCCAACGGCTGGAGCCCACACGGCCGTTGACGTTCATCAGCGGTCCGTCCGCGACGAGCGACATCGAGCTCAACCGGGTGGAGGGCGTCCACGGCCCACGCACCCTGGAAGTCCTCATCGTCACTTGAGCAGGCGTGACAACCGGCGGTCGGCCAACGGCTTGCCGCCGGTCTGGCACGTCGGGCAGTACTGGAACGCCTTGTCCGCGAACGACACCTCACGAACCGTGTCACCACAGACGGGGCACGGCAGCCCTGTCCGCGCGTGGACCCGGAGCCCCGACCGCTTCTCGCCCTTGAGCCGGGCCGCGTCCTGCCCGACCGACCGCGCCACCGCGTCGGTCAGCGTGCTGATCATTGCGTCGTGCAGCCGGTCCAGTTGCTCCTCGTTGAGCTTTCCGGCCGTCGCATAGGGGGACAGCCGCGCCATGTGCATGATCTCGTCGGAGTAGGCGTTGCCGATGCCCGCGATCAGGCCCTGGTCGGTGAGTGCCGTCTTCAGCCGCTCGGTCCGCTTGTCGAACAAGTCTTCCAGCTGCGTGCGGGTGATCCCCAACGCGTCGGGGCCCAGCCTGGCGACGCTCGCGATGGTCTTCGGGTCGCGCACGATCCACGCCGCGAGCCCCTTCTTGGTGCCCGCTTCCGTCAGGTCGAACCCCGGCCCCTGCCCAGGCGGTCCGAGGTGCACGCGCAACGCCAAAGGCCCTCGCCCCTGTTTGGGCGGCGGCGCGGACATGGTGTCGGCCCACCTCAGCCACCCCGCGCGAGCGAGGTGAACGACGAGGTGCAGGCCGTCCGCGACCTCCAGGTCGAGGTGCTTGCCGTGCCGGTGCGCGCCCACGACCTCCTGGCCGTGCAGCGCGGTCCACGGCGGGTCGAACGTCTTGAGCACCTGCAGTGACGCCACGTCGACGCGGTGCACGGTGCGGCCCACTGCGTTCTCACGCAGGTGGTGGACCAGTGCTTCTACCTCGGGTAGCTCGGGCACCGGTCCAGTGTCGCATCAGTCGACGGGTTGCAGCGGGCCCTCGACGTCCGGCAGCGAGTGCATCTCGATCGTGCGAGCCACCCGCGAGGCCTCCTGACGCACCGCCAGCGGGCCCCTGACCTGCCCGATCCACCGCTCTGGCGGCAGCTCGTCCGCCGTGGCCTTGCTCTCCGCGACCAGCGTGTGCGGCCGTCGCAGCGCCCAGCGGACCGGGAAGAAGGCGAACAGGAAGATCAGCGCGAGGATCAGCCACGCGGGCACGACGACCTGGTCAGGCGTCCACGCGACCAGCACGACCACCATGACGAGCAGCATTCCGCCCATCATGATGCCGGGCAGGGCACCGCCGCTGACGTCGTGCTCGAAGTCGTCGGATTCCACCGGGTTGCGCCACTCGATGCGGCTGTGGACCGTCCACATCCGCCCGTCGGCACCGCGCACCAGCCGCGTCATGTACCCGTCTCCCACGCTCGGTCGGTCTTGGTCAAACCGTACCTGGCGCGGGGCGAGCCTTGTGGGTGAACTCGGCCGAGCTTGATCGTCACCGTCAGTTCTCGTAGGCCGGCTTCGGGTAGAGCGTGATCGTCGTGGCCGTGGTCTGCGCGGTCGAGCACGGCTCGGAGGGCGGCGGTGGCGGTGGCTCGGAGGTCGTGGACGGCGTGTTCAGCGACTTGACGTCACGCGCCGTCGTGGTCACCGTGCTGGCCACCTCGGACGAGGCGGACGACGAGCGCCCGACCGGCAACGCCCGCTCGGTCGGCGGTTCCCGGTGCTGTTCCTGGGCAGGAGGCGCGTTGGACGTCGTCTTGCGCACGGTCTCCTCCCGCTGCCCTCCGCCGGGGTTGACCACGTTCTCCTGAGTCTTCTCCTGCTCGGCCTGGGGTGGCGGCGCGACCACGAGCTCCTGACTGTGCCCTGAGCTGGCCGAACCCGAGGTGTTCATGGCGATCACCGGGTGCTGGTCCGGCTGCAGGACCGCGACGCCGGGGCCACCGTTGAACACCGCGGCCATCGTCCCGAACAGGCCGACGGTCGCCACGCTCGCGGCCGCGATGGCCAGTTTCGTCTTGCTGAGCAGCACCTTGCCTGCGAACGCGAGGCCGAGCGTGGACGGCACGATCAGGAACGCCGCGTTGGCGCGCAGGGTCGCGCAGACCTCGTTCAGCTCGGTGTAGAGCTGTGAGCAGGACGAACAGGTGTCCAGGTGGGCTCGGATCCGGCGTTCCTCGACGCCCTGGACCCCGCCGGCGGTGTAGGTGCCGAGCTTCGAACGGATCGCCGCGCACGACGAACGCCCGTCGTCAGCGGCGAGGTGGGCCTGCAAGTAGGCCGCACGGAGGCCCTCACGCGCGCGACGGGCCAACGCAGACATGGCGTTCGGCGAGAGACCGAAGTGCGGTGCCACGGTGGCGGGGCGCTCGCCCTCCACCTCGACGCGCCACAGCACGACCCGCCAGCGTTCCGGCAGGCTCGAGAAGGCTCTGGTGATGAGGTTGTGCTCGGCCCGGCGGTTCGCGTTGTCCGCGACCGGCTCGACGCGGCGGCTCAGTTCCTCGTCCTCCACCGGCACGTCCCGGCGCCGGCCGCTCCACTCCCACGCGACGCGGCGGGCCACCGTCAGCAGATAGGTGCGGACGTGGTCCGTGGGACCGCTGCCGCGGCGGATCGCCTGCAGCATGCGGAAGAACGCCTCAGCCGTGAGGTCATCGGCTTCCGCCGCCTCGCGCACGTGCCTGAGGGAGAAACGGCGGATCGCGTCCGCGTGCCGGGAGAACAGTTCGCCGTAGGCCGAGTCGTCTCCTTCGCGCACCCTGGCGAGCAGGTCCCGGTCGACCTCGTTCTCGTCGACCATCACAGGCTTCAACATGCCATAAGGGGCCAGACCTGCTCCTGGATGAGAACAGGTCGATATACAAGAGCATCCGTTCGGCGTGGGCTGATCGGCGCAACGCGATCGGTGACGAGACGGTCACAGGTGGGCGTCGGACGGTCGGACGAAGAAGATCGAGCGACTATCGTCACGGGCGTGGTGGACTGGCGGGAACGCGCTTCGGCCCTGGTGCCGGAACTTCGTGCTGTCGCCGAGACCGAGGAGTGGTCCTGCCACGTCTTCTTCTCCGAGCTGTCTCAACTGGCGATGGAAGCACACCGCGAGCAGGACGACGACGTCCTGCGGCGCGCGTACGGGTTCGCGCACTGGTGTTTCCACCAGCCGGAGCAGTTCCTGGAGAACGCGGCACTGATCAGCTTCTACGAGCACGTGTTCGACGACTGGGACCTCCGCGAGGAGGTCGCGGCGTGGCTGCCGGTCGACGTGCTGCCCAAGGTTCGGGCGTTGTGGGAGTGGCGCTGGCCCAAGGAACAGTTGGACGAGGTAGATCAACTGTTGGCGGGTTTGCAGCCCCCCGGTCGAGACGCCGTCTAGCGCTGTTGTATAGTTGTTCCCCGTAAGGCAGTGCGGATGTAGCGCAGTTGGTAGCGCATCACCTTGCCAAGGTGAGGGTCGCGAGTTCGAGTCTCGTCATCCGCTCCACTCGGGACGGCTCATGCTCATGGAGAGCATGAGCCGTTTCGTTTCGCCATGATGTTGGGGGGACGACCCCCAAACCCCCCGCGTGAACTCAAGGGCCGGTACTCAAATGAGTACCGGCCCTTTGTGTTGTTCACCGTTGGCGGGGTGATCGCCGGCCAAGTCCGTGGAAAGGTGGACACGTCCGCTCGAACCGTCCCGTTCGAGCTCGTGCGAGAAGGACTTGGAGACCATGGCTGTCACCCAATCGGCAAGCGCGCACTGGGAAGGCTCTCTCATCGAGGGCAAGGGCAACGTCAACCTCGACACGTCCAAGAGCGGCAGCTTCGACATCGACTGGAAAGCCCGTGCCGAGGAGGCAGGCGGCAAGACCAGCCCGGAGGAGCTCATCGCGGCGGCGCACTCGTCCTGCTACTCCATGGCGCTCTCGCACGCCCTGACCGGAGCGGGCACGCCGCCCACCTCCATCGACACCAACGCGAAGGTGACCTTCAAGGCCGGCGACGGCATCATCGGCATCCACCTGACCGTGCGCGCCAACGTGCCGGGTCTCTCCGCGGAGGGCTTCCAGGAGGCCGCCGAGGGCGCCAAGGCGAACTGCCCGGTCTCCAAGGCGCTCGCGGCCGTCGAGAACATCACTCTGGACGCCGCCCTGGTCTGAAGCGCAACGCCGCAGGCCCGTGACTGATCAGGTGCCTGCGGTAGCGCACGTCGCCGGGCTGCTCGGCCACCTCGGACGAGCGGTCGAGCAGCTCTTCGGCGACGATGCGGCCCTCCAGCCTCGCGAGCTGCGCTCCGAGGCAGTAGTGCGGGCCGTGCCCGAAGCCCAGATGCGCAGGCACGGACGGCCTGCCGGGATCGAAGTCCTCGGTGAACACGCGCGGATCGCGGTTGCCCGCCGCGTAGTCGAGGAACATGTGGTCGCCCTCGGCGATCTTCACCCCGCCGATGGTCACCGGACACGTCGCCGTCCGGAAGAAGCCGATGAACGGCGCGTCGAGCCGCACCACCTCCTCGACCACGCCACCCAGTCGACGTTCCCGCCGGTCGAGCCGCAGCAGAGTGCTGGCCAGCAGGTTCGTGGTCGAGTCGGTACCGGCCACGACGATCGCGAGGCACAGCGACAGCCGTTCCTGCTCGGACAGCTGCCCACCCTTGAACGCGTCCGAGCGCCCGAAGTAGGCGCAGAACTCGTTCATCCCGGTGAAGTACGACCCGAGGATCCGTTCGCTGACCTCCTCGCCGCTGGTCAGCTCCAGCACCGGCGCCACGAACTCGCGGAACAGCGGGAAGTCCCGTTCCGGCACTCCGAGCACGTCACCGACGACGCCCAACGCGAGCGGCGCGGCGAACTCGCTGACGAAGTCCGCCTCTTCCGGCAGTTCGTCGAGCAACGCCCGTGCGCGTTCCCGAATTGGGTCAGCCATATGGCGCACAGCCGATGGGGTGAATTTTTGATTCGCCGCCGCACGGATTCGGGCGTGCCTCGTGCCGTCCGCCGTGTTGAGCGAGGACATCAATTCCAGCAATCGCCGCTGCTCCGGCGGCAGCAGTGCCGCTACGGCCGCGACCTGCGGGCCTGCCATGTTCCGGGAGGAGAACGTCGCCGGATCAGCCAACACTGCACGTAGATCGGCGTATGCGGTCACGCGGTGGGCGTTGATTCTCGGGTCGAATTCCATTGAAGTATCTTGTCCCGGTTCCAGCCTTTGTCGGGGGCTGACGACAGGACGAATTGAAGTGATCATCCGGCTGCTCGGACCGCTCGAACTCACCGGCCCGAACGGAGCAGTCCACCTCAGCAGCGCGGGACAGCGGACCCTCGTGGCCCGCCTTGCCCTGAAACCCGGTGAAACGGTGCCGAGGAGCGCGCTGATGGACGCGCTCTGGTCGGACGAGGTGCCGGCCACAGCCACGAAGACCCTGCACAGCCTCCTCGCGCGTCTGCGCGGCCAGATCCGGGACGCCGGGCTCGGCGAGCTGATCACCACCCGCGAACCCGGCTACGCGCTGAACGCGCCCGCCGACACCGTTGACGCGGCACGGTTCGAGGCGCTCGTCGCAGCATCACGGCAGAGCGACGGGCCCGCAGAGTCCGCGAAGCTGCTGCGCGAGGCCCTCGCGTTGTGGGTGGGTGACCCGCTCGCGGACTGCCGGCCGGGTGAGTGGATCCGGCAGGAGTCCGCGCGCTCACCGAGCTGCGCATGGACGCGACCGAAGACCTGATGGAGGCGTCGCTGGAGCTCGGTGAGCACGCTGCGGTGGCGCCGTTCGTGAACGCGCTGGTCGAGCAGCACCCGTTCCGCGAACGGCTGTGGGAGCAGCTGATGATCGCGCTCTACCGGTGTGGCCGGCAGGAGGAGTCGCTGGCCGCGTTCCAGCGAGCGCGCGGCGTTCTGGCCGACGAGCTGGGCATCGAGCCCAGCGCCAGGCTGCACGACCTCGAACAGGCGGTGCTGAGCGCCGATCCACGTCTTGACCTGCCAGAACGTGCTCCCGTCGTGGTGCACGGCAACCTGCCGGCCGACCGATCGAGCTTCGTGGACCGCCCGGAGACCGAACACGTCGCCGGCCTGATCAGGCAGCACCGGCTGGTCACGTTGATCGGTGTCGGCGGCGTGGGCAAGACACGGCTCGCGATGCACGTGGCACGCGGCGAGAAGCCACCGGACGGCGTGTGGCTGGTCGAGCTGGCGGCGTTGCGCGACAGGGCGCTGATGCCGCACACCGTGGCCGAGGCGCTGGGCGTGGCCGACCAGACCGGGCGCGGGCAGCTGACCGTGCTCACCGAGTTCCTCGCCGATCGGGACGCGCTGCTGGTGCTGGACAACTGCGAGCACGTCGTCGATCACTGCGCGGTCCTGGTCGACACGCTGCTGCGGGCTGCGCCTCGGTTGCGGGTCATCGCCACGTCGCGGCGCGCGCTGCGGGTCTACGGCGAGCAGGTGCTGTCCGTGGCGCCGTTGTCCGTGCCTTATCCGGCGGCGACGTTGTTCGCCCAACGCGCCGATGCCGCGATGGCCGGCTCGTTCGTCATCACGAGGGCGAACGAGCAGGCCGTGACGGACCTGTGCAGGCGGCTGGACGGTATCCCGCTGGCGATCGAGATGGCGGCGTTGCGGGTGCGTGCGCTGACGCCGGCGCACTTGCTGGAACGGCTGGACGACCGGTTCAAGGTGCTGACCAACGGCGGGCGGACCGCGTTGCCGCAGAACCAGACCCTGCTCGCAACGATGGACTGGAGCTTCGATCTCTGTTCGCCGCGCGAGCAGCTGCTGTGGGCACGGGCGTCGGTCTTCGCCGGCAGCTTCGACCTCGCCGCGGCCGAGGCGGTGTGCTCGGACGACTCGCTGACCGCGGACTTCATGTTCGACGCCGTCGACGGGCTGGTCGACAAGTCCGTGCTGCAGCGCGAAGAACACGTCGGCGTTGCGCGCTATCGGCTGCCGGAGACCATGCGCCAGTACGGGCAGACGCGGTTGCGTGCGAGCGATGAAGAACCACGGCTGAAGGCGCGCCACCGTGACTGGTACGCGGGCGTTGCCGCGCAGGGCGAGCGGGCCTGGTTCACGTCACGGCAGGCCGCGACCGTCGGAGCGATGACGGCGGAGAGCAGCAACCTGCGAGCTGCGCTGGAGTACTCGCTGACGACCCCCGGCGAAGCCGACACGGGACTGCGACTGGCGGCGACGCTGTGGTTCTACTGGGTCGGCTGCGGGCGGTTCGACGAGGGACGGCACTGGCTGAACTGGGCGTTGTCGCTTGAGACCGAGCCGTCACGTGCACGCTGCAAGGCCCTGTGGGTCAGCGGGTACGTCGCGACGTTGCAGGGCAACACCTCCGCGGTGCCGGCGTTGCTGAAGTCGTGCCGCACCGAGGCCGCCCTGCTCGACGACGCGGACGCCGACGTCTACGCCACCTACGTGCAGGGTGCGGCGGCGGTGTTCGACGGCGATCTGCGGCTGGGCGCGTCGTTGCTGGCCGAGGCCGACCAGCGGCACACCGAGCTGGGGCACCTCGACAGCAACGTGATCATGGCGCGGGTCTCGTTGGCGATCACCGTGGCGTTCGGCGGTGAGCTCGACAAGGCGGCTTCGTTGTGCGTCGAGGCTCTGTCCGTGTGTGAGGAGAACGGTGAGCTATGGGCGCGCGCGTACGCCTTGTACGTCCTGGCTTACGTCACGATGGGACGCGGTGACGTAACCGAAGCCCGCGAGCTGGCCACCTCTTCGTTGCGCATCAAGGAGAAGTTCGACGACCTGCTGGGCATCGCGATGTCGGTGGAGCTGCTGGCGCTGATCTCGGTGATCACCGGGTCTCCTGCGCATGCCGCACTGCTGCTGGGCGGCGCGGACCGGGTGTGGCAGTCGGTCGGGCCGCCGCTGTTCGGGTCGGCGAACTTCGCCGCGTCGCACGACCACTGCGTGGCGTTGTGTCAGCAGGCTTTGGGCGAAGAGGCCTATGGCGAGCACTTCGCACGCGGTGCCGCGATGAGGTTGGCGGCAGTGGTCGCGGCGGCGCAGTCGTGACGCGGTTCGCGTGCACACCCAATGCCGAACCGTTGCCTCAGTCTGCACGCCAGGTCTTCCCCTGGAGTGGACCATGTGTGCGTGGACCGCGACAGAACGCTCGCGCACCTGAGCGACGACGACTGGCTGAGACCTGACTCGTCGTCCACCCAGCTGTACCGGGACCTGTGCGCGTTGCGCGACCTACCCGTGGGGCAGCTGACGCCGACGTCACTGCACCTGCTGGTGACGCATCAGGTGGGACTGGACGTGACAGCGCTGCTGGCGCTGGAGCACGTGGAGTCCGACCCGCTGCGGTCGGTTGCGCTGTACCCCGGCGACCTGCTGGCCGCTCTACTGAGAGTAGATCCCACCTTTTGGACCGATCACCCGGAGTTGCTGACCCGAATGTCGGCTTTGCTGGATCGGCTGCGCACGTTGCCAGAAGGCGACTGGCAGCTGCTGGTGTCGGCGGCCGAGCAATTTCCCGGTTAAGCGCGCGTTAGGCGAGTCTTTGCCGCGTGCTGAGTTCCTTGCAGCATGGCTAAGACTCTCGCGGCTGCCGGCCTCACGCTGGCCTCTCTCGCCGCCACCGCTGTGTTCTTCTCCCCCGTGGCTTCTGCCGAGACCTGCAAGGCTTCCTACTACACCGGTGGCGGCACGACCGCCAGCGGCGAGCGCTTCGACCCCAACAAGCTGACGGCCGCGCACAAGACCCTCCGGTTCGGCACCAAGGTGAAGGTGAAGAACCGCTCCAACGGCAAGACCGTGACCGTACGGATCAACGACCGCGGCCCGTTCATCACCGGCCGCTGCATCGACCTGACCCCGAGGGCGTTCAAGGCGATCGCGCCGTTGTCACAGGGCGTGGTCGGCGTGACGGTCACCAGGGTTTGATCCAGTAGAAAACTCCCGTTTTGCTTGACCCAATCGAGTGAACGAGATAGGCAATCCGGGTGTTGGCGGCGATGAGCGGGCCGGGTCGGCTCGCAACCGGGGCGCTACTGGGCGCTGTCGTCGCCGCGTTTTACGTGCTCGCGCCGCATGTCGGATCGTTCGCATCGGGCGATCCGACAGGTTCGGGGGACGACAAACCGGCGCGTGTGTCGCTGATCAACACCCCTTCGCTGATGCCCACGCCGACCGAGGCGCAATCACAGACAGTGGCGTCCAGTTCGTCGTCCGCGCCGTCTTCTTCTTCCAAGACAACGACTACGACGACCGCCACGACAACCGCTCCTGTCGTGACAACAACTCAGGCGCCACCACCCGCCACCACGACGACCACGCGGCCGCGGCCTCCAACGACGACCACGACCACGAGGCCGTGCGGCATCATCTTCTGCTGACGCGTCGCTCGTAGACCCTGTTGAAAGGTGCGGGTCGGTGAGCCAATGCACCGGTGGGTCTCGCCACAACCAGGTCACGACTTGAGAGGCCAGCACGATCCCTTTCGGGGGCACGGGCACAATGTCCGAGTCTCATGTTCGCGCGGAAGGGGGTGCCAGGGGTGACCTGGCAAGACGAGCTGCAGAAGCTCGACAACGAACTCGCCTCTGGTCGGATCTCGGCTGACGACTATCGTCGTCGCCGGGACGAGATTCTCTCCGGCTCTGCGGGTGGTGCGCCCGCCCAGAGTCCTCAGCAGGCTCCGTTCGCTCCCCCGTTCAAGTGGGAGGCGAAGCCGCCGAGCGGACAGAACTCGGACGCCACGCAGGTGGTTCCGAACCAGATGCCGCAGCAACAGCAGCAGCCGCAGCCGCAGCAGAACCACAACCCGGACGCCACGCAGGTGGTGAACACGCAGCAGCGCTCGAACGACGCGGAGCGGACCCAGTTCGTCTCGCCGGTCGCGCCGCCGCACGGCCCCGGCGGTTGGGGCCAGCAGCAGCAACAGCAGGTCGCACCGCCGCCGTGGGTCGGCGGTGACTTCGACGCGATCAATCAGCCGTCACCAGGCTGGAGCCACGGACCCGAGGTCTTCGACGAGTCCAGCGGCGGCGGCAAGGGCAAGGTCATCGGCATCGTTTTGGCCGTGGTCCTGCTCGCCGGCCTCGGCTTCGGCGCCTACTGGCTGTGGGGCCGCGGCGGCAGCGACCCCAACGGGGGCGGCCAGACCTCGAGCGCCCCGACCAGCGCCACCTCGAGCGCACCGCAGGACCCGTTGCAGGTCGGCAAGGTCGCGGGCAACCCGCAGGAGCGCAAGGACATCACGACCTTCGCGCAGATCGAGGGCCTCAAGCCGCCGTACCTCACGCCCGGCGAGGTCAACGCGTACAAGACCGCCGGTGGCGCCAAGTCCAAGCTCAGCCTGGCCACGCCCGCCAAGGGTGTCAGCACCACGATCATGATCGTCACGGCGTCCGAGAACGCGGCAGCGAACAACTGCGCGCTCGAGCTCAAGGACGTCCAGACGACGAACGGCATGACCGAGGTGACCTCGGACGTGCCCGCCAAGACCTACGTCACCCAGGTCGATGCCAAGGACGGGCAGCCGGCCCGCATCCGCGGCCACTACTCGAGCACGAAGTACGTGGTGCGCATCGACGTCACGGCCGCGACGCTGGCCGAGGCCATGCAGCACTTCAAGGCCGCGGCCGAGATCCAGATCAAGGCGATGCCTGCTGATGCCTAGAGTCACCGCCTGCACGGTGGTCGCGAAGAACTACCTGCCGGCCGCCCGAGTTCTTGCCCGTTCCTATCTCGAGCACCACGAAGGCCACCGGTTCGTCATCCTCGTCATCGACGCCCCGTGGGGCAGCGTCGCCGACGAGGACGGCGTCCGCGTCGTCGGACCTGACGCGGCAGGCATCGGCGAACTCGACTACCTGCGCATGGCCACCGCCTACTCGGTGACCGAGCTCGCGACCGCGGTGAAGCCGTACCTGTTGCGCCGCCAGCGCGAACAGTCCGACGTGGTCATGTACATCGACCCGGACATCAAGGTGTTCGCGCCGATGCCGGAGCTCGCCGAGCTCGCGGTGGAGCACGGCATCGTGCTCACCCCGCACTTCCTGGAGCCGCTGCCGCGCGACGGCAAGGAGCCCAGCGAAGCGGTGATCATGGGAACCGGGATCTTCAACCTGGGCTTCGTCGCCACGGGCCCAGGTTCCGAGCCGTTCCTCGACTTCTGGGCCGAGCGCCTGCGCCACGACGCGATCGTCGCGCCGGAGCGGCAGCTCTTCACCGACCAGCGCTGGGTCGACCAGGTGCCCGCGCTGTTCCGGAACCACGTGCTGCGCGATCCCGGCTTCAACGTCGCCTACTGGAACCTGCACGAGCGCTCCATCCAGAAGCGGGACGGGAAGTACTTCGCCGACGGACACCCGTTGCGGTTCTTCCACTTCAGCGGTTACCGGCCGGAGCACCCGTGGCTGCTGACATACCACTGCCAGCGCCGGCCCCGGATCCTGTTGTCCGAGAACCCGGACCTCAAGGCGGTCTGCGACGACTACGGCACCGCGTTGCAGGCCAACGGATACGCCGAGACGCTCGACGCGATTCCGTACGGCTTCAACAAGATGGCCGACGGCTCGAAGCTCAGCCCGACCATGCGCGGGATGTTCCGCGACGCGTGGATCAAGGCAGAGGTTCCGCACGAGCGGATCTCCAAGCACGACAACGAGATTCCGCCGCACGCGTTCGGACCGGACGAAGGCCTCGGCTTCCGCCGGTGGCTGACCTCTCCCGCCACACAGGGGCAGGCCGCCGCCGGGCTCAGCCGGATCACGGTGGCCGTCTACGAGGCGCGCACCGACCTGCAGCTCGCGTTCCCGGACGTGCTGGGCGCGGACGCGGACGACTTCCGCGCCTGGTGCCGGACGTCGGGCGTCACCGAGGGCATGCTCCCCGAGTGGGGTCTGCCGGTCGACCCGAAGCCGGTGCGTGAGCCCGTCGACGAGTTCGGCGTCAACATGCTCGGCTACCTGACCGCGGAGCTCGGGCTCGGTGAGATGGGCCGGATCGTGCACGACGCGATCGAACTGGCCGGAGTGCCGATCGTGTCCGTTGTGGAGGATCGACTCGTCTCCAACCGCACGAACGTCGACCACCAGGGCACCATGGGTGAGCCGAAGTTCCCGGTGAGCCTGCTCGCGGTGAACGCAGACCAGACGAAGGCAGTGCTGGGCAACCACCCCGGCGTCGGCCACCACCGCTACCGCATCGGTCTGTGGGCGTGGGAGCTCGAGGACTTCCCCGAGTGGCTGCACTCGGCCTTCGCCCTCGTCGACGAGGTGTGGACGGTCAGCGACTTCTGCCGCGAGGCGATCGCCAGGCACTCGCCGGTTACGGTCAAGACGATCCCGGTGCCGGTGCGCGATCCCGGCGAGCCCGCACCGGCACCCGTCGGCGGGCCCGTGCAGTTCCTCTTCGCGTTCGACTTCAACAGCATCGGTCAGCGCAAGAACCCGTGGGGCGCGGTCACCGCGTTCCAGCAGGCGTTCGAGGGCCGCGACGACGTCCGGCTGGTCATCAAGGCGATCAACGGCAAGCTGCACCCGCTGAGCGCGGAACGCCTGCGTGTCCTGGCCGCCGACGACCCGCGGATCGAGCTGCTGGAGCGCTATCTGACGGTGCAGGAGCTGCACGACCTGTACGCCGACAGCACCGCCTACATCTCGTTGCACCGCAGTGAGGGTTTCGGCCTCACCGTGGCCGAGGCGATGGCGCGCGCCCTGCCGGTGATCTCCACGGACTACTCCAGCACGACGGAGTTCTTCGACTCCCGCGTCGGCTGGCCGATCCCGTACGAGCTCACCGAGGTCGGCAAGGGCAACTTCCCGTACCACGAGAACGCGGTGTGGGCTGACCCCGACCTGGCCGCCGCGGCACACGCCATGCGAGAGATCGCCGACAACCCTGCCGAGGCTCGGCGGCGCGGACTCGCCGCACGGGAGTACGTCCTGCGCACGAGGTCGATGGACGCGGCCGCGGAATGGATGCGCGAGCAGCTGACCAGCGCGTACGACAGCTGGCGCGCCAACCGGTACGCGACGGCCGAGCAGGCGACCACCGTCGATCCGCTGCAGCCGCTGCGGGACTCGAAGCAGGCCCTGCTGTGGCAGCCGGAGGCGGGTGCGCCGTCACGGTTGCCGGGTGCGCCCGCGATGCGCCGGGCCGTGCTGCGGGTGATCGACCACTACGACGTGCACCAGCGCAAGGTGATGGGCGCGCTCATCGAAGGCGTCGAGGACACCTCCGCGCAGATGCTGGCCCGCATCGAAGCGATGGAACACACCTTCGCCACCCGGCTCGACGAGGTCACCAAGAATCTCGACGAGGTCACCAAGAACGTGGCCAAGAACATCGAGCGGCTGGAGCGGGCGCCCGACCTCACCGCCGCACTGCGGGAGATCGCGCAGGCCGGCGAACGCGTCGGCGAGGACCTCAACGACGTCCGCGAGTCGATCAGCGGCGTGCGCGACCAGGTCGAGGCCGCGGAACAACGCCACCACCAGATGTTCGCCGACCGCGACGTGCGGATCGACCAGGACGAGCGCACGTTGCAGCAGATGAAGCGCGACCTCACGGCCGTGCACACCGCCGCGCGGCTCGACCACGCCCCGGTGCCTCGCGGCGCCCAGGTGGTGCTCTGCGACGCGGGCGCCCTGCTGGTGCCCGAGGACGACGTGGTGCTGCCGTGGCTGGCGTACCACCGGTCGTGGGAGGTCAGCGAAGCCGATCTCATGGCGGAGCTGATCGGCGAGGGCGCGTTCCTCGACATCGGTGCGCACGTCGGCTACCACACGCTGCGGCTGATGCAGCGCACGTCGACGCCGATCGCCGCCGTCGCGGTCGAGGCCAACCCGATGAACGCCGACTACCTGCTGCGCAACGTCTCGGTGGTTCTGCCGGCGGAGGTCGCGGAACGGGTCACCGTGCTGCCCATCGCCGCGTGGGACTCGGACACCGAGGTCGTGCTCGTCCAGGAGGAGGAGTTCAACAGCGGCGACCACCGCGTGCGCGAGAGCTCCGGTGACGACGACACCACCGGTGTCGTGGTGCCGGCGGTGCGGCTCGACGGCCGTCCCGAGGTCAACGGCCAGCGCATCAGCCTCGTGAAGGTCGATCTTCAGGGTCGTGACCACCGGGCGCTCGCCGGTCTGTCCGAGGTGCTCGAACGCGACCGTCCGCACGTCGTGTGCGAGTTCTGCCCCGGTGCGATCGCCGAGCTCGGCGACGACGCGGCCGAGGTGCTCGTGACGTACCGGAAGCTCGGCTATCACCTCGTTCCCGTGGACGACAACGGACCGGTGACGGGCGAGCATTCGGACGAAGAGCTGATCACCATGGCCGACTCCGCCGAGACGAAGTTCATAACTCTCTGGCTTCGCCCCCTCTGAGCTGCGCGCTCTCGTACCATTCGTCCGGACTCGCGGTCATCCACGCGAGCCTGGACCAGGGGGAAGTACGTGAGCCGGATCAACCAGGGCGCCACCACACGTCGCAGTGAGCTGCGCCGTGCGGTCGGCACCCTGGTGATCTTGGCCGTACTCCTCTCGATCGCCGGCGGCAGCTGGCTCGCCTGGGGCAGCGAGCTGGAGCTCGGCGGCGCGCGGGACGCCCGTCCGGTCGGCGAGGAAGGCCGCATGCCCGCAGATCCGCTCGCCATGGCGGACATGGGCGGCGTCCACGAGAACTACGAGCCGGTCCGCTCCTTCGGCGGCGTGCGCCTCGTCGACTTCCTGACCGAGGAAGAGCTGGGTGCGTACGAGACCGCCGGCGCGGCAGGAGCCCGCATGGCGGTGTCGATCTTCCAGGAGGGGAAGGCCACCCTGGCGGTCATCCAGGTCCGCGACGCTGACGCTGCCCGGACCGCCGCGGCTGAACTCGTGGCGCTCCAGGAGGGCTACGGGCTGCGGCTCTCCGCCCCGCACGTCTACCTCGCCAAGGACGGCTCGCTCATCAGGTCGGTCTACTCCCACGAGAACGTCGTGGTCCGGCTGGAGGTGCGCGGCGAGACCCATGGGTGGGTGGTGGCCAAGACCGCCGAGATCATGGCGGCCCAGTTGGAAGCGCTGCCCGCCGATGAGTAGTCCGCCCGAACCGACGCAGCCGATCGCGTCCGTGTCCGCCAGGCATGCAGGCCTGCACGCGCCTGTCGCAGTCGCGACCGTCCTGATCGCCTACAGCTTCCTCGGAGGGCTCTGGCTGAACCGGCACGGCTACTCGCCTGAGTGGCTCGTGGTCGTCCGCGAGTGGTTCAACAAGCCGCTCGGCCTCGGCGAGGACTTCGGTTTCCTGGCGATCGCGCTGCTGCTGATGTCCGTCGGCCACCTGTTGACCGCACGGGCGATGACCAGCCCGTGGGCGGTGTTCGCCAAGCGACTGGCCTGGCAGGCCCTGCCCCCGGCAGCGATCGCGGCCGTGCTCGGGCTCCTCTTCTCGCTGTTCGCCGACCCGCTCCCGCTCGCCTTCGACTACCAGGCCAACCCGTTGCTCTTCAGCCTGCTGGTCGGCCTGGCGTTCGCGGGACTGCTCGTCCTGACCGCACCACTCCTGCCGCGTCAGTGGCCTGTCGCGGTGGTCGCCCAGCTCGCCGTCGTGACCTTCACCCTCACGGTGGCCGGGATCGCGGACGTCCCGCAGCTGGGCATCCTCGCCGCTCTGGTGACGCTGCCGATCATCGGCGAGCTGCTCTGGCTGTCCAGGAAGGGCCTCGCCAGGTTCTGGGAGGCGGCCCCGCTCGCCCTCTTCTGCTTCGCCCTGCTGATGGTGTGCGAGCACCTCTTCCGAGAGGCGCGCGACTGGTGGTTCCCCGTGGCGGCGGTGAGCGCGCTGATGCTGATGCTCCTCGCGGTCCGCGGCGACGCCAGGGCAGAGCACCCCAGGCCCGTCGAGTGGCTCGTCAGCCGCAGCTACTACCTGGTGGTGCTGTGCGGGGTGCTCGCCTACCCGCTGGTGGGACTGCTGGACCTGCTGTCCCTGCCGATCTCGTACGTCGTCTCGTTGCTCGTCTGGGGCCTTGGGGCCGAGCTGCTGCACCGCTGGTTCGGGAAGTCGACATGAACACACTCACGAGCACGACCACGACGCAGGCCCGGCCACGCGGCAACGGCGGCGGGTACATGCACGGACTCGACATCCTGCGGGTGATCGCGTCCACGGCCGGCGTGTACGTGCACACCGCGAACTGGTTCGCCGTCAACCAGCGCGAATTCTCGCTCAACGGTGTGGTGCGGACCGTCGTGGCCGACCCGCTGCACCTGAACCCGCACCTGTCGTTCACCGACGTCACGATCTTCATGGTCATCAGCGGCATGGTCGTCACCCACGTCGCGGACCGGGAACGACCGGGGCAGTTTCTGCTGCGCCGGTTCGGGCGCATCATCCCGCTGCTGGTGGTCGTCCTCTTCATCACCGCAATGCTGATCAACCTCGGCGTGTTCCGGGCGGAGACGAAGCAGACCTCGCTGAGCTTCCTCGACGTTCTCGCCGGGGTCACCCTGACCGGTTTCTTCACCACGCCGACCGTGATCCTGGTCGGCGTCACCTGGACGCTACTGCTGCAGATCACCTTCTACTCGTACGTCGCGGCCACGATGCCGCTGTTGCGACGGAGGCCGTGGCTGCCGTCAGCCGCGGCAGCAGCGCTCGTGTGCGTCGGTCTGTCGCTCGCCAGCGGCCCGCAGCCGGAGCCCGTGCACCGCATCGGCGTGATCGCCACGTTCATCACGCTGATCTTCATCGGCCAGCTGATCACCCTGGTGCGCTCGGGCAAGGTGAGCGTCGGCACCGGCTCGGCCATCGGCGCGGCCCATTTCGGCCTGTTCGTCTGGGCGGACAAGCTCGGCGGCTACGCCTACGCGGGCGGCGGCATGGTCCGCACCGCATTCCTCGCGATCCTGCTGATCCTGGTCGTCATGTACATGAGCGGCCCGATCACGAAGTCGGCCTTTGTGAAGGCCTGGTCGGCGCGGACCTACGCGATCTACCTGATCCACCCGGTCGTCATCTACCCGACGCTCGCCGCCCTCGCGCCGAAGATCGGGAACATCCCGGCGCTGCTCGTGGCACTGGTGTTCACCGCCGCCGTCACCGAGGTGCTGCACCGCTACGTCGAGATGGCAGTGCACCAGCGCATTCGCCGCTGGGAGAAACAGCGTTCTTCGTAGTTGGCCTGCCACCGTCGGTATTCGTCCGTTACTCTCCTTGCCGTAACGCCATTTCGGGACCGCACGATGGCGAAGGGGGTCGGTCCCGCTGGATTCACCAGCGCGCGAACCCGCCGGCACGGCCAGCGCACGGTCGGAGAAGACGCGGGTCGCATTCATCGACATCGGCCGCGCGGTGGGCGCACTGCTCGTCTTCTACAGCCACATCGCGGCACAGTGGGTCGGCAAGCGGGACGAGAAATCGGCGTTCTTCGACACGCTCAACGCGGTGTCGAGCGATCCGTTCCACATGTCGCTGCAGGGCATCGGCGAGGTCGCCGTCCCGTTCTTCTTCCTGGTCAGCGGCTTCGTGGTCACTCCGATCGCACTGCGTCACGGCCAGGTGCGCTTCGGCCTGAACCGGCTGTCCCGCGTCTATCCCCCGATGATCTTCACGGTGCTGCTGACGGCGCTGCTGATCACCGTGGGCGGCGGCCTGCTCGCGACCGGCCAGTCCCAGACGATCAGCGCGTGGACGCTGTTCACCAACTCCGTGCTGGTGAACTACCTGATCTTCCCTCAGGTCGTGCTGGTCGGCGTGGCGTGGACGCTGATCGTCGAGGTCATCTTCTACGTCCTGCTGATCCTGCTGATCCCGGTGCTGCGCCGCTGGGTGTGGCTGGCGCTGGCCATCGAGCTGACGTTCGTGTTCGTCGTGCTCATGAGCCGCGCCCAGTTCGGCAAGTCCTGGTCGCTGTTCGCGGTCAACGTCTCGTACCTGCCGATCCCGATCATCGGCCAGATCATCTGGGCGACCACGACCAAGCGGATCCCGCTGTGGCTGGGCGGCCTCTACACGGCGGGCGCCTGGTCGTTGTACGTGCTGGGCGACGCGCTCAAGCTCGGCCGCGTCGACAACTCGTACAGCCTGGCGCTGGCCATCGCCGTCCTATGCTTCCTGCTGGGTCTCTTCGCCGAGCCGCGGCTGCGCGAGCGGAAGTTCTGGATCGCGCTGTCCGAGCGGAGCTACTCGATCTACCTGCTGCACGGCCTGGTCGCGTTCGCGATGCTGGACCTGCTGCGCCCGGCGGTGCCGCTGCTGCCGGCCGTCGTGATCGCCGTGGCCATCACCTTCGGGGCAGTGGAACTGAGCTACCGGTTCGTGGAGAAACCGAGCCACAAGCTCGCCCGCAAGCTGTCCAAGCCGAAACTGCGGCCCGCAGCCGAAGAGCCCGCCAGCGAGTCGGCCACCGAGTCGGCCGAGAGGGTCGCCGACTCGCGCGCAATCGTGACGGCAGAGGTCACCATCGAGATCCCGCGCCTGCGGGCAGGGCCACGGACACCTGCCTCCCAGCCGACCGAGGACGACCACACCCAGGTCCTGCCGCGCGTGCCGAGCTATCCCGCCAGCGATCCGGACGAGAGACCGAGGCGCCGCCGCCTCGAGGCCAACGCCAACGGAGCCGTCTCCGTGGCGCGACTGCTGGCGGACCAGGCGCAGAAGGAACAGAAGGCCAGGCAAAACCGGCCGACGAGGTGAGTCGCTCCCGCCTGCAACCCCGGGCGAGTGCTACACGTCTAGTACTTGTGTAGGTCACCACTCGGAGGCGACACATGTGGATCAGCGTGACA
Organism: Lentzea indica; assembly: GCF_012184385.1. Taxonomy (GTDB): domain Bacteria; phylum Actinomycetota; class Actinomycetes; order Mycobacteriales; family Pseudonocardiaceae; genus Lentzea; species Lentzea indica. The sequence goes on from NZ_VSRL01000005.1 coordinate 71,592, forward strand.
TTAGTCACATTGGGCGGTTTGGCGTTTCTGACGCGAACCGTAATGGCCCTCCTGGCCGTTTCCCCCAGCAAGGACGCCAGTGATTACCCTAAGCCACAAGCGTCCACCAATTGAGATACTCGTTCGGACTACGGCTTACGGACTTACGTTGACTTACCGTACGATCCTTTTGGGTCGTATGACTGAACGGTCACCCGATGGGGGCCTCACAGGGGTAGGTGCGCCATGGACCACGCACTGAGCAAGGTCATCGAGCTGCGCGAGAGCGGTTTTCAGTTCCTCCACCTGAGGGACGACGCCGGGCAGCTCGACCGCATCATGGCGTTCAAGCAGCGCAGAGGATTCATCGACTCGATCCTGTTCTGGTCGGAGACAGAGGCGCGAGCAGGGCGTTTGCCCGCGGTCCGCGACTCGGCTCGACCGGCCCAGGCCGTGTGGATCTACGAGGGGCCGCTCTGCGAGGCCGTGGACAGGCTGCTGGACCTGCCTGAGCCCGGCGCCCGCAACGCTCCCACGTTGATGAAGGCGACGGCTTCCGATCTGGCTGTCGTCACAACGCTGCCATTTAAGTTGAAGCTTCCACCGGGCGCGATCGCCTAGTCCGGTCAGACCTTTTCAAAGTCGCCGCGCTTGATGGCGCCGATGAACGCTGCCCATTCGGGCGCGGCGACGACAGGGCCTGTCTTGTTCTTGGAGTCGCGCACGCGCGCCTGTGGGCCGTTCAGAGCAACTCCGGAAGGACATCCGGGTTTGCACGCTCGGAATCGAGTGGCGTCCCTCCAAAGGATGAAGAACTTCCCTCGCCTGAGTTACACAGCTTGATGTAGAGGGTCTGAACACGCAACGTTCGCGCCCATGAACCTCAGGAAGACCGTCACGGGGGCCGCTGTTGCCCTCGGCAGCGCTACCGTCATGCTCGGCCTGGGTGGTATCGCACACGCTGACGACCACGCCAGCGCCACTGCTCACACGCAGCCGGACATCGGCGGCCAGCTCGGCGACGTCGCGTCCGTCGGCAACCTCGCGAAGGTCGACACCTCGGACGTGGCCGGCAAGATCCAGGCCATCAACGCGGAAGACGCCGACGTCACCGCGCTCGTGGAGAACGTCGACGCGGGTGGCAACGGCGTTCCGGCCTCCACGCTGCTCGGGCTCAACGAGCCGCAGGGCCCGTGGAACGGCTTCGCGCACCTCGACATCTGATCCGACCAGTACTTCCTGGCCGGGGCGGCGCCCGATTCCCTCCCCCTCGAATCGGGCGCCGTTCCACTTTTACGAAGCGAAACGCCTTGAGCATCAAGAAGATCGTCGCGTCCGCTGGTATTGCCGCCGGTGCGATCGCCGCACTGGCGGGCACCGCGCAGGCAGCGCCGCTGCCTGCGCCGCAGCTGCCGGACGTCGATCCGATCAGCAAGGTCAGCGAACTCGGCGAGAGCGCCGGCATCAGCACGCTGCACAACTTCGGTGGCGCCAACGTGGAAATGGTCCACGACGGCACTCAGGTCATCGGCGACTAACGACCGACGGCATAACCCTGCGCGCCGCGTGGATTCGCACCGGCGCGCAGGAGTCCGTCCGAGGAATCCCTTGCCACGGCCGACATGCGGCCAAGGGTCCACTCGCCGGCGTCCACGACCTGGTGGCCACGCGCACGCAACGCAGCCAGGACGTCCGCGCCGGCGCGGGACTCGATGACCAGTTCGCCAGGGGTCCAGGCGCGCGGGTAGAACGAGCTCGGGAACGCGTTCGAGTGCCACATCGGCGAGTCGATCGCCTCCTGCAGGTTCAGGCCAGCCCTGTGCGCCAGCCAGAAGCCGAGCTGCCACTGGTCCTGCTGGTCGCCGCCGGGCGTGCCGAACGCCAAAGCCGGCAGACCATCGCGCAACGCCATCGACGGCGACAACGTGATCCGGGGGCGCTTGCCGGGGGCCAGTGAGTTCGGCAAACCCTGGTCCAGCCAGAACATCTGGGCGCGGCTGCCGAGGCAGAAGCCGAGCGACGGGATCGTCGGCGAGGACTGCAGCCAGCCGCCGGACGGGGTCGCGGAGACCATGTTGCCCCAGCGGTCCACGACGTCCACGTGCACGGTGTCGCCGCGCGTCACGCCGGAACGAGCCACTGTCGGTTCGCCGATCGCGCCGGTCGGGTCGGAGACCAGCACCGAGGGGCCGCCGATGATGTGCTTGGGCAGCAACGGTTCCCGGCCGTCGGGCGAACCCGGTCGCAGCTCGAACGAAGCCGAGTCGGTGATCAACGCACGGCGTTCGGAAGCGTAAGAGCGCGACAGCAACGTTTCCAAAGGCACGTCGGGAACGTCGCCGTACCAGGCCTCGCGGTCGGCGAACGCGAGCTTGGCCGCCTCGATCGCGAGATGCACGGTCTCCCCGGTGGGCTTGCCGTCCACATAGGACAGGTCGTAGCCCTCCAGCAAACGGAGCTGTTGCGCCAGAACGGGTCCCTGCGTCCACGCGCCCGCCTTGACGAGCGACCACTCGTCGAAGTCCACGACCAGCGCGTCCTCGTACGACGCCTCCCAGGACGCCATGTCGGCACCGGTCAGCACGCCCGCGTGATCACGGCCCGTGTCGTCGCGGAACTCGGAACGGCAGAACTCGTCGATCTGCGCGGCGACGAACCCCTGCGACCAAGCCCGGCGCGCTGCCTCGATCTGCGCTTCACGATCGGAGCCCGCGGCCTCGGCGGCGGCCAGCAGCCACTCCCAGGTGTCGGCGAGCTTCGGATTGCGGAACAGACCACCGGGCTTGGGCAACACGCCACCCGGCATCCACTGCGCCGCCGACGTGGTCCAGTGGTCGCGGAACAGGTCGGAGACGAGCGAGATGGTGTCGACCGCCTTGGACAGCAGCGGGAAGCCGTCGCGGGCGTAGCCGATCGCGCGGTCCAGCACGTCGCGCAACGACTTGGTGCCGTGGTCGCGCAGAAGCGTGAGCCAGCCGTCCCACGCACCCGGCACGGTCGCGGCCAGCAGGCCGCTGCCCGGCACCAGGTCGAGGCCCAGCGAGGTGTAGTGCTCGATCGATGCACCGGCAGGTGCCACGCCCTGGCCGCAGAGCACGCGCGGGGCCGAACCGGCCGCCGCGAAGATGATCGGGACCTCACCGCCGGGGCCGTTGAGGTGCGGTTCCACGACCTGAAGAACGAAACCAGCTGCGACAGCGGCGTCGAAGGCGTTGCCGCCGTCCTCCAGCACAGCCATGGCCGCCGACGACGCGAGCCAGTGGGTCGAACCGACCATGCCGAAGGTGCCGACGAGTTCGGGGCGAGTGGTGAACACCCCATAAAGGTATGCGACGCTAACTAAATTGCGTGACTCCGAGTGATGCACGCCCCACGCCCGAATGGAGCAGCCCGGCGCGCAACAACGCGTCGGCGTCCAGGTGGTTGCGGGCGTCGACCACGACGTGGCCGTCCATCACCTCGGCGACGCGCACCCAGTCGAGCGTGCGGAACACCGGCCAGTCGGTCAGCAGCACCGCGGCCTCCGCGCCCTTGACCGCCTGGTACGGGTCGTCGACCAGCAACATCCCCGCGATCGGCCCCGTCACCTCCGGATCGAACGCGGTGAGCTCGGCACCCTCCAGCACCAGCTGCTCCGCGACGGCCAGCGCGGGCGAGTCCCTCAGGTCGTTGGTGCCCGCCTTGAACGCGAGCCCCAGCACGCCGATCCGCACGCCGGCCAACGAGCCGCCGCACGCGGCACGCACCTTGTCCACGACCCGCATCTGCGCGCGGACGTTGGCCTCTATCGTCGACCGGACCAGTCCGAAGTCGACACCGACCGCCTCGGCGATCTGCACCATCGCGTGCGTGTCCTTCGGCAGGCACGACCCGCCCCAGCCCGGCCCCGGCCGCAGGAACGACTGCCCGATCCGCTTGTCGTAGCCCATGCCCTCGGACACCGACTCGATGTCGGCACCCAGCAGTTCGCACAGCTCGGCGACCGCGTTGACGTACGAGAGCTTCATCGCGAGGAAGCAGTTGGCCGCGTACTTGACCATCTCGGCGCTGGCGGCGTCCATCAGCACGGTCGGCGCACCGAGCTTGGCGAACAGCGCGGCCACCCGCTCAGCCGCGGAGGGTGAGTCCGAGCCGACCACGATCCGGTCCGGGTGCAGGAAGTCGCGCACGGCCGTGCCTTCACGAAGGAACTCCGGGTTCGACACCACCGCGACGTCCTCACGACCGAGCAGCGCGCGCACGCGTCCAGAAGTACCCACCGGCACTGTGGACTTGGTGACGACGACCGCCCCGTACGGCAGCACCTCACGGATCTCCGACGCGACCGACTCGACGGCGCTCAGGTCCGCCGCACCGCCAGCGCCCATCGGCGTGGGCAGGCAGAAGAACACGACCTCGGCATCGCGAACCGCCTCGGCGGCACCGACGACGAACTCCAGCCGCCCGGCCGCCTGACCTTCGACGACGAGCTCGGCGAGTCCTGGTTCGAGGATGTCGACCTGCCCGGCGCGCAACCGCGCCACCTTGAGCGAGTCGACGTCCGCGCAGACCACGCGGTGCCCGAGGGAAGCGAGACAGGCTCCCGTGGTCAGGCCGACATAACCGGTGCCTACAACCGCGATGCGACGCGCGAACATGCCGGTGAGGCTGGCAGCCCCAGTTGGCCGCAGGGAGAACTACGTACGACTTTCGTCGTAGCTGACCGTGACAGATCTCCTACCAGAGGTCTACCGGCGCGGACGATGTGGGCGAACACCTTCGAACGGCACAGTTCAGGCATGGGAATCCTGGGTCTCGCGACGATCTTCATCGCCCTCGCGCTGCTGGCAGCGGTGCCTCTGGTGGCGCTGCTCCACTGGACCGACCGTTGATGTCCAGGTAACGAGCGTTAACCTCCTCGCGAGCAGTTCGCTTCGAGGAGGATGAAGGCATGGAGATCTCGGGTACCGCGGCCATCGTCACCGGTGGCGCGTCCGGTCTCGGCGGCGCGACCGCACGTGCGCTGGCGGCGCGTGGAGCGCAGGTGTTCGCGCTCGACCTGCCCAGCGCCATCGAGAAGGCCGACGTCGTCGAGAACGTCACCTACCTGACCGCTGACGTGACCTCCGGCGAAGAGGTCCAGGCCGCCGTCGACACCGCTGCAGGTTCCGGCGCCCCGCTGCGCATCACGGTGAACTGCGCGGGCATCGGCCCGTCGTCCCGCACCGTCGGCAAGACCGGCCCGCACGACCTCGACCTCTACCGCAAGATCATCGAGGTCAACCTGATCGGCACGTTCAACGTGCTCCGCCTGGCCGCCTCCGCGATGGGCAAGACCGAGGAACTGGAGCACGGCGCCCGCGGCGTCATCATCAACACCGCGTCGATCGCGGCGTTCGACGGCCAGATCGGCCAGGTCGCCTACGCCTCGTCCAAGGGCGGCGTCGTCGGCATGACCCTTCCGGCGGCGCGTGACCTCAGCAACGTCGGCATCCGCGTGCTGACCATCGCGCCCGGCATCGTCGACACCCCGATGCTCGCCACGGTCTCCGACGAGTTCCGCGCGGGCCTCGCCGCCGGCGTGCCGTTCCCGAAGCGCCTGGCCCAGCCGTCCGAGTACGCGCAGCTCGCGGTCTCGCTCGTCGAGCACGACTACCTGAACGGTGAGGTCATCCGCATGGACGGCGCTCTTCGCATGGCGCCTCGCTAGAGATCTCCCGCGTACGGCAGACGTGACATGGCGTCCGAGGTCATCCACTCGCGCAGGCGGTGGGTGGCCAGGACGTCGTCCTCGTTGTACTCGAGCAGCCGCCGCCGCTGATCGGTGTCGAGCGTGTCGCCGTTCATCCCGACCGCGGCCCGGTACCAGCGCATGGAGTTCTCGCCGCCGGCCTCCGGATCCCGCCACGAGAACCCCGCGGCCGGCGCGATGATCTTCAGGCCCTTGCCGTGCGCACACAGGAACTGCTCGCGGACGATCCCGAACAGGTCCACCCAGGAGTCCGACTCGATGAACTCCTTGATCTGCGCCACCGTCGGAATGCCGGGCTTGCCCGCGAACCGTTCCGCCGACGCCAGCAGCCAGCGGTTCTCCGCCAGCTCGTTGTAGCAGTAGGCACGGAAGCTGAGGCCCCGCGCTTTCGCTCGCAACCTGACCCCCGTGAGCCAGGTCCAAAACTCGGCGAACGAGCGCGCTTCGTCATCGCACGGCAGCGCGTCCCACGTGACGAACGAGCGGTAGCCGTGCTCCTCGTCGATGTCCTTTCCGGACAACAGGCAGCCCCACATGTACGCGCCGAGATCGCCGAAGCTCTCCATGTCGACGTCGACCTCGACGTCCGCGCGCGGCACGTTCATCTCGGGCACCCTGCGCACCAGCGTCAGGTCGCGCAGCCAGGCACGCGCCAGCACCACGGCGTCCCCGAACGGCATGCCCACGAGCTGGACCGGCCCGTCATCCCGTGGATCCAACGCAGCCAGCTCGTCCACAGTGGACAAGCCGGCCTTCCGCAGCGCCACGGCGTCCTCGCCGCGCACGACCAGGCTGACGTCCCGGCCTCGCTTGAGATCGTTGTCGCACGTCGGCCACCACGGGCACGTCTTGCAGTCGACGATCCGCGACGGCCTGGCGAGCGGGTCCTTCTGGTTCACGGCGGCGAGCGCCACGGCCAGCCTGTCGCTGAACCTGGCGTCGTACTCGGCCAGCGCGTTGCGGCCACCCGGCCACGTCGGCGCCTCCAGGTCGTGCCACAGCACGACGTCCGCGTCCATGCCGATCACGCCACCGGTCGCGCGCCCGTTCGTCGCGTACCCGGCGGCCTGCAGCTGCCGTTGCGCGTGAGCGAGCCTGAGCTGGTCACGCGGCTGCGGCCGGACCTTGCGGTGCGGGTCCGTGCGGCTGCTGCCGGGCAACGGCACGGTCAACGGACTGGTCCTGGCCCCCTGGCCGGGATCGGTGATCTTGTGCCGCACCACCAGCACCGGCACGTACCCGGTGGAGTCCTTGACCAGCAGGTCGATCCCACCCCGCCGCCCACCACGCGTGTCACGAGGCAGCGCGGCTCCCCAGATGTACGGCGCGCCCATCTCCATCGCGGCGAGCGTGACGCGTTCACGATCCGCACTGCGAACATCCGGCCCGGTCGGCACCTCGAAGAGGTTCGAGCCGACGATCCGGCCGAGCGCGTCCGCCACCGCACGCCGGTGGTCGTAGGCGTCCGCTTTCCGTTGTTCCGAAGCCGGATCCGGCGCCGCCTTGGGGGCGTCGCGCATCTCCGGATCGTTTTCGAGGTGCACCCGCCGCCGACAACGAGTGACCACGCCGGCGTCGAGCTGCACCTGGGAAGTCACGGAAGCAGGGTATGTCGCGCGTCGACCTGATGTGTCAGCAACCTGGGCAGTAAGTTTCACGTGACGGAGGAGGTGTACCCGAATGGCGCGCAAAACCGGGCATCTGATCACGCCCAGCAGGGCCAAGAACCTGGTCGGAGTGGCAAAGGTGGTGGCCCCCGCGCTCATTCCGGTGCTGGCCCCTGTGATCGCCCGCGGAGCCGGGATTCTGAGCGAGCAGTACGACCGGTACCGGGCGCGCAGGCTCGGCATCGACGTCGCCGACATCGGGAAGTACTCCGGGTACGGCGCCCGGCTGCACGCGCGGATTGTCGGCTTTTCGGAGTCGTTGGACGCATTACGGGCTTCCGATTCCGAGTGGGTTTCGAAGACGGAAGCACGGCTGGCGCAACTCCTCGCCGCGGTGCGCGCTGCCGAACGCATGCCGACGGCCCGGCGCAAAGCCGCGCACCGGGCCGTCGGAACCGATCTGGAGATGCTGGAGCAGGAACTGCTCAGGCGCCTGAACGTGCGCTGACGTCCGGTGCTTTCCCCGTCACCTCGGCCACGGCCCTGACAGCGGCCTCCTCGACCACCTGTCCTGGATCGAGGTGCGCGGTCACCTCCTCCATGACCTCGGCGACCCGCTCCTCACGCTTGATCATCGGGTCGGTGCGCAGGTCCTTCGCCAACGACACGCACAGCCCGACCATCACGACCATGAACGGCAAGGCCGCGATGATCGTGAGGTTCTGCAGGCCTGTCAGCGCGTTGGACCCGCCGACCAGCAACATCACCGCGGCGACGGCACCGGTCAGCACACCCCAGAAGACCACCACCGGCTTCTTCGGCCGAATGGTGCCTTCCTGGGAGAGCGTTCCCATCACGATCGAGGCTGCGTCCGCACCGGACACGAAGAAGATCGCCACCAGCACCATCACGACGACACCGGCGATCGCCGCCAGCGGGAACTGGTCGAGCAGCGCGAAGAGCTGCGACTCCGGCGTCGACTGGCCGGCCAGGTCGACACCGCTGCGCTGCTCGAAGATCGCCGTCCCGCCCAGGACCGCGAACCACACCAGCGACACGGCGGACGGCACGAGGATCACGCCCGCCACGAACTGCTTGATCGTGCGGCCGCGTGAGATCCGCGCGATGAACATGCCGACGAACGGCGTCCACGAGATCCACCACGCCCAGTAGAAGATCGTCCACCCGGACAGCCACGTCTCCGTCGCGTCGCCACCGGAGGCAGCGGTCCGTCCTGCCATGTTCGCGAGCTCGCGGAAGTAGTCGCCGAGCGCGGTGGGCACCAGGTTCAGGATGAAGACGGTCGGGCCGACCACGAACAGGAACAGCGCCAGCGTCACCGCCAGCACCATGTTGATGTTCGAGAGCCACTGGATGCCCTTCGCGACACCGGAGACGGCGGACGCGACGAACGCCACGGTCAGGATCGCGATGATCGCGACCAGTGCGCCCTTGCCGACGTTGCCCGCCCAGCCGGCGGCCTCCAGCCCGCTCCCGATCTGCAGTGCGCCCAGGCCGAGCGACGCCGCCGACCCGAACAACGTCGCGAAGATCGCCATGACGTCGATGGCACGTCCCCAGCCGGACGCCGCCCGACGCCCCAGGAGCGGCGCGAAGGCGGAGCTGATCAGCGAGGACCGGCCACGGCGGAAGCTGCCGTACGCGATGGCGATGCCGACAACGGCGTAGATCGCCCACGGGTGCAACGTCCAGTGGAACAGCGTGGTGGCCATCGCCGTTTCGAGGGGATCACCCTCGCTACCTGGCGGCGGCTTCACGAAGTGGGTCAGCGGCTCGTTGACGCCGTAGAACATCAGGCCGATGCCCATACCGGCACTGAACATCATCGCGACCCACGAAACGGTCTTGAACTCGGGTTTCTCGTCGTCTCTGCCGAGCGGGATCTTGCCGTAACGGCTGAACGCAAGCCACAGCGCGAAGACGACGAACCCCGAGGCCGAGATCACGAAGGCCCATCCCAGATGCTGGATGATCCAGCCGATCGCCGTCTTCGACACCGAGGCCAGCGAGTCCGTGCCAACGATTCCCCAGGTCACGAACGCAAGCGTCAGACCAGCGGCAACGCCGAACACGACCCGGTCGGTACGGCCCGGCTGGTCGCATTGGTTGTGCATGCGGCCCTACTTACCCGTTCGTGGACCGGGGCAAACTCCTCCGATTACCCTCAGCCCGGTGAGCACACGGTCGAGTGAGTTGCGCACCCTGCGTGGTGCCGGGCTCGCGCTGACCTCTGCAACGCTCACGATCGCCGCTCACGGGCTGGGCGGCGGAGAGCTGTCGGAGTTCATCCACGCGTTGCCGCTGGTGGTGCTCATCGCGTTCGCCGCGTCGAGTCTCGCCGACAAGCGCACCGGGAAGCTCTCGGTCATCACCGGGCTCGGTACGGCCCAGCTCGCGCAGCACCTGCTGCTGACCTGGGTGAACCACGAGCACACGAACACGCTCACCGGGCAGATGTTCCTGGCGCACCTCGTCGCCGCGACGCTGACCGGGTTGCTCCTGTTCCACGCGGAGAACGCCCTGTTCAGGCTGTTCTCCGCGATCACTCGCCTGATCCCCCGCAGGCTCACGCCGCTGCCGGTCACCAAGCCGGTGCGGACGTTCACCAGCACGCCTTACGTGCAGAACGCGCACTACACGCACTTGAGGCGTGCCAACGGGCGGCGCGGCCCGCCCTGTGGTTCCTGACACCCCGAATCCCCCCAATCCCTTTGGCAATCAGGAGCCACAACTTCATGTCGACAAATCGATTTGGCGTGCGCACGCTCGCCGTTCTAGCCGTGGCCGGCATCGCCGTGCTCGGCACCCCGACCATCGCATCGGCGCACGTCAGCGCTCAGCCGGCCGAGTTCACCCAGGGCGGCCGCGCGACGTTCGCGTTCCGCGTCCCGAACGAGCGGGACAACGCAGGCACCACCAAGATCGAGGTGACGCTGCCGCAGGACACCCCGCTCACCTCGGTGCGCACCAAGCCAATGGCCGGTTGGAAGGCCGAGGCCGTCAAGGGCAAGCTCGACAAGCCCGTGACCATCGCCGGCAAGGAGGTCACCGAGGCGTTCAAGACGATCACCTGGACCGCCGAGCCCGGCGTGAAGATCGGGGTCAACGAGTACCAGGAGTTCTTCGTCGCGCTCGGCACCCTTCCGGAGAAGGACACGCTGCTCCTGCCGACCAAGCAGACGTACGAGAACGGTGAGGTCGTGGACTGGAGCCAGGCGCCAGGCGCCGACGGCAAGGAGCCGGAGCACCCGGCGCCCGCGCTGAAGCTCGCCCCGAAGAAGGCCGGTGACGACGGCCACGGTGGCCACGGCACGACGCCGGCCGCCAACAGCAGCACCGACACGCACCAGGCGTCGGCTGCCGGTTCCGACAAGACCGCCCGCTACCTCGGTGGCGCCGGTCTCGCCGTCGGCGCGCTCGGCCTGGGCTTCGGCGTCGGCGCGATCCTGCGTTCGAGGCGCAAGGCATGAAGCGCGCATTCATCGCGTGCCTGATCGCTGGTGCGGCCGTGCTCGTCACGGCCGCCCCCGCGGCGGCGCACAACGCTCTGATCAGCAGCGACCCGAAGGACAAGACCTCGCTGGAGGTCGGCCCGTCGACCGTCACGCTGACGTTCGACCAGGACGTGCAGGGCGGCCAGGGCATCAACACGATCTCTGTCGTCGACGCCAACGGCGGCCACTACGAGGTCGCGGGCGACCCGACGATCAAGGACAACGCGGTCTCCACGAAGGTCAACGCGCTCGGCAAGGCCGGGCAGTACAAGATCGGCTATCGCATCCTGTCCGCGGACGGCCACCCGGTGTCCGGTGAGCTGACGTTCACGCTCACGAAGGACGGCACCGGCACGCCCACCGCGCCGACGAGCGCGAACACGGCGTCCGGCAGCGACGGTTCGAGCGACGGCCTGCCCATCTGGGTGTGGATCGTCGGCGCCGTGGTGCTGCTCGGCGGTGGCGTCTTCTTCGCCCTGCGCGGCGGTGGCGGAGGCACGAAGGCATGAGCGACGTCCGGACCACCGCCCCCACCCACTACCGCGTGCTCGCCGGGCTCGTCTTCGGCGCACTCGCGGGCATCGCGCTCGGCCTGGTGCTGGCACCACCGCTCGTGGTCGCCGGTGTGGTGGACGCCGGGGCGGCGGTCCGGTACGGCCTGCCGGTCACACGGGTGCTGCTCGACGTCTCGGCGACCATCGTCGTCGGGCTGTCGATCCTGCCGAAGCTGCTCGGCTTCGACCGGCCGACGCACACCGAACCCGTCATGAGGATCGCCAGGCCGGCAGCGGTCATCGCCGCCGCGGTCTGGGTGGTCACCGCTCTGCTGGCGATCGTGCTGCAGGCCGCCGAGCTGCGGCCGGGCAGCGACGTCAGCATCGGCAACGCCATCGACTACATCGCGACGGTCGGCGCGGGCAAGGGCCTGCTCTTCAGCGCGGCCTGCGCGTTCGTCTACGTGGTGATCGGCGTGATGGCCGTGCGCAGCGGCGAGTCCGTGCCCGCTGAGCTGCGGATTCTCATCTCGATGTTCGGACTGCTGCCGATCCCGGTGACAGGGCACGCCTCCAACTGGAAGTACCACGACTACTCGATGGTCTCCATGGAGCTGCACGTGCTGGGCGCCGCGGCGTGGACCGGTGGGCTCGGTGCGTTGATGGCGCTGGTCGCCTACCGCAAGGGGCTGCTGGCGATCGCGCTGCCGAAGTTCTCGAAGGTCGCGACCATCAGCCTGATCGTCGTCGCGGTGACAGGCCTGTTCAACGGGCTGCTGGAGCTGATCCTCAACCCCGTCGTCCCGTTTCCGCAGTCGATGTTCACGACCGGTTACGGCTTGCTGTTCATCGGCAAGACCGTGTGCGCGGTGCTGATCGCGGTGCTCGGCGCGCACATCCGGTGGCGGTTGCTACCGAAGATCTCTCAGCACAAGGTCACCGCGATCGTGCAGTGGGCGGTGCTGGAGGTGACCATCATGGGCGTCGCGTTCGGGCTCGCCGTGGTGCTCAGCCGGGCCCCGGTGAGCTGACCTCCGTCGCCACCCGGACCAGGTCGGCCACGGCACGCGACCTGCTGTGCGATGGCCACGCGATCGCCGTCGTCACCTTCGGCGCGTCCACCACCGGTATCGCGGTCAGGCCTTCGAGCAGGCCCGTGCGTACGACTTCCGGCATGACCGCGATCGCACGGCCGAGCGCGATCATCTGGAACAGCTGCGTCAGGTTGTGCACTTCCACGCCGGGGCCGGGAAGGTAGGTGCCGTCGGGCTCCGGCCAGCGCGCGAGTTCAGGCAGGTCGATGACGTCGGCCATCCGCAGCTGCGCCGCGCCGGCCAGCGGATGCGAGGTCGACAGGATCGCGAACTGGCTCTCGGTGCGCAGGGCCTCGACGTCGAGACCCGCGGTCGAGTCGTACGGCTCGTGCAGGATCGCCACGTCGGCCCGACCGTCGAGCAGCGGTTGCCGGGTGTGGGCCTCGCACAGCAGCAGGTCGACGGCGACCGCACCGGGTTCGGCGGCGTAGGCGTCGAGCAGCTTCGCCAGGAGTTCGTTCGAACCACCGGCCTTGGCGGCCAGCACCAGCGAAGGCCGGTCGACGCTGCGGGTACGCCTCTCGGCCGCGGCAATCGCACCGAGGATCGCCGTTCCTTCGGCCAGCAGCACCGCGCCGGCGTCGGTGAGCGACACCTTGCGGCTGGTGCGGGTCAGCAGCGCGACGCCGAGCCGGTGTTCGAGCTGGGCGATCGTCCGCGACAGCGGTGGCTGGGCGATGCCGAGACGGTCGGCGGCCCGGCCGAAGTGCAGTTCTTCCGCGACCGCGACGAAGTACCGAAGCTCTCGGGTCTCCACCCGTCCACGCTATCGATACCGGCCGGGTATCGCTGCCACACCGAAGTGATGTTGGTCTTGAACGCGTGTCCGACCACGATCAAAGGCATGAGCGAACAGACGATTGCGCTGGTCACCGGCGCGAACAAGGGCATCGGGTACGAGATCGCGGCAGGGCTCGGCGCACTGGGGATGAGCGTCGGGGTTGGCGCGCGGGACCGTCAACGAGGCGAGGAGGCGACGGCGAAACTGCAGGCGGAGGGCGTTGACGCGTTCTTCGTACCGTTGGACGTGACCGACGACGAGAGCGCCACCGAAGCAGCAGCACTGTTCGAGGAGCGGTTCGGCCGACTCGACGTGCTGGTCAACAACGCCGCGATCGCCGGAGGGTGGCCGGACCAGCCGTCCACGACGACGCCGGAGAGCATCAGGGCGGTGCTGGAGACGAACGTGATCGGCGTCGTCCGGGTCACCAACGCGTTGTTGCCGCTGCTGAGCCGTTCACAGAGGCCGCGAATCGTGAACCTGTCGAGCCACGTCGCATCGCTGACCTTGCAAAGCACACCTGGTGTCAGCCTCGGCGGGGTCAGCGGGACCTACTCGCCGTCGAAGACGTACCTGAACGCGATCACCGTCCAGTACGCCAAGGAACTGGAGAACATCAAGGTCAACGGTGCGTGCCCCGGATACGTGGCGACCGATCTCAACGGCTTCCAGGGGACCGACACACCCGCGGAGGGAGCCAGGATCGCGATCAGGCTGGCCACCCTGCCCGACGACGGTCCGACCGGCGGACTGTTCGACCACAGCGGATCGGTGCCCTGGTGATTGTTCAACGTGAAACATCCGCAGACTCGGGCCGGACTCGGTGAGTGGTCCGATCGGCGCGACGAGCTGCGCACGAACGGACTAGTCGGTGATCAGTCGAGCCGAAGATTCTTCGCGCATCCGCGCCAGCCGGTTCATCGTCCGCTGACCGCGGCGGTCCAGCTCGCGACTGTCGATCCAGCCGTTGGCGTAGTAGCGGTAGTCCTGCGCCAGTGCCACGAGCTCCGCGAGGTAGTCGGCAGATCGACGCCGTCGCTCCTCGTCGAACGCCGCCAGCAGCGGCAGCTGGGTGTCCACCACCTCGTCGAGCAACTGCGCGGACCGCAGCGCTCTCCTGGAACGCCACCTCCGAGTAAGGCTCACGCGCCGCACCTCGTCCTTCGCCCCGACCTGCCGCACCTTAGGCGTGGATTTCTTGCCCGTCGATGCTGCATTCGTGTGCGAAGGTCCTGGCGTTACCGGTTCGTGTCCCACACCATCCAAAAGTGATGCTAAGGGGCCCAAACGAGATGAGGCTAGGCGGCCGTGTCGGCTCCGGTGAAGCGGGCGACGCGGTCGGCCAGCTCGCGGGCCTCCGGGTTGTTGCGGCGCTTCTCGGCCTCCTGGCGCAACGGCTCCATGCGCTGCTTCGTGCGCACCGACTTGAGGCTTTCCGACAGGTCAACGGCCTGACGGCCGATCTTGGCTCCGTGGTCGATGTCGCCCTCGAGCAGGTGGTTGATCGCCATCGAGGTCAGGTTGAACGAGCGGCTGCGCGCGTACTCGTCACCGAAGTTGTTGATCGCCTTGGACAGCGCGGGGATCGCGGTCCTCGTGTACTTGGCGTCCACCGTCTGTGCCAGCTCCGTGTGCACCGTGCCGATCATGGACGAGAGGTCGATCTCGTTGAAGAACTTGGCCCAGGCGGGGGCCTCTGTGACGTTCGCGCGGGAGAACTCGTCGCGCGCGCGTCCGAGCAGCTTGAGCGCCTGCTCGTCGGAACCCATCTTCGCGTAGGCCCAGGCCTCGTTCGCGCACAGGATGCCGACCGCCAGTTCGGAACCGGAGTTCTGCGCGGCCAGCTGACCCAGCTGGAACACCTTCAGCGCGTCGTCCGGGGCGTTCTGGTGCAAGTACACGCGGCCCATGCGGTACAGGATGTTCGCCATCAGCGCCTCGTTCTCACCCTGCTTGGCGAGGTCGAGGGCCTGGCCGAAGTGGTTGCGGGCCGAGTCCATCAGGCCCGTGTCGAACGACGTCCAGCCGGCAAGGTTGTGCAGGTCGGCCAGCGCGACGTAGAGGCGCTGGCGAACGATCTCCGTTGAGTTCGCACCGAGCATCTGCTGTCCCCAGGACAGCTGGGCAACCACCGCGTCGCGGCAGGAACCGCCGCCGTACTGGTAGTCCAGGGCACGCAGAGCCCGCGTCGCCGCTTCGACCTGGCGCACATCGGTCATGCCGATGCGTCCCGGAGCCGGAGTCTGTGTGGGGTGTGAAACCCACGACCCGGAGTCCGCTCCGAACACGGCCGCGCCGACTGTCACGGCGGCGGCGTGCGCGAGGAACTTCCGACGCTTCACCGACTCGTCCTCCTCAGGATGGGGTGAGTCCGCGGTTGCGGCCACCCTCACTGCCGTTGTCTCGTCGTAAGCGAGACCCATGTATCCACGTGGGACACCCAAGCCACAGGCGATCCGAGTCAGGACGTCATATGCCATCACCTGGCGTCCCTTGAGGATCTCCGAGACTTCGGACTGCGACTGACCCGTGAGTGCCGCGATCTGGCGCTGGGAGACGCCGTGCCTTCGGAGCAGCCGGTAGACCGAGCTGATCTCTCGTCGGGCCAGTGCGTCCCGCATCTCCTGGTGGTCCCACACCTCAGCGGGGATCGGAGAGCCCTGGGAACTCATGGTGTTCATCGCGCACCCTCACAGTCCGTTGGGCGTCATCGGCAGACTAGGGGCAGGTCCCCGAGTCGAGAAGTCCTCTTCGGCGGAGCTGATCGGCTCTGCCGAACACCACTTACCGCTCACCGTAAGACTTCCACCGGTGGGCGCTGTGACGTCCCGTTCCGGCATGAATCATCGCAATCTAGATTCCGGTAAGCGAGTGAGCACGGAGAGGAACGACCGATAGTGGACAGCTCCTCCCCGTACTCCACCTCCATTGTGGAGACGGATGACTCCGAATCCACATGGCGCGGCACGACCGGGCAACGTCGGACGTGGCAGATCAGCTGCGGCGACGTGGTCGACCGGGACCGCCAGCTCACCGTGAAGGTCGTTCAGGGCCAAGTGGTCCTGGTAGGCCCTCCCGGGGAGACGGCAGTCTTGTCCCACGACCAGCTCGTACAGCTCAGGGCTGCGCTACGCGAAGCCGCCGACCAGGCGGAAAGGTGACGGTGACGTTTCGATGGACGCGATCCTCGGACAGGTTCTTCGCAACGCTGTGTGGGAACGTCTCGACCTGCTCACGGAGCTGGCGAGCCGCGCGGACGCCCCGTCCCTCCTGTCGGTGGCTCGATCCGAGCTCCCTCGGCTGACCGAGGGATGGCGTGCTCTGCTGGCAGCGCACGAGCCGGACGAGAAGGGCAACTGCCCTGAGTGCTCCGGCCGTTGGCGCCAGCAGAAGTCACCTTGCTCGGTGTGGCGCGCCGCGTACGAACACCTGGTTGCGGGCGGACTCGCCCCGCGCCCGGCTCGCCATCTGCGCGAGGCTCCTGTGACTCCTCCTGTCACCAGGACCCGCCGCGCGGTGGCTCGAGCCCACTAACGGGCGTTTGCGACTGACCTGGCGTCCCCCCGACACGACCAGGTCTGCAAACCGCCTACTGACCGGTGGTCCGCGATGCGCGAACCCCCGACCGCGACATCGCGGACCCCGGTCAGCTCACCAAACTCCACAGATTCCCGCGGGCCGGTGACGTGCACCTTCCCTCCCCGACCGGCACCGGTCCGCGGTCACCAGCTTCGGCCCCTCGTCTGCACCTCCCGCGCAGGCAAGGGGCCGTTTCCACTGCTCTCAGGCGCCTTCTTCGAGCTTCTCCTCCGCTGCCCGCGCAACGAGGATCGGCAGGAACGACTCGACCTTCGCGTGGTCGACGATTTCCGCGTAAGCGTCCTGCACCGCACGCTGAACGGTCTGCTCGTCGAACTGGTCGCCGACGCGGCGATGCACCTCCGCAGCCGCCTGCCTCAACTGGTCCTGGACATCGGCGTGCAGGTCGTGCGGGTCGCGGACGAGGTGGCCGTCGATCCGGTTCATGGGGTGCCCTCCCTCGGCTTGTGGCCAGGGGATTCCCAGGTTCAGCGGTGCGTACCCGTTTTCCAGGTCAGGTAAGAGGTCAGACCGGGGAAGAGCCGGCCGGAGATCTCGAACGCCTTGAGCTGCCACGGGAACAGGTGCTCGGGCCGTTCCTTCTCCACGGCGTCGACGATCACCTTCGCGCACTGGGCCGGCGTCACGGTCGGGATCAGCCTGGCGATCGCCGGGATCCGTTCCTCCGCACCGGGGTTGTTGTTGAAGTACTCGCTGGACACCTTGCCCGGCACCACTTCACTCACCCCGATGCCGGTACCGCGCAGGTCGAGCCGCAACGAAGCAGTCAGACCGCGAAGTGCCCACCGCGACGACTGGTAGCCCACGCAACCGGGAATCGGCAGCCGCGACACCGGCGAGTTCACGTTGACGATCCAGCCGGACCGGCGGGAACGCATGGCGCCCAAGTACTCCCTGGTCAGCAGCAACGCCGCCAGGTACGGCACGGCGATCATCGTCTGCAGCTCGTCGGCCGAGGTGTCGTCCAGGAACAGCCAGCGACCGACGCCGGCGTTGTTGACGAGCACGTCCGGCGTCTCGATCTCCTCAGCGAGCGCGCGAATCTGCTCGGCGTCCGCCAGATCGGCCGTGTGAGCGGACGCCGAGCCGCCGAATTCGATGATCCGTTTGACCTGTAGATCAAGCAGTTCGGCGCTTCGGGCCACAAGATGGACGTGCGCGCCGTGCGCCGCGAATCGAAACGCGGCCTCCGCACCGATCCCCTGGGACGCTCCCGTGACCAGAACCCTCTTGCCCGACAGCTGCATCAGACCACCGATCGCACTCGACTCATCAACACCGCCGCCAGCGTCGTCGCCAACGCCGACACCGCGAACAGGCCGCGGTAGCCACCAAGGTTGGCCAAGATCAAGGCGGTGAGCAAGGGGGCGATGACCTGCGGCAACGCGTTGGCCACGTTCAGCACGCCCAGATCCTTGGCCCGATCGGACGCCGCGGGCAGCACCTGGGTCAGCAACGCGATCGCGACCGCCCAGTACGTGCCGAACCCGACGCCGAGCAGCGGAGAAGCGACGAGAACCGCGGTCCAGGTCGGCCAGATCACCAGGATCAGCGCCGCCAGCGCCATCACGGCCGAAGCGCCGTAGACATACGGCTTGCGACGCCCTGAACGATCACTTCGTGCGCCGAACAGCACCGCTCCTGCGGCGAGCGCCACCCCGTAAAGCGCCATCAGCACCAGCAGACCGTCCTCGGGAGATTCGTGGTGCACCACGTCGCCGAGGAAGTACAGGAGGTAGAGCGTCCCGAACGCGTTGCCGAGGTTGATCATCAGATGACCACCCCACGCCCACGCGAAGTCCGGGTGCTCACGCGGCGAGATCCAGAACGTCGGCCGCACCGGCTTCAGGACGAGCTGCGTGTCCGGCGTCCTCAGCACGAAGAACAGCGCGCCGACCACCACGATCACCGCGCACGCCGAGTACCCGGCCGGCAGACCGCTGACCAGCAGCGTCACCACGACCGCGCCCAGCACGGTGCCGAGCATCTGGCTGATCCCGATCAACCCACCGACCTGCGCACGTTGCACGACCGGCACCTGGTCCGGCACGACCGCGGTCAGCGCGGCGAGCATGCCGCCGATCCCGGCCTGCACCAGGCACCAGCCAATGGTCATCACGACGACCGAAGGCGCGTTGGCCAGCACGCCGAGGCCGACGGCACCGATGATCGCGCCGCCGAGCGTCCACGGGTGGCGACGACCGAACCGCGAGGTCGTGCGGTCGGACATGAAGCCGATCAACGGCACCACGAGCAGCGAGACCAGTCCGCCGAAGCCTGTGACGACACCGAACACGAACTCCTTGTTCGCCCGGTCCAGCAGTTCGGCCTGCTGCGGCAACAGCACCTGGATCGGTGCGTAGACCGCCAGCCACAGCCCCAGGTTCGCGGCGAACAACCACGCCATCCAGCCGCGGCGGACACGCACCACCGGCTCAGCGAGCGCCTCACTCACCACTGATCACCCTTCTGTACCAGTGAAAGGAGTCGCGCGGCGTGCGGCGTTGCGTCTCGTAGTCGACGTGGACCAGGCCGAAGCGCTGCGAATATCCGGCCTCCCACTCGAAGTTGTCGAGCAGTGACCACACGAAGTACCCGGCGACGTCCGCCTCCCGCGCGGCGTTGAGGTGTCCGTCGAGGTACGAGATCCGCTCGGCGTCCTCGATCTCCTGCGGGAAGCTGCAGCCGCTCTCGGTCACGTACACCGGCGGCAGGCCCGGGTGTCGCTCGCGAAGAGCGTTGATCATCTCGGTCAGTCCGGCCGGCACGACCGGCCAGCCGAAGGCGGTCCGCGGGTACTCGTCGATCTCGACCAGCTCGAACGGCAGCGGGTTGCCCTCGGACGGGAGCTTCAACCGCGTCGGGTTGTAGTAGTTCACGCCGTAGAAGTCGAGCGGCTGGTGGATCGTCTCCAGATCACCCTCGACGATAGGCAGGAGGTCGGCGACTGCGTCCGGATATCGGCCCGACAGAAGCGGATCCGCGTACAACCAGTTGTGGATTTCGCTGTACGCGTCGGCGGCGGGCTGGTCTGCGGGCGTGGCGGGCCAGGCAGGCGTGTGGTTGTTCGCCGTACCGACCTGGTGCGCGTTGAACGAACGGAGCACCTCGACCGCACGACCGTGAGCGAGGTTCAGGTGGTGGGCGGTCGGCAGTGCGTCGAACAGCAACGTCTTGCCCGGTGCGTGTTCACCGATCGCGTAGCCCTGCAACGTCACCATCGCGGGCTCGTTGATCGGGATCCACATCTTCACGCGGTCGGCGAGACGGTCCGCGACCAGCGAGGTGTAGTCGGCGAACCGGTCGGCGATGTCCCGGTTGAGCCACCCGCCTTCCGCTTCGAGCTCCAGCGGCGTGTCCCAGTGGTACAACGTCACGACGGGGGCGATGCCGACATCGACAAGGGCGTCGACCAGGCGGTCGTAGAAGTCGAGTCCCTCGGCGTTGACAGGCCCCTTGCCGGAGGGCTGGATGCGCGGCCACGCGATGGAGAACCGGTACGCGTTGACCCCGAGCTGGGTCATGAGCGCCACGTCCTCGCGCCACCGGTGGTAGTGGTCGCACGCAACGGATGCGTTCTGGTTCTCGTGTATTGGAGTGAACTCGTCCCACACCGATGGCCCCCGACCGCCGGCATCGAACGCGCCCTCGATCTGGAACGCGGACGTCGACACTCCCCAGAGGAAGTCGCTCATCGATCCTCCAAAATGTGAAACTTGTTCGGATCGTAGGCGTGTTGACAGGTTCAGGGAAGTGAAGAGGCCGTACAACAGGCAAGATGGAAGCACCCGAACCACTGGGAGTCGCCGTGACGAGCACCACCCCGCTTCGCCGTCAGCCCGTCCAGCAGCGCAGTGCCAAGAGAGTCGAGCGAATGCTCGAGGCCTGCGCGACCCTGATCGACGAGGTGGGCTACGACGGCGTCACCACGACGTTGATCGCGGAGAGAGCGGGTGTGGCGGTCGGCTCGCTGTACCAGTTCTTCCCCGACAAGAGAGCCGTCGTGCAGGCCCTGACGCTGCGCAACGTCGACAAGTTCTCCCAAGGCATCACCGAACGGCTCGGGCAGGCGACGCTCGAGCACTGGTGGGACGCCGTGGACACGGTGTTCGACGTCTACGTGACGATGCACCGCGAGATCCCCGCGTTCGGGAGGCTGCACTTCGGTGATGTCGTGGACATGCGGCTGCTCGACGACCGCCGTGACAACAACGCCGTCATCTCCGACAAGATCTCCGAGCTGATCTCGGTGAACTTCGGCATCCCGATGGGCGAGGTCCAGCTGCCGATCGCGATCGCCGTCGAGGCGGCCGACGCCGTGATGAAGATGGCGTTCCGCAAGAGCGCGATGGGCGACCCGGCGATCCTCGCCGAGGCGAGGGCCCTGATCAGGGGTTACCTGTCGTCGCGCCTGCCCGCCTAGCCGAAGTTGCGGCGCTCGCCGCGGTACGTGGGCACGGTCCGCTCGATGCGGTCACCGTGCACCAGGTGCACCTCGTCGAACCGCTCGAAGAGCTCGCCCGCCTTGGCGTGCCGCATCCAGACGCGGTCGCCGATCCTCAGCTGCTCCGCCGCCTTGCCGGTGACAGGTGTCTGCACCTCGCCGGCTCCTTCGAGGCCGAGCGTCTTCAGTCCAGCCGGCAGGTACGGCGACGGCTGGCGGTCGGGAGTCGGCGTGCCGGACGCGATGTAGCCGCCGGCGAACAACGTCGCCGTGCGCTTGTTCGGCTTGCGCACCACGGACAACGCGAACAGCGCCGCGGGTTCCGGCCTGAACGCCTGGTAGCCGTCGAAGAGCGTCGGCCCGAAAAGACCCGACCCCGCCGCGAGCTCGGTGACCGACGGGTCGGAGCCGGTGAGCTCGAGGCTCCCGGTGCCGCCACCGTTGACGAACTCCAGGTCGGCGATCTGCCGGACCGCGCTGACGACGGCGGTCCTGCGATGGATCAGCTCGGGACCGGACTTGCTCTGGATGGCGCGGATGGCCAGTGCGCGGAGCGGCTGACCAGGAGGGTTGTCACCGAGCCCCGCGATCTGCCCCTCGTACGCCATGACGCCGACGAGCGTGAAGCCACGCCGCTGGTTGATCTTGGCGGCCAGCGCCTTCGCCTGGGCCGGTGTGTGGATCGGCGAACGGCGCGGACCGATGTGGATGCCGGGAAACGGCTTCCACGAGACGTCCAGCTCCAGGCAGACCCTGATGTCGGAGTGCGGCCCGATCGCGGCGTCGACGAAGTCGAGGTGCTCGGTGGAGTCGACCATGATCGTGACCCGCTGACGTGCGGTTTCGTTCGCGGCGAGCTTCTGCAGGCTTGCCCGGTCAGCCGTCGGATACGCGACCAGCAGGTCCTCGCTGACGTTCTGCTCGGACAGCCACAACGCCTCGGCCAGCGAGTAGCACATCACCCCGGAGTAGCCGGGCCGGTCGAGCGCCCTGCTCACCAGGTCACGCACGCGAATCGACTTGCTCGCGACCCGGATCGGGTGACCGGCAGCGCGACGGGCGAGGTCCGCCGCGTTGTGGTCGAAGGCGTCCAGGTCGACGATCGCGAACGGAGGATCCAAATCCTTCGTCGCGGTGTCGAGTCGAGTTCTGCGCATGCCTTGACGGTACGTCGCCAACCCTTGAAACGTGAAGAGCTTTCACCTACGTTGCTGTGTCAAGTCACACTCTTGTGGAGGTTCGCGTGTGGACGAACTGGGCTAGAACTGCTTCGTGCACCCCAACGCGCATCGTCCACCCGTCGAGCACGGACGAGATCGCGGCGGCGGTCATGTCCGCCGGCCGTGTCCGCGCGCGGGGCAGCGGTCACTCGTTCAACGACATCGCGGTCGCGCCGGAAACAGCGCTCGACCTGGACCGTTGGACGGGAATCGTGCGCGCGGACACGGAAACCGGCCTGG
Organism: Lentzea indica; assembly: GCF_012184385.1. Lineage (GTDB taxonomy): Bacteria > Actinomycetota > Actinomycetes > Mycobacteriales > Pseudonocardiaceae > Lentzea > Lentzea indica. Next base: position 94,297 of record NZ_VSRL01000005.1, read on the forward strand.
TCACCGTCCGCGCCGGCACGCCGCTGCGCACCTTCAACGCCGACCTTCACCGGCTGGGCCTGGCCATGCCGAACCTCGGTGACATCGACGCCCAGACCGTCGCAGGTGCCGTCTCGACCTCCACTCACGGCACCGGCGCGAAACTCGGCGTCCTGGCCACGGCGATCGAGTCCCTGGAACTGGTCCTGGCCGGCGGCTCGGTTGTGACGTGTTCTCGTTCCGAACGCACTGACCTGTTCAACGCCGCCCGCGTCGGGCTCGGCGCACTGGGCGTCATCAGCACCTTGACCCTCCGCTGCGTGCCTTCGTTCGTGCTGCAGGCCTCCGAAACGCCGGGCCACCTCGACGCCGTGCTGGAGCAGTTCGACGACCTGTGCGCGGTCGAGGACCACGTCGAGTTCCACTGGTTCACGCACTCGGACCGCGTGATTCTCAAGCGCAACAACAGGATCCCCGAGCCCGCGAAGCCGTTGTCGAAGCTCCGGCAGACGTGGGAGTACGAGGTCATGGAGAACGCCGCGTTCGGCGCGGTGTGCAAGGTGGCCAAGACCTTCCCGCGCTACACCCGGCGTCTGAACGAACTCTGCGGCTCGCTGATCACCGAACGGTCCTATTCGGACTACTCGCACAACGTCTTCGTGACGCCCCGGCGTGTGCGGTTCGTGGAGACCGAGTTCTCGATCCCGCGCGAGACGCTGATGGACGTGATCGCCGAACTCCGCGTGGTGGCGAACAAGCTCGGCGACCGGGACGCGCTGATCGTGCCGTGCGAGGTGCGCGTCGCGCAGGCCGACGACATCTGGCTGTCGACCGCGTCCGGCCGCGACACCGCGTACATCTCGATGCATCAGGCGCTTGGCATGCAGTACAAGGCTTTCTTCGACGCCTACGCGAGCATCGCCGCCTCCGTGGGCGGCCGCCCGCACTGGGGAAAGATGCACGACCTGACGGCAACCGAGCTCCGGCCGCTGTACCCGCACTTCGACGACTTCCTGCGGGTGCGGGACGAAGTCGATCCAGGCAGGACGTTCAGCAACCCCTACCTGGACCGGGTGCTCGGTTAGAGGATCGCGCGCACGGCGTCGGCGACCGGCGTCTCGCCGTTCACCAGCTCCAGCGTCTTGCCGATCGTGTTCGGCGCGGTCAACAACTCCGCCAGCACAGCGGCAACGTCTGCCCGCGTGACGGAAGCCCGTGGCAACCGAGGCGCCGCCAGCGTGACCAGCCCGGTCGGCGCGTCGTTCACGAGCGGACCCGGCCGCAGGATCGTCCAATCGAGATCACGCGGCTTCAGGTCTTCCTCTGCCAACCGTTTGGCCTTCAGGTAGACCGCGAACTCCGGGTCCACAGAAGGAGAGTCGGCCGCTTCGATGCCCACCGTGGAGACCTGGACGAACCGCCGCACCCCTGCCTCGACCGCAGCGGAGGCGAACAGGGCGGCGGCCCCGTAGTCCACGGTGTCCTTGCGAGCGCTTCCTGAACCAGCCCCGGCGCCGGCGGCGAACACCGCGGCATCAGCACCGTTCATGTACGCGGCGACCGAGTCCAGATCGGCGGACTCCAGGTCGCACAACACCGGAACGGCTCCGGCTTCCTGCACGTCGGTGAAGTGATCGGGGTTGCGGACCAGTGCGGTTGCCGTGTCTCCACGGGTGGCCAGCTGCTGCTCGAGAAGCAGCGCGATCTGCCCGTGTCCGCCGGCTATGACTACTCGCATGCCCCGACGGTAGATCAGGAAGCGGTGGCGAGCACCTGCTCGTAGACCAGCTCGTTGACCCAGCGGGTGATGGCGGTGTCCTCTGCGGGCACGTGCTCCTGGCGGCCGGACACGTCGACCGAGAGGTCCTTGTCGTCGTCGGCCAGCAGAACCGAGACGCCGTAGCGGCGCACGCGGGGCAGGCAGTTCGCGAGGTAGTCGTGTGAGAAGGCGACCGACTCCGGCATGACGACCGCGGCGTTGCCGTAGCGGGCGAAGGGCACGGCGGACGCGAGCGCGGTGCGCCAGTGGCGGGCGACGGCCATGACGCCGACGATGCGGACGGCGGACGGCGGGACGCGGCCTTCCATCTCGGGCCACACCCAGGTGGAGACGGTGGTCTTGTCGGCCTCGGGGCCCGCACCCACGCACACGCGCTCGGCGTGGGCGTCGGCCAGGAGCTCGGCCACGACGACGACCTTGCGGCCCATCAGGACCATCTCGGGGAGAACCACGCCGTGCCAGCCGAGGCGGATCGCCGCGGCGGCTGCCAACTCCTCGACGGACGCGGGCAGTTCCGGAACCGGGACTGCGGTGGTCGACAGTCCGCTTGCGCTGTCGAGTGCCGCGATCCGTGCTGGGGTGCTGCTCACGCCAGTGCCTCCTCGCCACCCGCGGCGGGGGATCCGCCGCGATTCGACTCGTGCTCTGCATAAGGCTTAGCAGTAAGCGCGCGGCCCTTCTGCAGGTCGCAGAGCCTGTTGCGATCGACGGCGCCGACCGGTCGGTGACCGGTCGAAGAGTGGCGCGGGGAGTTCGGTCCTACGGTGCTGCCGTCTGGGTGACGTTAATCCGGATGGACGCACCAAAAGACCTGCTCAGAGTGTGTCCGTCAGGCGTGAGGGCAAAATGCCGGTCAGCGGTACCGGTCACCGTCCGTCGACCGTTCACCGCGCCAGAACGACCACCTACATGATGATCACGGTCTTGCCAGGTCCATGACCTGCGGAAACATCAACAGCCTCGCGCAGCGGGACGCGGCGGGCGATCGGCACGTCCAGGTCTCCCGCCTGAACCATCGACGCGAGCCGCACCAACGTTTCCCGCGACCCCTTCATGCCGAAGTTCTGCGCCGGATCGCTGGAGACGTAGTTGGTGTTGAAGGCCAACGGCGCGTAGCGCGCGTTCGCCTCGAACGACGAGCGGTCGGCGCTCACGAGGTCGATGAGCGCGTCGGCCTCGACCAGCGAATCACCGCGGCCCACGGGGATGACCCGCTTGCCCGCCGCACGGGCGATCTGCACGGCGAACGACCCGACGCCGCCGTTGGGCCCGACGATCAGCACGGATTTCGCGTCACCCAACGACTCGACCAACTGCAACGCCGTCATACCCGCGGTCGGCAATGCGGCGGCAACGGCGGGATCGAGGTCTTCCGGCAGCGGAGCCAACGCGTTCCCTGCCGGAACTGTGACGTACTCGGCGTATGTACCGATGCCGGCGGGGCGGTGGAAGAAGGTGCCGAAAATCCTCTCTCCGGAACCGACGACCTCACCAGCCCCATCAGTTCCCGGAACCAACGGGAACACGTGAGGAGTGGAACCGCGAAGCATCCCGTCGACGACTTTGCGGTCGAACGGGTTCACGCTCGCGGCGAACAACCGGACCTTGAGCTCGTTCGGACCCGCTTCAGGCTCCGGAAGCTCCACGAGTTCGAGCTGTGCCCCGAAATCCCGTGCCGCTATCGCCCACATGCCGACCCCCGAACGAGTGACAGACATCACCTGTTGGATCAAGGAATCCGATACTGCCGGTCAACGAAAGAACCCCCCTCGCGATTCTGCGAGGGGGGTTCCATCTGTCTTTGGATGGGCAAGGGGGGAGTTGAACCCCCACGTCCTTTCGGACACACGGACCTGAACCGTGCGCGTCTGCCATTCCGCCACTTGCCCCTGGAGACGTTGGAAACACTAGCACGCACCGAAACGAGGTTCCTAATCGCCCCCTGTCGGCGCCGTCGTACCCGGATACGATCGGTACAGGAGCCGGTCCGAGCGGAAGGAGTTGACGTGGGCCTGCAACGCTTCGAGCGCAAGCTGGAGGGTCTGGTCGGCAACACCTTCGCGCGGGTGTTCGGCGGCAACGTGGTGCCCCAAGAGGTGGCACAGGCGCTGCAACGGGAGGGTGACAGCAACATCCGCGAGCTCGCGGGTGGCAGACTGCTAGCCCCCAACCACTACAAAGTGTTGCTCGGAGCCCGGGACCACGAGCGTCTTGCGGGCGATGAGCAGGATGAACTACGCATCACCCAGCTTCTCGCAGAGGGCCTGCGAGAGCACCTGGCCGAGTCCGGATGGGATACCTATGGTGACGTCGTAGTCTCCCTGGAGCGCTCCGAGGCGCTGCACACCGGACAGTTCCGAACCAGCTCGTCCGTCGACCCCGACGTGAAAGCGGCCAGCCGACGGTCAGCACCACCTCGCACCGCAGGAGACCGATCCATGAGCCAGCCACCCGGCTACGGACAAGGACAGGGCCAGCCCGGCCAGGACCCTTATGGTCAGGGCGGCTACGGCCAGCAGGGATACGACCAGCAGGGCTACGGCCAGCAACAGGGCTACGGCCAGCAGGGTTACGAACAGGTATGGCCAGCAGCAGGGCTACGACCAGGATCAAACACCCCTTGGACAATCCGCACATCTCACGGTGTGGTCGCCGACCATAACCGTTGTACATACCTCTCCCGTGTCAACTCAGGTCACGAT
>NZ_VSRL01000600.1 GCF_012184385.1 Lentzea indica
CCGAGTCGCCGGACGTGCTCGCGCGGGCCGCCGAGCAGGCGCTGTCCGCCCAGGACTGGGAGCTCGCGGAACGGCTGTCGCGCGCCGCGGTGGCGCGTGGGCGACATCGCGTGTCGGGCTCGTCCTCGGGCTGGTGCTCATGTACCAGCGCCAGTGCGGGCAGGCCGAGGAGGTGCTCGCCGAGACCATGGCGGCGGGCGGCGACATGCTCACGTTGATCAAGGTCGGCTGTACGCGCGCGTTCAACCTGTTCTTCGGCCTCGGCGACGAGGACGCCGCCGTGGCGGTGCTGGACGAGGTGACCGCACGGGAGCTGCCGCCCGAGCTGGAGCACGCGGTGTTGTTCTTCGCGCTGACGTTCGCGCTGGAGGCCGCGCCGCTGCGGATCGCGCGGCTCGGCGGCGAACTGCTGATCGCCGAGGGCGGCTGGGCCGCGACGGCGGGACGGCAGGTGCTGGCGTTCGCCGACCAGTTCGCCGGCCGCTACACGGAGGCCCTCGCGCGGATTGAGGACAACCACGAGGCGGTCATGGCGACGGCGGGGCGGTTCCCGTCGTTGATGAACGCGGCGAACGGTGTGCGGAACGAGAGCATCCTTCGCTGCGGAGATCTGGCTGGTGCCGAGACGCGCGCCG
>NZ_VSRL01000601.1 GCF_012184385.1 Lentzea indica
CCGACGACGACGGCACCGCCACGGCGCTCGACCTCCCCGGTCCCGACGAGGCCCCTGTCGGCCCCGCCCTGCTGCTGGCCGCGTTGCGGCGCGCGGGAGCGACGTCCGCGCGGCTGGTGCTGCCCGTACCGGGCGATGTGCGAGGCCTGGGCGGCAAGGGCCCGCTCTCGACGTGCGCGCTGCGTTCCGGCGAGGCGCTGGTGATCCCGTCCGTGCACGTCGGGATGGTGCCGAAGATCGTGGCCGACGGCGTGATGCGATGGACCGTGTTCGACCTGCCGTCGTCGAACGGCCTGGAGCACATCCCGATCAGCGAGGCCGAGCACGGCCTGGGCGCGGCCCTGCGCGAGGCGACGGCCGCACTGGCCTCCCTCGACGTGGCCAAGCACCGCCCGAACGTGCGCAAGGAGATCACCGATCTCGCCACCGCGAACTCCACGCTGCCGTGGCCGGACGCGATGCCGCCGCGCTCGTTGCGAGTGCTGCAACGTGCCGCGGAGGTGGACGCGATCCTGTCCGTGGCCAGGTCGGACTCGCCAGGCGGCGCGATGTCGGCGTCGGCGATCTCCGCCCGCACCGAGGCGTTGCGGCCGGTGTCGGAGGCGGTGCGGCGGGCACGGTGC
>NZ_VSRL01000602.1 GCF_012184385.1 Lentzea indica
CCGGCGCAGGACATCCCACTGCTGGACGCGATCGTGCCGCGGTGGCCCGCCGACGAACCGGCCTTCACCTGCGACGCGATCTGGCTCGCCGGCGTGCCGAACGCCCGGACGGCCGTGCTCGGGCCGGGTTCGCTCAGCGCCAACAACGCTCACGCTCGTGGTGAGTTCGCCGATGTCACCGAGCTCGACCGGTTCAGCGACATCGTGCGCGACATCGTCCTGCGGTTCACCAGGAATGGAGGAGCATGACGGTTCTGGTGCCCTATCAGACCCTGCTGTCCACAGTGGCCGATGTGTTCGCCGGCAGGGGGGTGCCCGCCGACCGGGCGATGATCGCCGCCGAAGCGCTGTGCCACGGCGAGCTGACCGGCGTGACGTCACACGGCCTGGTCAACCTGACCCGGCTGTACCTCCCGCTGTTCGACGACGACCGCACGGATCCCCTGGCCAACATGGTGATCCAGACCGATGTCGGCGCGTGCGTCCTCGCCGACGCCCGGCGCACGCTAGGGCTGTGGTCGGCCAGCCAAGCCATGGAACTGGCCTGTGGCAGGGCTTCTCGGCACGGAATCGCGATGGTGTCGTTGCGCGGCGCCACCCCACATCGGCTGCGCGGG
>NZ_VSRL01000603.1 GCF_012184385.1 Lentzea indica
TCACACGCGAAATGGCCCACGATTATGCGCCCTATGGGCGTTCGTGTGGAACGCGATCGCGCCAGGCGAGATCAGAACGGACATGTTGTCGCCCGACACGGAAGCGCGTCTCGTGCCAAACATCCCGTTGCGCAGAGTGGGAACACCCGACGAAGTGGCCAAGGTCATCTTCTTCCTATGCTCGGATGCCGCAAGCTATGTTACGGGGGCCGAGGTGCCGATCAATGGTGGGCAACATCTGTGAATCGACCAAGCCTGGCAACGCGGCTGACTTAAGCCTCAGCGTTGAAGTTCGTGTTCTACGCTGACGTCGCGCACCTATTCCGAAAAAAGATGAAATCAAACCACTGTAAGGTTACCGTCGTGCCATGAAAAGGTGTTACGCTTCTATGTCATCTCGTTAATTCGTAACGCTAGATCGAGCATGACATGCAAAACGAAGCTCGCAAATCCGAACAAGGTGCTAGGGAGGATGATCAAAATAACGGAGACCGCCTCATGCTGCATATCGCTTCCGCACGCGAGATACCTGCCTCTCATCAGAGACGGAGCGCGAGCTCTCGGCGAGCCGCGAGCGCGACGACGCGCTTGAACCGGTATCATTCGAAAATATCCGA
>NZ_VSRL01000604.1 GCF_012184385.1 Lentzea indica
GCCTCGTCGAGGCGCACCATCATCTGCTCGACGCGATCAAGCGGCGCGACAAGGAGGCCGGCGTGCTGTGGACGCGGCGGCATTTGCAGGACTGGCGGCGCGGCTTCGAGAAGATCGCCTCGCTCGATCGCTCGGTCGAGCACACCTACATGGAACACGCTTACGCCGCCCGGCAATAGCGACGGCGCGGCCAAGACAAGACGCAAACAAGACAAGACGAAAACAAGACAGCGACAACAAGCACATTCGGGAGGGACAAATGAGCGGAGACATCGCAGCAACCATCCAGCGCGCCCGCGAGCACAGCATCGGCGATCTGTTGCGCCGGTCGGCGAAGCGCTACCCAAACAAGACCGCGCTGATCTGCGGCGAGGTGGGCTGGACCTTCGCGGAGATGGACGCGATCTGCAACCGGCTGGGCCGCGGGTTGATCGGCCTTGGCGTCGCGAAGGGCGACCGCGTCGCGGTGCTGTCGCGCAATTCGCACGGCTTCGCCGCGCTGCGCTTCGCGGTGGCGCGGATCGGTGCGATCCTGGTGCCGATCAACTTCATGCTCAATCCCGATGAGATCAATTTCATCCTCGCCAATTCAGGCGCCAGGCTGCTCGCGGTCGG
>NZ_VSRL01000605.1 GCF_012184385.1 Lentzea indica
GAAGCAGCTAGGCTGGATCTGCCCGATCTGCGGCGCAACTCGAAGCTTCCGGACTACGGGCGCTTCGGAGCTCTATTTGTGCGTTACGGGAAGGCGTCCAAGGGTGGCCCGCCAAAGCGACGCACTGTACTGACCGTCCCAGAATTCGACTGGGGTGTGGATGTTCTCGGTCATTACCTAGAAGAGGTCCGACCCCGCTTCTCGCCGGGGAATCATCCCGCTCTTTGGGTCACTGAGAGACGAGGGCGTATTTCACTGAGGCGTCTTGACGAAGCCTTTGAAACCGCCCGTAAAATCGCTGGAATCTCTGAAGAGCTTGACCTGCACAGCCTTCGACACAGCTATGTTACCCACCTTCTAGAGTTCGATTATCCGGAACGCTTTGTGCAGGACCAAGTCGGTCATGAATATGCTTCGACAACTGCCATCTATCCGGCGTGTCTGACGAGTACAGAAACCGTCTTGTGCAGAGGTCTTTGAAGAAACGCCACGCCGATCTATGGGAGATGCAATAGTGATCAAAAAGATGGGGACCCGATGGAATCTGCGCAAATTGATGGCAACTCGCGACATGTTCCAGACCACGGACCTGGTGCCACTCCTTGCAGAACGCG
>NZ_VSRL01000606.1 GCF_012184385.1 Lentzea indica
GGCTGGCTGTGGACCATCGCCGCCCGCAGGCTGATCGACGCCTTCCGCCGCCGCGCGCACCACGCTCAGCCGCCTGCCGCCGCCGCACCTTCGCGCACCACGCCTGCCGCCGAGGAGTCGGTGCTGGACGGGGTGTCGGCGACGAGATCGGGGACGCGCTGCGCAGGCTGGCCCCGGAGTTGCGGCAGGTGTTGCAGGCGATGGTGCTCGACGGGCTTTCGGTGCGGGAGACCTCGATGCTGCTCGGGGTGCCGGAAGGCACGGTCAAGACGCGTGCTCGGCGGGCGCGGATCGCGATGAGGGAGGCCCTCGCATGAACACACGCCACCTGGGCGCTTCCCAAGCACACGCCAGGCGAGCACGGACTGCGACGAAGGAGGCCCTGACATGACCCCACGCCACCCGAGCGAGCAGCTGCTGCGTCGCTATGCGCGCGGCGACGACGACATCGCTGCCGACCAGCTGTGGGCTGTCGAGTCGCATCTGGAGACCTGCGCCCCGTGCCGCGGCCGCCTCGCCCCGGAACCGATCGCCGCAACGGTGTGGGCCGACCTCGCGCCGCTCATCGACCGCACACCGCAGATGCCGCGCGCACGGGCGTGGCGG
>NZ_VSRL01000607.1 GCF_012184385.1 Lentzea indica
AGAAGTCGACTGATGTCTGTGTGACCGCGTGTCGCGGATTAGGCCCGGCTGGGATGTGCCTTTTTGAGGGCGCCGCTGCCGCGTGATGGAGCTGCGACGCTTCTGAGGTTTTCGCTTCGGGGTGACGTCATGGCGGGGCCAGGGTGTGGCCGGTCTCGGCGATGAAGCCGTCGAGGAGTTCGGGCCGGTACTGCATCTTCTTCAGCCGGGTGCGGGCCAGTTCGGCGAGGGCGTCGATGGTGCAGGCAGCGAGGTTGCCCAGGTCATTCTTGAGGTTCGCCCACACGCCTTCCGCCGGGTTGAGGTCCGGGGCATACGCCGGCAGCCGGAAGACGGTCAGCCACCGATCCCGGGCGGCCAATAACTCGCGCATCAACGCGTCCTTGTGATGGCTGGAGTTGTCCCAGACCAGGACGATGTTCCCGCCGAGCTGCTGATGAGCGGCATCCAGGAGCTGGGCGAAGTCGCGTTCCCTGAAGCCGGGCTTCTCACCACGGCGGCCGGAATGGTGCACCAGCATCCGGTAGATCAGCCGGGTCCGCTCGCCCGCCCGGGCACACACTATGCCCGCCAGCGAGATCCGCCCCGAGCCCTTGCCG
>NZ_VSRL01000608.1 GCF_012184385.1 Lentzea indica
CCCGGCCGGCTCCCCGTCGCCGGACGATCATGCGTTCCACGCTCTTGCGAGCAGTACTAGCAGCCTCCGACCCAGAACCCCGGCCGAGTAGTCAACGTTCCACCCCATGAGCTGACCACCGTCGGTCATTCGCCGACGTAGTGGCTCCTGGACCACCAAGCAAGCTTGGCGGCCTAGATGCTCCTTAGAAAGGAGGTGATCCAGCCGCACCTTCCGGTACGGCTACCTTGTTACGACTTCGTCCCAATCGCCAGTCCCACCTTCGACAGCTCCCTCCCACAAGGGGTTGGGCCACCGGCTTCGGGTGTTACCGACTTTCGTGACGTGACGGGCGGTGTGTACAAGGCCCGGGAACGTATTCACCGCAGCAATGCTGATCTGCGATTACTAGCGACTCCGACTTCACGGGGTCGAGTTGCAGACCCCGATCCGAACTGAGACCGGCTTTATGGGATTCGCTCCACCTCGCGGTATCGCAGCTCATTGTACCGGCCATTGTAGCACGTGTGCAGCCCAAGACATAAGGGGCATGATGACTTGACGTCATCCCCACCTTCCTCCGAGTTGACCCCGGCAGTCTCCCATGAGTCCCCAG
>NZ_VSRL01000609.1 GCF_012184385.1 Lentzea indica
GACTCATGGGACCCACAGCTCCTTCCTCGGCCTGGACGCGCTCGGCTGGGTCTCCTCGTCTCCCTCTGGCTGATCCAGGCGCTGATCATCAGTCAGGGGATGGAGTCCGTAAGGAAGTTCCAAGACTTCTGCGGTCCCGCGATCTGGCTGGTGATGATCGCGCTGGCGGTGTGGATCCTCGCCAAGGCGGGCTGGACGATCTCGCTGACCTCCACCCCGCACCCGGTCTCCGTGGGGGAGCAGTGGCGTCAGTGGTTCGGCGCGATCGGTCTTGTCCTCGCCACGTACGGCGCGCTGATGCTCAACTTCTGCGACTTCTCGCGGTTCGCACCCGACTACCGGACCGTGAAGCGGGGCAACTTCTGGGGTCTGCCGATCAACTCCACGGCGTTCGTGGTGGTTTCGGTGATCGTGACTGCCGGTTCGCTGGAGGTGTTCGGCGAGGCCATCACGGATCCGGCGGAGCTGGTGGCGAAGGTCGGCAACACCTGGGTCCTGGTCGTGGCGGCGCTCACCTTCGCCATCGCCACCATGGGCGTCAATATCGTCGCCAACTTCGTCTCACCGGCCTACGACCTGGCCAACGTCTGG
>NZ_VSRL01000060.1 GCF_012184385.1 Lentzea indica
CGCCGCTCGTGTACCCCGAAGGGCCTTACCGCTCGACTTGCATGTGTTAAGCACGCCGCCAGCGTTCGTCCTGAGCCAGGATCAAACTCTCCAATAAGGAATGTGTTTGATCGCTCCAGACGGAATATGTCTGGCAATCTATCTACTCAAAGGAATACCTCGACGAGGAGGTATTCATATATTACTGGCTGTGTTATCGGCACGCTGTTGAGTTCTCAAAGAACACGCGCACACCGCAGCTCATCTCCGAGGAGAGTCACTTCTGGGGCTGTGTCAAGCTTAGAAGTCTTTCGCCGCGCCCCGTTCCGGTGTTTCCCGGCCCGTTCTGCGCTGACTTGGAGAAGATTACACAGGCCTGTTTCGATCTCCAAATCGGGGGGTCACCTATGCGCCCGCACCGCCACTGACCTGCACGTTCTCCACTCGGAAGACCGGATGGCGGTCAGCCTCGGCCTCGAACGCCGAGACGGGGTCACCGACGCGTGCGTCGAAGAAAGGCCTAGTCACCGGCTCCTTCCGCACGTAAGCGGCCAGCACGGGCGCCGCGACGGCCGCGGAACCTCCACCAAACGAACCTGACGTGACCTGCGTCCCCTTCGCACGACCGCTTCGCCGGCCGCCCGTGCGTTGCGCACCCAGTCGCGAACTCCGTACGGCGCGACGAACCACTCCTGCCCGTCGTGGCGCATCAACCGGATGGGAATCGTCCTCTCCGCACCGCTGCGCCGCCCACGGATGGACAGCAGTACGTAGTAGGAGGGCGCGATGCCGAGCGAGACGGCACGACTGATGACGACGTTGCCGACCCGACGGATGAGGGTCTGGCGGTAGGTCTTGGCCATGAGGTCAATCATGGACCCGTGTTCGACGTTCTCGTGATCGGTGGCGGCCCGGCCGGCCGCGCCCTGGCCCGCGCCTGCGCACAGGAGGGTCTCGAGACCGCGATCGTCGACCGTCACCCGCAACGTGTGTGGACGGCCACCTACGGCGCGTGGGCCGACGAGCTCCCACCGGGCACCCCGACCAAAGCCATCAGCACGACAGTTCGCGCCTACGCGCGCGAGGAGCATCTGATCCCCCGCACCTACGTAGTGCTCGACAACGCACGGCTTCACGAACTACCCGACACAGTCACCGTCGTCCAACGCCCAGCACCTGCGCGCTACACGTTCAACGCCACCGGCGCGCGCAAGGGCCGTGCCGAGCAAACGGCCGTGGGCACGGTCATCGAGTCGGACAGCACCGACACGACACTGATGGACTGGCGCAACGGCGACACGTTCCTCTACACGGTCCCGCTCGGCGACAACCGACTGCTCGTCGAGGAAACCTGCCTGGCCCAGCGCCCCGGTATGCCGCTCAGCGAACTTCGCCACCGGCTCCACGCCCGCTTCCTGCCAGGCGGCCCGCTCGGCGAGCTTCGCCCCGGCCGAACTCCTGCCGAGACCGAAGAACGTGTCCGATTCCCACTCGACGCGCCCAGAGCCAAGGGCCTCGCGTTCGGCGCCTCAGCGGGCTTCACCCATCCCGCCACCGGCTACAGCGTCGCCGTCTCTCTCGCGCTCGCGCCACGGGTCGCACAGGCCATCAACGCCGGCGAGGACCCTCAGCGCGTCATCTGGTCACGCAAGGCCCGCATCGTGCACGCGCTCAGGAGGCTCGGCCTCGAGGCACTGCTCCGCTTGGACGCCGACGAGACCAGGGACTTCTTCGAGCTGTTCCTCCAGCTCCCGGTCGAGCTGCAGCGCGCGTACCTCTCGGGCCGCGAGGACGTCGGAGGCACCGTGGCGGCGATGACCACACTGTTCCGCCGAGCGCCATGGCGGCTTCGCACCAAACTGATGCGTTAGAGGTCCCGTCCGAACGGCGTATCTCAAATCGCTCCGAAACTCCCAGCGTGAACGGCGTGTCACTCAGCGCAGTCATGCTATGGCGGATCGTCGCCAACCTCGTGAACACCTGGTTAACCCTCTTGGTGCAAATCGTTCGCACCTGCACGATCTGAGACGTGCCCGCATTGCTGGATGACGTCAGGTTCGCCTTCCAGCCGCTGTTCAACCTGAACACCGGGGGCGTCGTCGCGGTGGAGGCTCTGGCCCGGCCGCACGACGGCAGCGTGCAGGATCTGCTCCAGGCCGCCTTCCAGGCCGGTCTGCTGGCGAACGCCGACGTAGGACTCGCTTGCCGCGCCATCCGTTCCGCGGCCGATTTCGACCTGATGCTGCCGTTGCACGTCAATCTGCTCGCGATCACGGTCGCGGACAAGCCCGAGATCATGAGCCCGCTCTACGGCGCGCTCCGTGACGCCCGCCGCTCCCCGGACAGCATCGTCATCGAGATCGGCGAGCCGTACTCGCGAGCCAACCGCGCCCGTCTCGCTCGTGGGATGCAAACGTTGCGCAACAACGGATTCCGCATCGCGCTCGACTGCGTGGGCGAGGGTGATGTGCCGCTCGGTCTCCTGACCAGCGCCTCGCCGGACTTCCTCAAGCTCGACCGCGAGATCGTCCGCACGTTGCCCGACGACGCGGCGCGGTGCGCGCTGGTGCGGTCGTTGGTGCACCTCGGCGAGTACACGGGCGGTCAGGTCGTTGCTGAGGGCGTGGAGACCGAGGCGCAGCTGACCTACCTCCGCAAGCTCGGAGTCGGGCACGCGCAGGGCAACATGCTCGCGCCCCCGCAGCGGAGGCCGGCGGTGAACGCCCGCATCGCGCCCGAGGCGGTCACGGAGACCGGGGAGATCCGCAGGAACACCGGCCCCAGGGTCACGGACTTCCTGCACCCCGCCACGACGTTGCCCGAACACGCCACGAGCGAAGAGGTGCGCGAGGTCCTGGCGAGCCAGCCGACGGTCACGGGCGTGGTGCTCGTCGACGACGAGGGCCGCCCGAAGTGGTCGGTGGACCGCAACCGGTTCCTGCTCGCGGTGACAGGGCCGTACGGGCACGCCCTGCACGCCAAGCGCGAGGCGGCCCGGCTCGCGGACAAGCCGCACATCATCGGCACCGAGTCGTCGGCGCTCGACCTGCTCGACGTGGTGGCGCACGCGAACCGTGAGCGCACCAACGACGACCTCATCGTCGTGGACCACAACGAGCGGTGCATGGGTGTTGTGCGCGTTGCGGACGTTGTGCGCGGCGTGGCCGAGCTCAAGGTGGAGCAGGCGGCCGCGTTGAGCCCGCTCACCCGCCTGCCGGGCAGCGACGCGATCGCGAAGGAGGTCGACCGGCGCATCGCGCTCGGCGAGATCTTCGCGGTGTCCTGGCTGGACGTCGACAGCTTCAAGCAGGTGAACGACACGGTCGGGTTCGCGGCGGGCGACGACCTGATCCGCGAGATCGGGCACGACCTGGCGGATCTCGCGCACGCCTTTCCCGGCGTGCAGGTCGGGCACGTCGGCGGTGACGACTTCCTCATTCTCGCCGGGCTCGACGAAACGGTGCCGTTGTCCGCCCGTTTGCTGGACAAGCCATACACGGCGGAGGGACGACACATCACCCTCTCTCTTGCGACCCTTATCTGTGCCGCGGGGTCAGTGGGGTCGTATCGCGAGGTGTCGCGGTTGCTGGCACCAGTCAAGGAGCACGCCAAGTCGCTCGCCGGGTCCAGCTGGGTCATGGGCCGGCCGGGCAGTGAACGACGCGACGTGCTGCGTGGTGTCGCGCAACGTGCGGTGAGTTGACAAGTACAACCAAACGCCTCCTGTGCGACGAGCTGATCACTCATAGCATCGTGGTCGCTACTCAGCGCACAGGAGGTTCGGCGTGCAGGTCGGCAGCAGAACTCAAGCGGTACCCGCGCAACGCACCAGCATCGACGGCCTCCTCACCGTTGGGGTGGAAGAAGAATTCGTTCTCGTCGAGGCCTCCACGGGTCATTTGGCCAACCGTGCCACCGAGGTCCTCACCGGAGCCGACCGCTACCAGGTCGACCTGCAGGAGGAAATCGCGCAGTACCAGGTGGAATCGGCCAGCGGCATCTGCACCGACATGGGCGAGCTGCGTGACGAGCTCACTGTTGCGCGCCGCGCGTTGATCGAACGGGCCGCGCGCCACGACGCTCGGCTGGTTGCCACCGGAACGCCGGTGCTGGGACTGACGATGCCGACGCCGTTGACGAACTCCCCGCGCTACCACCGGATGGCGCAGGAGATGGGCGCGCTCACCAACGACCTCGCGATCTGCGGCTGTCACGTGCACATCGGGCTGCCCGACGACGAGTCGAAGATCTTCGTGAGCAACCACCTGCGGCCGTGGCTGCCGACCTTGCTGGCACTCGGTGCGAACTCGCCGTACTGGCTCGACGCCGACACCGGGTACTCGAGCTGGCGTTACGTCGTGTGGAACCGTTGGCCCACTTCGGGTGCGCCGCCGCACTTCGACTCCGCGGCCGAGTACTACTCGGCGCGCGAGGAGATCGTCGCGAGCGGCGCGGCGATGGACGCGGGGATGCTCTACTGGGACGTCCGGCTGTCCGCCCAGCACCCCACGCTGGAACTGCGGGTCTCCGATGTCGCACCGACGGTGGAGGAAGCGGTCCTGCTGGCCGCTCTGGTGCGCGGAATCGCCGCCACCGCACTGAGTTCCGGTTCCGCGCCCGTGAAGGTCCCTCCGCACCTGCTGAAGGTGGCGATGTGGCGTGCCGCGCGTGACGGTCTGGCGGGCTTCGGCATCGACCCGGTGACCGGCGCGCCGACGCCCGCGTCCACGATCGCCGCGTCGTTGCTGCGGTGGGTGCGGCCGGCGCTGGAGTTCGCAGGCGACTACCAGATGGTGACCGACGGCATCGACCGGTTGCTGCTCGACGGCACGGGTGCGGCGAGGCAACGGAGGGCGTTCGCGCGTCGCGGCCGGCTGGACGACGTCGTGGGATTCCTCGTCGCACAGACATCACCGGCCTGAAATCTTTCGGGTGACGTTCACCCGATTGGGCCAACCTTGATCTACGTGGTGTGCCTCCAAGCCCGGATCCGGTAGTTAGTCACCGTGGCCACTCCCATCTGGGCACCGGGACAGAACGGTCCCGATCAGCCCAACACCGCGCGAATCAGGGACTACTGGCTGGGCGGAACGCACAACACAGAGGCCGACCAGCAGCAGGCCGCACAATTCGTCTCCGCTTCACCGCACCTGCCCTACCTGGTGCGCGCCCACCGGGCGTTCTTGCGACGGATGGTCCGCAAGCTCACCCATCTAGGCGTGCACCAGTTCCTGGACCTGGGCTCGGGTCTGCCCACCGCGGGCAATGTGCACCTGGCCGCGCCCGACGCCGAGGTGGTCTACACCGACATCGACCCGTCGGTCGCGGCGATGAGCCGGGACATCATCGCCGGCGTCGACGGGGTCGCCCATCTGTGCGCTGACTTCTGCGAGCCCGCGAAGGTGCTGGAGTCGGCCGAAGTGCGCCAGACGCTGGACCTCGCACTGCCGGTCGCCCTGCTGGTTGTGGACGTGCTGCATTTCGTGCCCGACGAGAAGGAACCGCACAAGATTCTGCGTACCTACATGGACGCGCTGGCGCCCGGCAGCCACCTCGGGCTGTCGCACACGGTCCGTGACCCGTTGCAGTCCGCGGTGGGTCTCTTCAGCTCCATGTACACGGATCAGGTGCCGCAGTTCGCCTACCGCGACCGGAACCAGATCGTGTCGTTCTTCGACGGCCTGGAGGTCCTGGGTCCCGGCGTCGTGCCAGTGCCGCTGTGGGAACTCGACCAGGACGAGCAGGACCTCAACCCCGAGCACTTCCCAGGCCTGGGCGGGCTGGCCAGGAAGCGTTAGAGCTGAGCCAGCAACGGGATGGCGGCGAGCACCACGGTTCCGCCCACCGCGATCGAAAAGCCGTGGCGCAACATCAGCCGGGTGGTGGACAGCCGGCGGGCGAGCAGGAACGCCCCGCTCGCCACGACCCCGACGATCGCCCAGAGCGGGCCGAACCGCAGCCAGAGCCCACCACCGAGCAGTAGCAGACCGGCAACCGTGAACTGCGTGGCGGCGTTGACCGCGTGCCGGACGCCGTAGCGCACGGCCGGCGTGATCGAGCCGGCCGCGGCGTCGCCCTCCCGGTCGGGCACGGCCCACCACAGCCCACGACCGACGGCGAGCGCGGTGACACCGGTGAACACGAGCCAGACAGCGGGGTTGGCATGTCCCCCCGCCGCCGCATAGGCGGTCACGCTGGGCAACAACCACACGGCGACACCCATTGCCGCCGGACCCGCATATCCGCGACGCTTGAGCCGCACCGGCTCGAGGTTGTACGCCAGGTACAGCAAGACGATCAGCCCGATGCCCGCCGCCGCGCGCCAGGAGACCGCGGCGGCCAGCGCCAGTGCGACGGTCATCTCGATGATCGCGAGCTCCAGCACCCGATGGCCGCCGATCTCCAGTACCGCCGTGGCGACCCGCCGCTTCCCCGCGGTGGCGAGGTCGTTGCGAACGTCGGCGTATGCGTTGAGCACGTTGGCGGCCACGGTCACCACGAAGTTCGCGAGCACCACGAGTACCACGGCGAGGTCGAACTTCGTTGCGTAGCAGGCACCCCACGCCGCGCAGCACGCATAGTGCACGCCCAGCGGATGCTCCAGCCGGTGGATGGAGATCAACGCCGACACGTGGCCACCATCGCGAGGCTCGGCGGTGGCGCCATCGCGGCGCCCCGCAGCTGGGGTGTGCAGTGGCGGGGCACGTGGAGCCGGATGCGCCGATGTCGCAGCAGCGCCGTGACGATCATCCGGATCTCCAGCAGCGCCAGGTCCCTTCCCAGGCAGTGCCGCACTCCCCCGCCGAACGGGAAGAACGCGCCCGTCCGCTGTTGCCCACCGAGGAACCTGGCCGGGTCGAAGACGTGCGGATCGGCGTAGGTTGCGGCGCGGCGGTGCGCGAGGTAGATGCTCGGCGTGATCGTCATGCCGTCGTCGCTCATCCGGTTGCCGGCGAGCGTCGCGGGCGGGGACAGCCGGAGAGACTCCATGATCGTGGCTTCGAGCAGGGCAGCGTCGCCGCTGAGGATCTTGTCCGCGAGTCCGGGCGTCCGGTAGATCCAGAACACCGTCCACGCCGTGGCCGAAGCCGTGGTTTCGTGGCCCGCGAACAGAAGTGACACCACCTGGTCGCGCAGATCTTCCTGCGGCAAGCAGGCGGCGAGCGCAGGTGGTTCGGCGGCTTTCGCGCGGTGCAGGAGCCTTCGGTCCAGCTCGGCGTCGAACCTCGTGGTGCCGGGCGCGAGGTAGCGGTGCGCGAGGGTGCGGACGCGGATGCCGAGGCGGCGGTCGAGCCAGCGGGTGAACGCGGTCAGCAGCTCGTCGTCGTCCACCCCGAAGACGATGCGGCCGATGATCCGCAGCGTCAGCCGTCGAGTCCACGCGGCGAGCCCGACCGGGTCGCCGCTGGGCAGTTCGGCGATCGAGCGCGCGACCATCTCGTCGATCAGCACCTGATATCTGTTGCCTCGCAACATGGGCGCGAGCGCATGGCGGTACGCGGTGTGCTCGGCGCCGTCGAGCCACAGCACGGAACGGTTGCCCAGCAACGGGCTCAGCGTGCGGCTCGGCGGGTGCCGCAGGTCGCGGTCGTTGCGGAACAGCGCTGCCATCACGTCCGGATGCCAGATGAGCCAGCGCCGGTCCCTGAGCTTGACCAGGCCGTCCTCGATGTCCTCCACCGAGTCGAGGAACGGAATCAGGTACAGCGCGAACCTCAGCTCGGTGCGGTTCATCGGCGCACCGCGCACGTGAGGTGGAGCGCCGCCATGCCTTCCGCCCGAACGATTCTCGTTGGCGTGTAGAGGTCTTTGTCGTGCCACAGCGGCGGGTGCTTTTGGTCTCCCCAGTCGTTCAAGAACTTCGCGCCGCGGATCATCGCTTCGCTGACGTCTTGCCGCGTGTGCGACAGGATTCGGATGGCGTAGGCGGTTTCCTCGTAGGTGCCTTCCCATCGGCCCCACGAGCCGTCGTCGTTCTGCGTGTCCAGCACCCAGTTGACAGCCTTTTCGTTGCCTTGCAAGGCGTTCGTGACGCACGCGGTGGCGTAGTAGGGCGAGGCGTGCCACTTGTCGAGCCAGTAGCCGCCGGGGTCCTGCATGTCGCGGAGCCACTCCTCCAGCTGACGGTCGTGGCCGATCGCCTGGAGCGCGTGAGCGTTCGTGCTGGTCGACGGCGTGCGCTCGTCCGGGAAACAGGAGAAGTGGCGGGCTTCCCGGTAGCGGTGGAGAGCTGCTGTGGAGACGGGGCTGTCGCACAACGCAAGTGCGTGCAACGCGGTCGCGGTGTCGTCGGCGTCAGCGGGAAGTCCAGGTCCGGCGGCGGCACCGTCCTGGCCGAACGCGGCTTCGATCTGGCCGACCATGGGATCGGGGACGTCGAGGCCAGCAGACTTCAGGGCGACGATGATCCAGGAACGTTCGAACAGCGGGACCGGTACTCCGGCGGGAACGGGGCCGCCGTGTCTGTGCTGGACGGTTTCCAGGTAGTCGAGGCTTTCGCCTGGTCTGGGGCCTTGCAGCTGGACCGCCGTCGCGGCAGGGCTCGCGGCGACAATGCCGTTGACCGTCGTGACCTCGGGACGCGGACCGAAGATCTCCAGGGTGTGCCAGAGCTTTTCCGGCAGCGGACGTTGCCTGAGGGCGTGCAGCGGGCGCGGGTCGACCGGCGTGTGCAGGCCAAGTCTCTCGGCCAGAGCGGGCACGATGAGCTCGACCGCGACCGTGTCAGGCGGCGTGAGCGGGAGGCTGAGCAGCTTGCGGAGTGCCTCGAGCCCTCTGCGTGCCGCCGGGTGCCGCCCGAGTGCGTCGACCGCGCTGAGCGTGGGAACCAGCGCGTATTCGGCGGGGCCGCCCCAAGTGCCGTCCGGGCGCTGAGTATCGAGGAGGTACCGGATCCTGGCGTCGTGGCCCTTCAACCAGGGGGCGAGCGCGACGAGCCTGCCCGTCTCGTACACGGATGGTGATAGGCCGCTCAACGGATCATCGGTTACTTGCGCTAACAACCTCATAGCGGGCCCCCGGAGATTACAATTACGTAACCGTGCAATCACAGAGAGTAGCACTCTCGACCGTTGACCACGCAAGGGCTTAGCCCGTTCAGAGCACCACACTGCAGGGTGATTCATCCGGGCGGATGCTGTGGAACGGGCGGAGAAAAGGAGGAGGTTGTGACCACAGCGCGCGAGATCATGCACCCCGGAGTGCGGTGCGTGGACGAGGACGCGAGCCTCGTCGAGGCCGCTCGCATGATGCGGGACCTCGACGTCGGATCGCTGCCGATCTGCGGCAAGGACGACCGGCTGCGCGGGATCATCACCGACCGCGACATCGTGATCAGGGCCGTGGCCGAGGGAATGGATCTTGCTTCGACCCGCGTCGCCGAGTTCGGCTGCCACGTCCACTGGGTCGACGCGGAGGACTCGGTGGCACACGTGCTGCAGACGATGGGAGACCACCAGATCCGGCGGCTGCCGGTGATCGAGAACCACCGGCTGGTCGGCATGGTGTCCGAGGCGGACCTCGCCCGGCACCTGCCGGAGGACCAGCTGGCGTCGTTCGTCGAACGTGTCTACGCCTGACGTGTCGGCCTGACTCCCGGACCCGAGTCCGGGAGTCAGGCCTGTGCACTGGTCGTCCCGCCAGGATTCGAACCTGGGACCTACCGCGTATCAGACGGACGCTCTCACCAGCTGAGCTACGGGACGGGTGGAAGACGAGGGTGTCGAACCCTCCAGGGCGATCTTGCAAGGATCACCTGCGTGCCGGCGCGTCCCCCGATGCAGTTGTGTGTTGCCGTGCCCCCACCGGGATTCGAACCTGGACTGGACGCGTTCTGAGCGCGTTGCCTCTTCCGTTGGGCTACAGGGGCGAGCGGCAGGAGGGCATCGAACCCTCTTCTTCGGTTTGGAAGACCGACGTGTCCGCCGAGTTCACCACAGCCGCGTGCGATATTCATTTGGGCAGCACCGACGGAAGGAGTCGAACCCTCGGGAAACGGGTTTGGAATCCGTTCCGCTTCCGAAGCTCGTCGGCATTCGAGTAGCGCAAAAAGAAAACCGCCCAGGTTTCCCGTGGGCGGCTCCGAGGTCATGACCTGGGGATCAGGTCATGGCGTGGAGCCCCACGCCACCGCCAGCAGACCGCCGGCGATGAGGGCGAGAATTCGCCATCCCGCGAGCTGAGCCTTGGCAAGCATGTCTTCCTCCGGTTGATCTCTGTCGGTCGTGATGGGATCAAGTTAAGCGAGGCCCGCTTGGGGTCGCAACGCATTTAATTCTACGCAGCAAAACGGCGCGCACCCTGTGGATGCGCGCCGTTCCAAAAGCTGAGAAACCTCAGACGGTGAAGCCCAACGCCCGCAGCTGCTCGCGGCCGTCGTCGGTGATCTTCTCCGGGCCCCACGGCGGCATCCACACCCAGTTGATGCGGAAGTCCGACACCAGGCCGCCGCCCGCGCCACCGGTCAGTGCCGCGCGGGTCTGGTCCTCGATGACGTCGGTCAGCGGGCAGGCCGCCGAGGTCAGCGTCATGTCGATGGTGGCGATGTTCTCCTCGTCGACGCGGATGTCGTAGACGAGACCCAGGTCGACGACGTTGATGCCGAGCTCTGGGTCGACGACGTCGCGCATCGCCTCTTCCACGTCGTCCAGCGCGGCGACGTCGGCCTTCTGTTCGAAGACAGGCATGCCCTCCGCACCGCGGACGACCTGCTCTTCCGTGCTCATGCTGCTCCCTGGCTTCGTACGACTGCGTCCTTGAACGCCATCCAGCCCAGCAGCGCGCACTTCACGCGTGCCGGGTATTTCGCGACACCGGCGAAGGCGATGCCGTCCTCGAGGACGTCCTCGTCGGGCTCGACCTGGCCGCGGCCCTGCATGAGCTCGACGAACGCGTCCAGCTTCTTGAACGCCTCACCCACCGGCTTACCCACGACGAGGTCCGTCAACACGGACGTCGAGGCCTGGCTGATCGAGCAGCCCTGGCCGTCGTAGGAGACGTCCTGAACCACGTCGTCGACCACGTGCACGCGCAACGTCACCTCGTCGCCGCAGGTCGGGTTGACCTGGAACGACTCGGCGTCGTAGGGCGAGCGCAGGCCTCGGCCGTGCGGGTTCTTGTAGTGGTCCAGGATGATCTCCTGGTACATCTGCTGGAGCTGCATCTCAGGCCACCCCGAAGAACTTCTGCGCTTCGCGGACGCCGTCGACCAGCGCGTCGACCTCGTCCAGCGTGTTGTACAGGTAGAACGTCGCGCGGACGCTGGCCTGGGCGTTCAGGCAGCGGTGCAGCGGCCACGCGCAGTGGTGGCCGACGCGGACGGCGATGCCCAGGCTGTCCAGCACCTGGCCGGCGTCGTGCGGGTGGATGCCCTCGATCTCGAACGGCACGGCGCCGCCTCGGTCGACCGCGTCCTGCGGGCCGATCAGGCGGACACCTGGGATAGCACCCAGACCTTCAAGCGCGGCAACGGTCAGCGCGTGCTCGTGCGCGTGGATCCGTTCCATGCCGACAACGCTCAGGTAGTCCACCGCGGCACCCAGACCCACGGCCTGGGACGTCATCGGCGAACCGGCCTCGAAGCGCTGTGGCGGCGGTGCGAACGTCGAGCCCTCCATGCGGACCAGCTCGATCATCGAGCCGCCGGTGATGAAGGGAGGCAACGCCTCCAGCAGCTCACGACGTCCATAAAGGACACCGATGCCGGACGGGCCGAGCATCTTGTGGCCGCTGAAAGAAGCGAAGTCGACGCCCAGAGCGTGGAAGTCGACCGGGCCGTGCGGAACGGACTGGCAAGCGTCCAGCACCGTGAGGGCGCCGACGCGTTGAGCAGCCGCGACCAGAACATCGACCGGGTTGATCGTGCCGAGCACGTTCGACTGGTGCGTGAAAGCCACGACGCGAGTCCGCGGCGTGATCACGCTGTCGATGTCGGACAGGTCAAGGCGGCCGTCGGGGGTCACCTTGAACCACTTCAGAACCGCGCCCGTGCGGTGGGCGAGCTGCTGCCACGGCACGAGGTTCGCGTGGTGCTCCATCTCGGTCACGACGATCTCGTCACCGGGATTCACGACGAAACGCGCTGCCTCGGGACCCGAGGTCGCGGCGTTGCCCATCGCGTACGCCACGAGGTTGAAGCCCTCGGTGGCGTTCTTGGTGAAGACCAGCTCACCGAAGTCGGCGCCGACGAAGTCCGCGATGCGCTGGCGCGCACCCTCGTAAGCGTCGGTCGCTTCCTCGGCGAGCTGGTGGGCACCCCTGTGGACCGC
Source organism: Lentzea indica (assembly GCF_012184385.1). Taxonomy (GTDB): domain Bacteria; phylum Actinomycetota; class Actinomycetes; order Mycobacteriales; family Pseudonocardiaceae; genus Lentzea; species Lentzea indica. Next base: position 12,246 of record NZ_VSRL01000060.1, read on the forward strand.
CGCGTTGGCGGTCTGCAGGAACGCCTTCTCAGCGTCCAGAACCTGCGTCGGGCGTTGCGAGGTGGCGCCGGAGTCCAGGTAGACCAGGCGCTTCCCGTCACGAACGGTGCGAGACAGGATCGGGAAGTCCGCCCGAAGAGCGGTTACATCCAGTGGTGCTGCGGTGGTGGTCACAGCGCCTCCTCTCAACACCTATAACGTCAGGACAGGGCTGCGGCTTCCTTGGTGCCCGTGTACTTCACGTAACCCTCGGACTCGAGCTGGTCGGCGAGCTCGCGGCCACCGGACTCGACGATCCGGCCGTTCGCGAAGACGTGCACGAAGTCCGGCTCGATGTACTTGAGGATCCGGGTGTAGTGCGTGATCAGCATGACGCCGACCTCACCGGAAGCCTTGAAGCGGTTGACGCCCTCGGACACGACGCGCAGCGCGTCGACGTCCAGGCCCGAGTCGGTCTCGTCGAGGATCGCGACCTTCGGCTGGAGCAGACCCAGCTGCAGGATCTCGTGACGCTTCTTCTCACCGCCGGAGAAGCCCTCGTTCACCGAACGCTCGGCGAACGCCGGGTCGATGTCGAGGTCGGCCATCGCACCCTTGACCTCCTTCACCCAGTGGCGGAGGTTCGGGGCCTCGCCGCGGACGGCGGTGGCGGCGGTGCGGAGGAAGTTCGACATCGAGACGCCGGGCACCTCGACCGGGTACTGCATCGCGAGGAACAGGCCCGCGCGGGCGCGCTCGTCGACGGACATCTCCAGCACGTCCTCGCCGTCGAGCGTGACGGTGCCCGAGGTGATCGTGTACTTCGGGTGACCGGCGATGGCGTAGGACAGCGTGGACTTGCCGGAGCCGTTGGGGCCCATGATGGCGTGGGTCTCGCCCGCCTTGATCGTCAGGTCGACGCCCTTGAGGATCTCCTTGGGGGCGTCCTCGCTGACGACCGAGACGTGCAGGTCCTTGATCTCAAGCGTGGCCATGACTCGTACTTCTCCTGGTGTGCCAAAAATAGATGCTGGCGAAGTCAGTTCGTGGTGACGGTGACGTCGACGAACACGTCGCCGTCACGGATGTCGACGGCGTAGACGTCGACCGGTTCGGTGGCGGGCAGCGAGGAGGGCTTGCCGGTTTCCAGGTCGAAGCACGACCCGTGCAACCAGCACTCGATCCCCTTGCGGGAGACCTCGCCCTCGCTCAACGACACCGCGGCGTGCGAGCAGAGATCGGCGAGTGCGTGCACCCGCTCACCGTTGCGCACCAGCACGACGTCAGTTCCATCGACGTCTGCTGCGAACGGCTTGCGGTCGTCCAGATCGGACAGTGCACACACCTTGATCACGCGCCGACCGCCTCGAGCTCTGCCTCGATGGCGGCCTCGAGGCGCTCGCGCACCTCGGGGACGGCGATCTTCGCGATCAGCTCCTGGAAGAAGCCGCGCACGACGAGACGACGTGCCTGGTCCTCAGGAATGCCGCGCGCCTGCAGGTAGAACAGCTGCTCGTCGTCGAACCGGCCGGTGGCGCTGGCGTGGCCCGCACCCTCGATCTCTCCGGTCTCGATCTCCAGGTTCGGCACCGAGTCGGCGCGCGCGCCGTCGGTCAGGATCAGGTTCCGGTTCAGCTCGAACGTCTCGGTGCCCTCGGCCGCGACGCGGATGAGCACGTCGCCGATCCACACCGTGTGCGCACCCTCGCCCTGCAGCGCGCCCTTGTAGACGACGTTGCTGCGGCAGTTGGGCTGACCGTGGTCGATGAACGGCCGGTGCTCCTGGTGCTGACCCGCGTCCGCGAAGTACAGACCGAAGAGCTCCGCGTCGCCGCCGCGGCCCGCGTACTGCACGACGGGCGTGACTCGGACGACGTTGCCGCCCAGGGTCACGACCGTGTGCCGCAGGGTCGCGTCGCGACCGAGCTTCGCGTGGTGCTGCGAGACGTGCACCGCGTCGTCGGCCCAGTCGTGGATCGCGATCACCGTGAGGTGCGCGCCGTCCGCGACGAGGATCTCGACGTTGTCGGCGTAGGCGCCGGAACCGCGGTAGTCCAGGATCACGGTGCCCTCGGCGAACTGCGAGGCCTTGACCTGGACGTGGCCGTAGGCAACGGAACCCTCGCCCGCGCCGGTCACCGTGACGGTGGTCGGCTCGGACTTCACGTCGCCGGGCAGCGTCACGACGGTGGCGTCCACAAAGGACGTGTACGCCTGCGCCGCGACGCGGTCGCCGGGCACGCCGGCCGTACCGAGCCTGGAGTCGTCACGGCCGACGGTCTCGGCGGTGACACCGGGTGCGGCGTTCACCTCGACGACGGCCGAACCGGTCGCCGCAGCGCCGCTGTGCAAGCCGGCGAGACGCTTGAGAGGCGTGAAACGCCAGATCTCCTCACGGCCGCCCGGCACCTCGAACGCGTTCACGTCGTAGGACGTGAAGTGCGCCGCGCGCGAGGAAACCGGAACGACAGCTCCGTGGGAGTGAGGTTTGGTCGACAGGGCGGCCATGTCAGCCGACGGCCCCTTCCATCTGCAGTTCGATCAGGCGGTTCAGTTCGAGGGCGTACTCCATGGGGAGCTCGCGCGCGATGGGCTCGACGAACCCGCGCACGATCATCGCCATGGCCTCGTCCTCGTTCAGGCCGCGCGACATCAGGTAGAACAGCTGGTCCTCGGAGACCTTCGAGACCGTGGCCTCGTGACCCATCTGCACGTCGTCCTCGCGGACGTCGACGTACGGGTAGGTGTCCGACCGGCTGATGGTGTCGACCAGCAGCGCGTCGCACTTCACCGTGGACTTCGAGTGGTGCGCCCGCTTGTTGACCTGGACCAGGCCGCGGTACGACGTGCGGCCACCGCCACGCGCCACCGACTTCGAGATGATCGTCGAAGAGGTGTGCGGTGCCAGGTGGACCATCTTGGCGCCGGCGTCCTGGTGCTGGCCCTCGCCCGCGAACGCGATCGAGAGGACCTCGCCCTTGGCGTGCTCGCCCATCAGGAAGACGGCCGGGTACTTCATGGTCACCTTGGAGCCGATGTTGCCGTCGACCCACTCCATCGTCGCGCCCTCTTCGGCCTTGGCGCGCTTGGTGACCAGGTTGTAGACGTTGTTCGACCAGTTCTGGATCGTCGTGTAGCGGCAGCGGCCGCCCTTCTTCACGATGATCTCGACCACGGCCGAGTGCAGCGAGTCGGACGAGTAGATCGGCGCGGTGCAGCCCTCGACGTAGTGCACGTAGGCACCCTCGTCGACGATGATCAGCGTGCGCTCGAACTGGCCCATGTTCTCGGTGTTGATCCGGAAGTAGGCCTGCAGCGGGATGTCCACGTGCACGCCCTTCGGCACGTAGATGAACGAGCCGCCGGACCACGTCGCGGAGTTCAGCGCGGAGAACTTGTTGTCACCGGCGGGGATGACGGAGCCGAAGTACTCCTTGAAGAGCTCCGGGTGCTCCTTCAGGCCCGTGTCGGTGTCGAGGAAGATGACGCCCTGTTCCTCGAGGTCCTCACGGATCTGGTGGTAGACGACCTCGGACTCGTACTGGGCGGCGACACCGGCGACGAGGCGCTGCTTCTCAGCCTCCGGGATGCCCAGGCGGTCGTAGGTGTTCTTGATGTCCTCAGGCAGGTCTTCCCAGCTCTGAGCCTGCTTCTCGGTGGAACGCACGAAGTACTTGATCGAGTCGAAGTCGATCCCGGAGAGGTCGGCGCCCCAGGTCGGCATCGGCTTGAGGTCGAAGAGCTTCAACGCCTTCAACCGGTACTCGAGCATCCACTCGGGCTCGTCCTTCTTCGCCGAGATGTCGCGGACGACGTCCTCGTTGATTCCTCGGCGGGCGCTCGCGCCGGCGACGTCCGAGTCGGCCCAGCCGAACTCGTAATTGCCAAGGGTGGCAATCGTCTCTTCCTGCGTGAGCGGAGACTGCACCGTGGTGGGCGTGCGCTGCTCGGCAGCGGCAGTCATGCGGGCTCCCCTCCATCATTCGGGCTGTGCTCTCCGGCAGAGCCGGATTTGGGCTGTGCAGTGTTCGGGATGTGCGTCGTGCACACGGCATGGCCGCTTGCGATCGTCGCGAGGCGCTGTACGTGAGAACCGAGGAGGTTCGCGAAAGCTTCCGTCTCGGTCTCGCACAGCTGGGGGAACTCAGCTGCCACGTGGGCTACCGGGCAGTGGTGCTGACACAACTGCTCGCCCACCCCTACGTGACGTGCCGACGCAGCGTAGCCCTCCCTGGTCAGCGCGGTCGCAAGGGCCTTGACCCGTTCGGCGGGCGTGGCCTGGGCCACGATCGCCGTGCGGTGCCGGTCCACGAGCGCGTCGACACGACTCTGCGCGAACGCGCGAACAGCCTCTTCGCCGCCGGATTGGGCGAGGAACCTGATCGCGGCGACCGCGAGGTCGTCGTAGGCGTGGCCGAACCGGGCACGCCCGGTGTCGGTCAGCAGGAAGAGCTTGGCCGGGCGGCCACGACCCCGCTGGGTCTGGCGCGGAGCATCCCTCGTCGTCGCCTCGCCGTCCGTGAGCAGTGCGTCGATGTGACGGCGCACGGCCGTGGGGCTGATGCCCAGTTCCTCGGCAACGGCCGCCGCGGTGACCGGACCCTGCTCCAACAGGAGCCTGGCGACAGCACGCCGAGTCCGGCCGTCGTGCTGATGCACGGCGTCCAGGTGGCTCTCGACGTTTTTCACAACACCAGTGTTGCGTATTTAGCCTGAGGTCGCAAAGATCGCGGTCACAGGGTGACCTGACTCACGGCTGAGACGGGCTAGATACCCTCCTGCCATGCCCACCAACGGCGGAGCGCCGACTCCGGAGAGCGACCTCTTGAACGGTCGAGAGCGTCGCCAGCTGGACATCGTTCGCCGCTGGGGCACCATCGGCGCGTTGTTGCTGACCGTCGGATCGCTCGGTGGCGGGGCCGCGCCCATCTACTCGCCGCTCTACGGCGTGCCAGTCCTCGGGCTTTTCTCGAGGATGCCCAGTGTCGCGATGGGGGTCGTCTGGACCGGCATCTTCATGATCGTGTCGGCCTGGCTGGCGCTGGGACGGTTCGTCAGACCGGGGCGCGCGCGGCTGGTCTCGCGCAGCCAGATGGACCGCACGCTGCTGATGTGGACCGTTCCGCTGGTCTTCTGCGTGCCGATGTTCAGCCGGGACGTCTATTCGTACCTGGCGCAGAGCGAGATCGCGGCGCGCGGCCAGGACCCGTACGAGCTCGGCCCGGCCAACGCCCTCGGTGTCGACCACGTGCTCACGCGCGGTGTGCCGAACATCTGGCGTGAGACGCCGGCGCCTTATGGACCTCTGTTCCTGGCGTTCGGCCGGTTGACCGCGATGCTGACCGGTGACCACGTCGTGTCGGGCGTGTTCGTGCACCGGCTGCTGGTGCTGTGCGGCCTGGTGATGATCGTGTGGGCGTTGCCCCGGCTGGCCGCCCGGTTCGGCGTTCCGCCGGTCGGCGCGCTGTGGCTGGGTGCGCTCAACCCGTTGGTGCTGTTCCACATCGTCATCGGCGTGCACAACGACGGCCTGGCGCTCGGCCTGATGCTGGTCGGCCTGGAGCTGGCGATGCGCGGGCTGGAACCGTTGAAATGGTCGTGGATCACGCTGGGTGCCGGGATCATCGTGTGCGGCGCGATGGTGAAGATCCCCGCGATGGCCGCGCTCGGCTTCCTCGGTGTGATGGTGGCCCGCAAGCTCGGCGGTCAGCTCAAGCACCTGGCGTTGGTGGCCGGGGTCATGGCCGTGATCGCCGGGGTCGGGGTGGTGGTGATCTGCCTCGGCACCGGGTTCGGGTTCGGGTGGATCTCGACGCTGAACGTGGCCTCGACCGTGAAGTCCTGGATGTCGCCGCCGACCGCGCTGGGCTTCCTCGGTGCCGGCACCGGCATCATGCTCGGCCTCGGCAACCACACCGAGGCGATGATCTCGCTGACCAGGCTGCTCGGGCAGGGCGTGTCCGTGGTGATCACCGTGCTGCTGCTGTGGCGCAGCTTCAAGGGCCGGATCAAGGCGATGAACGGCCTGGGTGCCGCGCTGGGCGCGATCCTGGTGCTCGGCCCGGTGCTGCAGCCCTGGTACGTGCTGTGGGCGGCGATTCCGCTGGCCACCGCCGTCGTCGGGCCCAAGTTCCGGCTGTTCGCCATGGTGACCTCGGCGATCATCGCGGTGATCCTGCCGCCGACCGGGTCCGCCTTCGACGGGCGTGCTTACACGGTGCCGCAGGCCGTCGCCGGTGCGGTGATCACGTTCGCGGTCTGCGTTCTGATCGCGCGCAAGCGGGTGGGGCCGTTCCTCAAGTCCGACCCCGCGGCGTGAAGGACTGGCTCGAACAGCGGTCCGACGACGAGCTTGCGGCGCTGCTGACGCACGGGCGGGCGCTCGGGCCGGGAGCAGGCGGCGGGCCGGTGCTGCTCGACGTCGAGGGCGTTCAGGTGTTCGCCAAGCGCGTGCCGCTGACACGGCGGGAGCTCGACCGGCCGTACTCGACGGAGAACCTGTTCGACCTGCCGGTGGTGTGCCAGTACGGCATCGGGTCGCCGGGCTTCAACGCGTGGCGTGAGCTGGCCGCGAACCAGCTCGTGGCCGGAACTCCTGGTTTCCCGCTCCTGCTTCACCACCGCGTGCTGCCCGGCAGGGCGGCGATCACCGCGGAGTTCCTCGACATCGACGCCGCTTCGGCACGGCTGGGCGGGTCGCCGCAGATCAGGGCGCGGTTCACCGAGCTGGCCGCGGCCGAGCACAGCCTGGTGCTGTTCTTCGAGCACGTCCCGCTCGCCTTGCGTGAGTGGCTCACCCCGGACCTCCTCCCCGAGGTGGAACGGCAGCTCATGGAGATCGTGGCCGCGCTGCGGTCACTGGACCTGCTGCACCTCGACGTCCACTTCGGCAACATCCGTTCCGACGGCGAGCGGGTCTACCTGGCCGACTTCGGGCTGGCCACGTCGCCGCGGTTCGACCTCGACGCCGCCGAGCACGAGTTCGCTCGCCGGCATGCGGGACATGACGCGGAACTCGTCGCGTTGCACCTGGTCAACCACATCACGAAGGCGATCCCCGACCCGTCGCCCGCCGTCGCGGAGATGCTGGAACGGCTGGGACCCACCGCGGCGAAGTGGAACGACTTCTACCGTCGGCTGATGGGTCAACCGGTCCAGTAACCACATCCCTTCGGCGGACGAGTACCTAGCAGGGGGAAGATCGACGCCGGAGGGGGTGAGGCGGCATGTCCGAACAACCCATGTCGCGCGAAGAGGTCCGGTTCGCCGTTGTGCTCAACGGCGGCGTGAGTCTGGCCGTCTGGATGGGCGGCGTCGTGCTGGAGCTGGACCGTCTGACCAGGCCGGGAACCACGTACCAGCCGCTGCTGGACCTCGTGGGCTGCACCGCGAGAGCGGATGTCATCGCCGGCACGTCCGCCGGCGGCATCAACGGGGCCGCGCTGGCGTTGTCGCAGGTCAACAAGCAGGCCGACCTGAGCAGACTGCGTGACCTGTGGGCAGAGCAGGGCCGGATGGAACAGCTGCTCAGGACGCCGTTCCGCGGCGAGCCGGCCAGCCTGCTCAAGGGTGACGAGTTCTTCCTGCCGAGACTTCAGGAGGCTCTGGCCAGGCTCACGAGCGACTTCGACCCGACCGAGGTCCACGAACGCCCGATCGACCTCAGGATCACCACCACGCTGCTAGGCGGCGTCCCGACCATCACCTACGACGACCTCGGCCAGCCGCTGACCCAGTCGGTGCACCAGGGATCGTTCTCGTTCCGCCGCGACCCCTACACCTGGGTGAGCGAAGAGACCAGGGACGACTTCAAGAGCGACACGCTGAACGACCGCGTCCTGCAGCTCGCCCTCGCGGCACGCAGCAGTGCCAGCTTCCCGTTCGCGTTCGAGCCGAGCTTCATCCCCGTCGGCGGCCAGGCGACTCCTGACCGTCCCGACATGGCGGACGTCGCGAGCTGGGCTAACGGGGGCGACCGGAGCAGGTTCGCGGTCGACGGTGGTGTCCTGGTCAACACGCCCACGCGGGAAGCGCTGGAAGCCATCGACCGCATGCCGGCGGACGGGCCGGTCCGGCGCGTGATGCTGCTGGTCTTCCCGCACGCCGAACCGCTGGGTTCCGAGCCGGTGGCCGACACCGTCGACAAGGGGCTGACGACGGTCGGCTCCGGCGCCAAGCTGCTGAGCGCCATGTCCAGCCAGGCCAACCGGACCTACGTCGAGAAGATCGAGGAGCACAACCGGCGGGCCGCGAGCAGCAGGGGTGGCCGGACGGCCCTGCTGGAACGGTTGCACGCCAACGACGAGAACGTGGTCGACGAGGTGTACTCGTTGGCGGACAAGCTCTTCGGGCACTACGAGGACGTCGAGATCAGGCTCGCGGCCAGGCAGGTGGCCACCCAGCAGTTCGTCGTCCCCGGTGGAAACCCCGGGAACTGGTCCTTCGAACGGGCTCGGCGCGCGGCGGAGACGGCGCAGCGCAAGTGGAAGAAGCAGCACGGTGTGCTCCCGTACGTGCCCGGTGTGCGGCTGCCCGCGCAGGTGTGCCGCGAGGACGTCGGCTGGGAGTGGGGCCTCACGATGGCCGAGCGGCTCGGCGCGTCGGCGCTCGACCTGCTCAAGCGTCTGGTGTGGGTGGCACCGGACGGCAGCGCCGACAAGATCGCCGCGGCCCGCCGCGAACTGCACCAGGTGCGGGCCGAGCTCCGCAGGCTGCGCGAGGAGCTGTTCGCGTGGAAGCCTTCCGACTCGCTCGGCGAGACGTACTGGACCGGCCGGCTCGCGAGCTATCACGAGCACATGATCGACGGCCACCTCGGTCTGGAGGTCAAGGCGCAGGTGGCCGAGATCGGCCGGATCGTCGGCGAGGCCCAGCAGGTGATCAACGGCCTCGACGAGCACCGCCTCAGGCTCGGTGGGCTCGCGGCGTGGAAGGCGTTGCTCGACATCAGGACCACCAAGGGCGAGGCGGGACTCGGCGAGAACGAGCGGTGGCTGTCCCGTCTGCTGGCACTGGAGGTCGCGGGCACGTGCCTGTCCGACGACGCCTCGACCGGGATGGACACGGCGGTCGAGCTGGTGCAGGTGTCGCTGCAGACGCGCAACGCGTTCGCGCAGCAGTCGATCACGGCGGACGACAAGGCCGGCGGCGCGTCGCTGTCGCGGTTCTCCGGGTTCCTCAAGCGGTCGTGGCGGGTCAACGACTGGATCTGGGGACGGCTCGACGGCGCCACGATGCTGTGCCGTGTGCTGTTCGACCCGCGCAGGCTGCGCAGGATGGACACGCTCGGTCGTCCGGAAGGCGACCAGCGCACGCCGGAGCAGCGTGCGGAAGCCGTGGTCGGCGAGGTCGTCGAGGCGATGTTCGGTCCCGAGCTGCCCGTGCAGGTCGCGGCCTGCGCCGAGGAAGCCAAGAAGGAGCTCACGGGCATCTACGAGGCTGAAGGTGAGCTGTCGCCGTCGTCGATGAAGCTCGCCGAGCTGGCCGCGTGGGGCCTGCACTGGCGGATCATCTGCGAGGAGCTCCCCCGGCTGCGGGCCGCCATCATCGCCGACCGCGGTGATGGCGCGGACCAGCGTTCGCGCGGTGAGCTGTTTCTCGAAGAGCACGCGGACCTGTTGCGGCGCCTGGAATATCCCGAACAGCACACGGTCACGCTCGGCATGGCGGCGCTCAACGCGTTCGACCGCGCCGGCATCGGCCGCGAACCTCTGACGCAGGAAGCCGCGTCGGACCAGATGATCCGCACGGCAGCGACTGCAGCTGCTGTCGCGGTCACGGTCGCCGACTCCGAACGGTCAGGGCTCGCCGCGGCGAGGCCGGTGACCCGCGTCGTGCGAGGAGCCGCGCTGCTCCCCTACTGGACGATCACCGGCCTGACCAGAGGCGGGAAGCTCGCGCAGTTCCTGGGACTCCTGGGCCTCGCCGTCGGCGGCGCGCTCGTGGTCATGGCGCTGTTCGCATGCTGCCGGCCTGGGCAGCCGGTCCTGGCGCGGCGATCGGTGCGGCCAGTCTCCTCGCCGCCTTCGGTTACGCGGCACTGAGAAGCGGCACGCTGCTGCACGGGCTGGTGCTGCTGTCACCAGTGATCCCGTTGGCGGCCATAGCCGTCGACAGACTGCCCGACGACCGCTCCGAGATCTCGACCGGCACGGTCACCGTGGCCGGTGTCGCGCTGGTCGTCACGGCACTGCTCGTCCTGGGTTCGCTGCCCTCGCCGATCCGCACACCGCTCGCGGTGCTGGCCGACTTCAAGCCGTTGCGGATCATCAAGCGCCGCTGGAAGCAGGCGGCCGTGGCGCTGGCGGTGGCGGGGCTGGTCTGGACGGTGTGGCAGTTCGAGCTGCACACCAAGCCGTGGCTGGTGATCCCCACTTCGATCCTTTGTGGAGCGTTCGGGATCCGGATGGCGCTGTCTGGCGGCAAGTCGCTGCAGCGCTGGCGCAGGGTCGAGGGCGTCTGGGGCACGGAACGCGCCGAGCCTCCCGCCGCCGCCACCGCGGGCTGGGCCGTGATCTACGGCCTCGGCTACCTCGCGGCCGCGGACGTGCTGCTGATCATCCAGCCCGCGGGATGGGGCTGGCAGGCGGTGATCGGCACGGCGCTGGCGTTCGGCCTGACGCTGCTGCTGATCACGTCCTGGTACGTGCCCCGCGTGGAACGCCGCCGCATCCGCAGGCAGCTCGTCAGCGAGGCGATTCCCGCGATCTACCCGGACGGCTGCGACATCGCCGAGACGTTGCGCGAACGGCTGGAGGGCCACGCCTCGCTGTACCGGTTCCTCATCCGGGGAGAGGGTGAGCACCCCTCGGAGCTCACCCTCTCCCACACGGGACTCGTTGTCGCGCAACGAATCGAAGCGAAGCTCAGGCAGCAAGCGCGATGATCGGCGCCGTGCGGCCCATCGCTCGTGCGTAGAGGCCCTCGAAGCGCTCCAGGGTCGCCGCCAGCGCGTGGTGCGAGATGATCTCGCTGCTGGCGGCACCCATCCTGGCGCGCATCGGCGCGTCGTGGACGAGCGTGTGCAGGCGCTGGGCCAGCTGGTTCACGTCGCCGGGCTCGAACAGCCAGCCGTTGCGGCCGGTGTGCACGAGGTGCGGCAGGGCCATGGCGTTCGCGGCGATCACCGGCTTGCCCGCGGCCATCGCCTCCATCGTCGCGAGGCTCTGCAGCTCGGCGACACCGGGCATGACGAACAGGTCGCATCGGGCGTACGCGTCGAGCAGGTCGTCCTCGGACACGAAGCCGTGGAACCGCACGCGGTCCGTGATCTCCAGGTCGCGGGCCAGCAGCTCCCACTCCGAGCGGCACGTGCCGTCACCGACGATCTCGCCGAACGCGCCGGGCACGCGGGCCAGCGCCCGCAGGAACTCGTCGACGCGCTTCTCCTCGTCCAGCCGCCCGACGAACAGCGCGGTCGGCCGGTCGTTGTGGGTGACCTCACGCTGGTAGCGGGCGATGTCGATGCCGCACGAGACCGGCACCGCGCGCTCGGGGAAACCGCTCTCGTGCAGCAACTGCACGGCACGCGGCGTCGGCGCGGTCACCATGTCGGCGCGTCCGAACACGCGCGCCAGGTCGCGGTAGGCGAACTTGCGGGCCATGCCCTGCAGGAACGCCGGCACGTGCGCGTGGCTGAACAGGTTCTCCGGCATGAAGTGGTTCGTCGCGACCGTCGGAATTCCCTGGGCGACCGCGGAGTTCAGGACGAACCGGCCCACCACGAAGTGCGCCTGGACGTGCACGACGTCCGGCTTGAGCGACTTGATCAGCTCGTCGGCCGCCTTCGACGCCTGCCATGGCAGGCAGAACCGGAAGTCCGGGTAGAACGGGAGCCGGTGCGATCGCAGCCGGTGGACCGTCACACCGGGGATCTCCGCGGCTTTCGGCGAGTCGGGAGCGATGACGTGGACGTCGTGACCCTTCTCGGCCAGACCGACCGCCAGGCGTTGCGCGAAGCGCGCGGCTCCGTTGACGTCCGGCGGGAACGTGTCGGCGGCGATGACGACGCGCAGCGCGCTGGAGGTGTTCACGGGAAGCTCCGATCGAGTGTTCGGTACACGTTGTGGTTGACGAGCGAGTGCGAACACACCGCTGGCGGCGGCGAGCGCGCAGGCGATGAGCGCGGCACCGGTCCACGGGGACAGGTGCGCGGCCTCGCCGAGCAGGAAGGCACCGAGGCCGACCGCGACCAGCGGATCCACCACGGTCAGGCAGGCGACGGCGAGATGAGGGGGTCCGCCCGCGTAGGCGTGCTGGACCAGCCAGCCACCGACCGCGAGCGAGAGGGCGATGCCGAGCACGGACGCCACGTGCGAGAGCCCGAAACCGCCTTGCTGCACCGACTGCGAGACGGCGCGCATGAGCACGGACACGTACCCGTACGCGACACCTCCGGCCGATGCGAACGCCACGGCACGGATGCGCGCGTTGGTCGTCATGGCGGCGATCACCCCAGGCACCGCTATCGCACCGAGGGCCACGAACCCTGCGGTCAGCTCGGCGTCTGGCGCGACCTGGGTCGCGGTAGCACTGCCGGACGCGAGGAACACGAACGCGCCCACGCCCACGGTTGTGAGCAGGATCGCCGGCAGTTCGCGGAAACGGCGGTCCATCAGCGCGGTCATGCCGATCGCGAGCACACCGATCGGCTGGACGACGGTGAGCGGCGCCATGCCGAGCGCGGCCGCGTGCACGCCCGCACCGGCGATGAGCAGGGCGAGCCCGCCGAGCCAGCGCGGCTGACGGAGAACGCCGACGCGCGCACCCGTCTCGGCGATCGCGTCGTGCTGCAGGCGTGCCGCGAGCGCGAAGCACACGGCGCCGAGCACGGCGAGCGTTATGGCGAGCAGGGTCATGAGGTGCGCCTCACCTGTAGTACCGCGATGGCGAAAAGGAGTCCGTAAAGCGATGCGAACAAAACGCGTTCGGTCAGCCCGCGCGCCTCGAAACCGGCGAACGAAACATGGCTGACCAGAAACGCCGCGCTCGAGACGCTCGCCGTTATTGCGACACCGAGCAGAGCCGGAAATTTGCGCGCGATGAGCACACCGGCCGCGGGCAACGCCACGAACATGACCGCGCCGGCGTACCGGTGGATGTAGCCGGACAACGACGTCGGTGCTCCCGTGGGGTCGGTCGGGAAGATCGTCGACACGGTCAGTCCCGCCGACCACACGCCGATCAGCCACTGCGCTGACCTGCCTACACCGCGCAGGTTGACAGCGAGCAACGCCGAGACTGCCGCGAGGCTAAGAGAGGTCGCGGCCAGCCATCCGGTGCCGTTGCGCACGAACACGTAGTCGCTGATCACGTCCGTGATCGGGTTCAGCTGCCCTGCCGACACGACATGCAGGTAGAAAATCGGAACCAGTGAGAACACCAGCCCCCCGACCACCAGTCCCCGTCTTTCCGCCCCCGTCTTGAGCACGTGAAAAGTCTCTTCTGATGTGGGTGATCAACCAATGGGGAACTCCCCCGAGCAAACCCTGAGGTGTCCCTGACTCCCGGGGGTAGGGCCAGCCCCACCTTTTTCAGCGGTCCTTCAGGAATGGACGGCGAGCCCTGCCTTCGGGCAGATCGTCACGACCGCCTAGGCTGACCGTTCGTGAGCCCGAATCCCCAGCCTGCGGTGGAAGTGTCGGGGCTGGTCAAGAGGTACGGCTCGAAGACCGCCGTTGACGGCCTCGACCTCGTTCAGCAGCCCGGCACCGTTCTCGCCCTGCTCGGGCCCAACGGCGCGGGCAAGACGACGACCGTCGAGATCTGCGAGGGGTTCCGCTCGGCCGACGACGGCACGGTGCGCGTGCTCGGCCTCGAACCCGGCTCCGAGTCGTTGCGCCCGCGCATCGGCGTGATGCCGCAGGGCGGTGGCGGTTACCCCGGCATCCGCGCCGAGGAGATGCTGCACCTGGTGGCGGCGTGCGCGGCGAACCCGCTGGATCCGAAGTGGCTGATCGACGTCCTCGGGCTCGGCGGCGCGGCTCGCACCCCGTACAAGCGGCTGTCCGGCGGCCAGCAACAAAGACTCTCACTGGCGTGCGCGTTGATCGGACGCCCTGAGCTGGTCTTCCTGGACGAGCCGACCGCGGGCATGGACCCGCAGGCGCGCCGCCTGGTGTGGGACCTCGTGGGTGCTCTGAAGGGCGACGGTGTGTCCGTGCTGCTGACGACTCACCTCATGGACGAGGCCGAAGCGCTGGCCGACAACGTCGTGATCATCGACGAGGGCAAGGTCGTCGCGCAGGGCTCGCCGGCCGAGCTCACCGCGAACCGGCCGGACGACCAGCAGCTGCGGTTCCGCGCCCGGCCCGGCCTGGACACGTCGTTGCTGTCCGCCGCACTGCCGGAAGGACTGAAGGTGCGCGAGGCCACGCGTGGCGGGTACGTCGTGGAGGGGTTGATCGACCCCCAGGTCGTGTCGACCGTCACGTCGTGGTGCGCGCAGCAGGGTGTGCTGGCCGAGGAGCTGACGGTGGCCAAGCGCAGCCTCGAAGACGTTTTCCTGGAGCTGACCGGCAGGGAGCTGCGTTCGTGACCACCTTCGCTCCCGGCACGTTCACGCCGGCGCCCGGCCGTGGCTCGCTGCCGAAGATGCTGTTCGCGCACGCCCGCACCGAGGCGATGCTGACGTTGCGCAACGGCGAGCAGATCCTGCTGACGGTGATCATCCCGCTGGCGCTACTAGTGGCGTTGTCGTTGATGCCGGTGATCCCGATGCCGGAGCCGCGCGTCGGTTCCGCCACGGCACGGATCTTCGCGCTGGCGATCATCTCCTCGGCGTTCACCGGGCAGGCCATCGCTCTGGGCTTCGACCGGCGTTACGGCGTGCTGAAGCGGCTTTCGGCGTCGGCGCTCCCCCGGTGGCTGCTGGTCGCGGGACGGGTCTGCGGGGCGCTGGTCGTCGTGGCGATCCAGATCGCGTTGCTGGCGGTCACGGCGTTGATCCTGGGCTGGAAGCTCCCGCTCTCCGGCCTGCCGTGGATGGTGCTGCTGATCATCCTGGGCACGCTGACGTTCGGTGCGCTGGGTGTGTTGCTCGGCGGGGCTCTCCGCGCGGAGATCGTGCTGGCACTGGCGAACATCATCTGGTTCGTGCTGCTGATGGTCGGGGGCGTCGCGCTGTCAGTGCCCGTCGGGTTCGTGCACCTGCTGCCGTCGGCCGCGCTGGCCCAGGCGTTGGAAACCTCTGTGGTGCACGGCACGGCACCGGGTGCAGGCCCGGTCGCAGTGCTCGTGGCCTGGGGCGTTGTCGCCGGCGCTCTGGCTACCCGGACGACTCGTCTGACCTGAGGTCGTGAGTGGTTTTGGCCGCCCTAGCGGCAAAACCACTCACGACCGAGGCCCCCGGCACCTAGGAATCAACACAGCACGCCTACGATCGTTGACGTGTCGAAGCTGACCGCTCTCCTCGTTTCCTGGCAGCGCGCGCTCGCGATTGCCGTCGTCATCGCGCAGGCCGGAATCGCGGTCACCGGGTCGATCGTCCGCGTGACCGGCTCCGGTCTCGGCTGCCCCACGTGGCCGGAGTGCGTCGAGGGCAGCGTCGTTCCAGTGCAGCACCCCGAGGTCGCGGCCCTGCACCAGTGGGTCGAGTTCGGCAACCGGACGCTGACGGGTGTCGTCGGCGTCATCGCGGGTCTGTGCGTGCTGGCGGCGTGGTTCAACCTGCCGCGACGCAAGCGGGTCTTGACGCTCTCACTCATCCAGCTCGGTGGTGTGGCGCTGCAGGCGGTCGTCGGCGGCATCACGGTGCTGACAGGTCTCGCCTGGTACACCGTGTCCGTTCACTTCATGATCTCGATGGCCCTGGTGTGGCTGGCCGTGCTGCTCGTCAGTTCGCTGTCCGAGGGCGACGGTCCGGCGCGGTTGCTGGTGCCGGCTCCGTTGATGAAGCTCCAGGTCGTCATGGCCACCGTGCTGGGCGCGCTGCTGCTCGCGGGCACGTGGGTGACGGCCGCAGGGCCGCACGCCGGTGACGCTTCGACGCCTCGCCTGGGCGTCGAGGTGGCGACCCTCGCGCAGATCCACGCGGACCTGCTGTTCCTGTTCCTGGGCCTGCTGGTCGCGGTCGGGTTCTTCACGCGGACCCGCCCGTACTGGACGCTCGTGGGCGTCGTGCTCGCTCAGGGCGCGCTGGGCATGGTCCAGTACTGGACCGGCGTGCCGGAGGTGCTCGTGTCGATCCACGTGCTGGGCGCCGGTGCGGTTGTCGTTGCCACAGCGGCGCTGTGGACTTCTTCGCGCGAGCGCACGCACGAGGTGGAGCTGCCCGCCGGCGATCAGGCGCTCAGCAAGGCCTGAGCCTCCGCGTTGTCGTTGTGCCCTGCCCAGTTCGCGGGCGTCGAGTCGTAGTTCGCGTCCGTGATGGTCCGGTCGGCGCCCGCGTCGAGCAGGATCCGGATGATCGGCAGGTGGCCGCGCTCGGCCGCGAGGTGCAGCGCCGTCACGCCCTCGCCGTGCATCGGGCCGCCGAAACCCGTGCGCTGGTTGGGGTTCGCACCCAGGTCGAGCAACGTGCGGGTGGCGTTCTCCAGCCCGCACCACGCCGCCCACGCGAGCGCCGTGCCGCGGTAGACGTCCGCGTCGATCCTGGCGCCGCGCTTCAGCAGGTCGCCCAGCACCTCGGTGCGGTCGTTGCGCGCGGCCCAGGACAGGGCCTCGTCGAGCACTTCCTGCGGGTCGTTGGTCGGCCACCAGCGTGGGAAACCGCTGTGCGGGCGGTAATAGCCGCGCTTGGCCTCCGGTTCGGCCGCGAGGTCGAGGTTGCCCAAGCCCGCGGCCGTGCGCAGGTTCGGCGGCTGAACTCCGTGCTGCGCCAGCAGTTCGGCTACTTCCCTGTTGCCCCAGAACAACGCGACGGTGAGCGGTGTGCCGCCTTCGCCGCGTGCGTCGAGGTTGGTGCGGGCACCCTTGTCGAGCAGCGACTGGGCCAGATGCGGAAGGTTGGCGTAGGCGGCCTGGTGCAGTGCCGTCCAGCCGTGCACGTTCTGGTGATCGACGTCCGCGCCGTCGTCGAGCAGCACCTGGACCAGACGCTCGTCGCACTTGGCCGCGGAGAGCCCGAGCAGGTCGTTCCCGTTGGTACCGCTGGCTTTCACCAGCCACGGGTCCCGCGTGATGATCGCCTTGAGCTCACCGGGGTTCTGCATCTCGATGGCCTGGTAGGCGCGGGCGAACGGGCGCGGCTTGCGGATGTTCGCCTTCAGCGCCTTCCAGTCCTGACAACCGTGGGCCTGCGCGAGCACGATGTGAGCACCCTCGTCCGTCAGCGGTACGTCGTCGAACACCTCGAGCGCACCGGGCACGCCGTCCCACGCGGAGGCGAGCAGTCCCCTGGCTCGTTCCTCGTAGTACTCGATGTCATCGCGAAACGGGTGCCACATGGCACCCACGCTACTTCGGTGACGCGGGCCTGCGCTCCCACAAAGCGGGAAGTTCCTCTGAGAGCCAACCGTAGAGATGGTCGACGGTCCTGAGCCGCATCGCGCGCTCCGGGTCGCCGCTGAGCAACCGCATGCCGTCGTCGGTCAGCGTCTGGACGCTGGCGATCGCGTTGAGCTTGCGCTGCACGAACTCCGTCCAGGCCTTCTCGTTGATCCGGTACTCGGCCGCCTGCCTGCCGCGCCTGGTCCGCTTGGTCACCAGGCCGACGGTGACCAGGTACTTCAGGTTCGTGCTGATCGACCCGCTGCTGGCCTCCAGCTCCTGGGAAAGCTCGGCGGCGGTGCGCTCGACCGGCTGGCAGACCAGCAGGTAGCCGAGGATGCGGCCGCCGATCAACGGGATGCCCTCCTCGGCGAAGTGGGCCGCGAACCGCTCGATCCAGGCGGACAGCCGGGTTTCCCTGCCCACGCTCATCAGTGATCCCTTTCGGTCGACACTGAAGTCATCGTAGCGATCTTGTCAACACTTTTGCAACCCCGGGGTTGCAGATTGGAGACGCTAGTGCAACCATCGGTTGCACTTAATCCCGACACCGACAAGGACGTACCGATGGACACGACCGCACTGCGCAGCGCCTACGAGAAGTTCCTTGAAGTGGCGGCGGCCCCCGACCTCGGCGACGCCGCCGACGGAGGGTGGAACGCCGATCAGGTGCTGGCCCACGTCCTCAGCGTCGACGCCGCGACCGCCGCTGTCGCACTGGGAGTCGTGTCCGGCTCGCGGCCCACCTTCGACAACCGGATCTGCCTCGACGGCTGGAACCTCGACCGGATCATCGCCGAGCACACCGGCAGGGCCGAGCTGATCGCTCACGTCCGCAGCCAGGCCGCCGTCCTCTGCGACATCGCGGACCAGCTCAGCGAGAAGGCCGCTTCTGTTCTGGTGCCGTCATTCCTGATGTCCAACGACCAGGTCGTCCTGGACCAACCGGTCTCGCTCGCCGATCTCGTCAACGGTCTCGCTGAGAGCCACGTGCCAGGGCACACCCAGCAGCTTTCCGACCTGAGGCCGATTCGCGGAAATTGACCGTCGGCGTCAATCGAGTGCGTGCGGCTTCGCGCCGGCCCAGAGTGCTTCCGCCTCACCGAGAAGTGACTGGAAGCCGAAGCCGTCACCGGGATGCAGGACGAACTTCGGTTCGCCGGGCGCCTGGTAGGTGTAGTACTCCACGTACACAGCGGCCTGCGCACCTCCGCTGCCCACCGCGATCACACCGGTGGACAGCGGATGACTCGTCAGCCGCACCGAGAGATCGCCCTTGGTGAGCCGTTTCAGCTCGCCGAGCAGCCGGAGGCTCGCGCGGATTCGTTCTCTGGCCGTGTCGGCGGAGCGTTCCGCGTAGTACCGCTCCGCCATCACGTCCACGGTCGGCACGGACGGGTCGACGAGCAGGAACCGCACGGCCTGCCCGTTGCGCAGGCGTGCCTCCACTTTGCCGAACTGCGCGTTCAAGAAGGCGTTCCTGGCCATTCCGGTGATCAGCACTTCGTCGGCGGCGTCGAGCACGTCGGTGAGTTCCGGACCGAACTCCTCGCTGAACACGGGGCGACGGGCGCGCTCCGACCAGGCTCGCGCACTCAGGGGCCACTCGACGCCGGACTCCCACAGCCGTTCGGCCTCCGCGCCGAAGTGCTGGTACCAGGGAGCATCCTCCTTCGAGAACACCATGATCGGGGCCGCTTCGCCCTCCGCGTGGAACTCGTAGTGCTGCACGCACACGACACCATTCGGCTTCTGCACGTCCAGGCAGTTGTAGCCCATCGACGGGATGCTGGACAGCACCCGGATCTCCAGCCGGCCGCCATGCCGCTCCCGGAACGCGGTGAGGTCGTCCAGAGTCGCCCGAATCCTGGTGCTCAGGCGGTCGACGCCCTGCGGGTGCGAGCGGTGGCGGTCCGCGGTCAGCATGAGCGGCTCGTCGGTGGGGTCGAGCACGAGGACTCTCACGCGCCCGCCGGCTTTCAGAACAGCGGGCATGTCGGTGCGCAGGCCTTGCACGGTCCTCGTCATGGTGCGACCGATCAGGAGGATGTCGGACGCGGCCGCCCGGCGAGCGATCAGGTCCGGCGGAAAATCCGTGCGCAGCGTGACCGCGCCGGCCAGCGCCCGGCTCATCCGCTGGGTCAGCTTCCTCGTCTTGATCTGCGAGAACGCGAGGATCGCCAGGAGGCCCAGCACGGCAGAGGCCAGCGTCTTGACGTCGGAAAGCCCTGTCACACCGAGAATCGTGAACAGCAGCCCGACGACCGCGAGTGCGTACAGGTCCAGGTTCTCGTCGCTGACGAACGCCTGCACCGCTCGCCTGATGCGCCCCGGTTCACCACTCACGCAAATCCTCCGCTCACAGCCGCCTCGGTGGCAGGTTACGGCCGCGATGCGGTGTGGCGGAGGAGAACGCTGTCAGCAGACAGGCGCGAGAGGTGTGGTCTCGTCGGGACCGGCCCGGCGCCGCCACCGGTCGAGCTTCGCGTGCTCGGTCAGCGAGATCAGCGTCTCGCGCACCGAGAGCCGCACGCGCGGGTCGCAGTTCACGACCGGCACCTCGGGAGCGATGCCCATCCCGCGGATGATGGCCTTCACGTCCGACCGGACGGACGCGTGCACGTTGTTCAACGCCAGCACGTACGGGATCCGGTGGTCCTCGAAGTACCGCATGGCGTCCACGGAGTCCGCGGGACGCATCACGTCGAACAGCACCACGGCACCGACCGCGCCGCGCACGACGTCGCTCCAGCCGGCGCGCGGGTCCTGCCACTGCGGGGCCACGAACAGGTGCAGCGCGAGGCCGGGGTCGAGCCACACCCGGCCGAACTGGATGCGCACCAGCTCGGTGACCAGACCCGCGCGCTCCGGTGGGAGTGCGGTCATCGTGAGGAGATCGTTCTCCACGATGGACCTGATGAAGGTGCTCTTGCCGACGCCGAAGCCTCCAGCGACGACTATCTTGGCCGAGGTCAGCTCCCGACCAGGCGGCCCAGGGGGCCCGAAGTCGGGAAATCTAGAGCCGACGTAGTCCACTCAGCACTCTCTCCATCAACCCGAGGTCCGGCGTGACACCGCCCGCGGAAGCGGTCTGGTGCACGTCCACCAGACCTCGTTCCGCCATGTCGCCGAGCAACACCTTGGCGACTCCCAGCGGGAGACGCATCAGTGCGGCCACCTCCGCGACGGATCGCGGCGAGCGGCACAGCTCGACTACGTGTTGGTGCTCAGCCTGCAAGATACCTGCAGACTGCCGACTCTGATCATTGGCGGAGACAAGTGTCTCGATCTCGAGGTTGATGTTCGACCGTGTGCGCCCACCCGTCCAGGCATATGCACGAACGATCGAGGCGTCGGGAGCCTCCTGGACGGGCGGCTCGAAGGCCGGTGTTTCTTCTTGCGGTACAACGGGAGTCGCTTCACGCGCGGGCACAGGGGACGCCGTGTGCGCTCGCTTTCGACCCGAGTCCAGGGAAAACCCGTTCATCAGGTCGGCGAACGTCTGCTCGGCGGGCGTCTCAGCCCGCCTGCGTCGCCGGTGCGCGTCAGCGGCCGAACTCATGATCACCTCACGCTGTGCAGCTGCGCTCGCAGTTCGGGGGTGAGGATCTGGCCAACCTGGTCGACGACCACTGTCATCTCGTAGGCGACTTGGCCGACGTCGCTGTCGGGGGCGGCGAGAACCGCCAAACAAGACCCGTCTCGAATGGACATGAGAAGCATGATCCCGTAGTCCATCTCGATCACGGTGCGCAACACTCCGCCGCCTTCGAAACAGCGCGAGGCACTCATTGTGAGCGCCGTGACGCCAGACGAGATGGCGGCGAGCTGCTCGGCGCGGTCCGGCGGCAGACCTGTCGACTTCGTGAGCAAAAGGCCGTCCACCGAGATCACGATCGCATGCGCGACACCGGGCACGCGATCGGTGAAGTTCGTGATGAGCCAGCCGAACTGGTCCACCTGGCGCGATTGAGGCGTGCTCATGCCTTCTCCCCGTTCCACTGGCCGTTCCCCTGGCCGTTTCCATTCCCGTTGCTGCCCAGCGGTGCCTGACGCAGGCCCGTCTGGTAGCTGGCGAGAAAGCCTCGTGCTCGTTCCGGATCGCGCTTCGGGCCCACAGCAGGGCGTGTGCCGTTCTCGGGACGTTCCGCGAGGTCGGGAAGCAGATTCTTACGCGGCGCGCGTTTCGGCAACCCGGCATCGGTCTCGCCGGCGTCCGTGACGGGGTCGCCGGCCTGCTCCCAGACCGTCCCGCCTGGCTTCTTGCCGAACCAGGACGCCACTACGGACGGTGACGACGCAGGTGGGTGGGGCGTTGCCGGCGAATGATCACCGTTGACCGTTTCGCCGGAGACTCCGCTGCCGGAAAACCAGGAAGACGTCGTCTCATTTGGTGTCTCAGCCGGCACGGGCTTCTCCGGAGCCGGTGCGTGGCGCGGGGGATGCTGAGGCATGGACTCGTCGATCGCCGCGCCGCGGAACGACATCCACTCCGCCGACTCGCGCTGGTGCTCGATGGCCGGTGCCGGCGCGGGCTGCGGAGCCAGGTTCGGGGTCTTCACGACCACGTGCGGCTGCTTGGCGATCTGCTTGGGCTGGGGCAGTGCGGCGTGGCGCGGCTGGGCAGGTGCCGCGGCCTCCTCGTGCGAGCGGACGAGCTCCGACGGCACGAGCACGAGCGCCCGCAGGCCTTCACGGCCCTCTCCCGCTCCGCGCAGCCGGACGGTGACGCCGTGCCGGGTCGCGAGGCGGCCGACGACGAACAGACCCATCTGACGCGAGACCGGCACGTCGTCCTCTGTACCAGAGGACAGTCGCTCGTTGGCCTCGGTCAGCTCTGCCGGACCCATGCCGATGCCCTGGTCGGCGACCTCGACGAGCACGGCACCCTGCTGGTCGACCCGCGAGCCGATCACGACCTGGGTGGTGGGCGCGGAGAACGCCGCGGCGTTGTCCAGCAGCTCCGCGACGAGACGGACGAGGTCGCTGGCCGCGTAGCCGACGATCTCCACCGACGGCGTCGACTTCACCACGACTCGCTGGTAGTGCTCGATCTCCGACGCGGCGGCGCGCAGCACGTCGGCCAGCGGAACGGGCTGGTGGAACCGGCGCGCGACGTCGGTGCCGGAGAGCACCATCAGGTTCTCGTTGTTGCGGCGCATGCGCGTCGCGAGGTGGTCGAGCTTGAAGAGGTTGGCGAGCTGCTCGGGGTTCTCCTCGTGGCGCTCCAGCTCCTCCATGAGCTTGAGCTGGCGTTCGACGAGGCCCTGCGAGCGGCGCGACAGGTTGACGAAGATGTTCTTCATGCCCGACCGCAGCGACGACTGCTCGACGGCGGAACGGATCGCCTGCTCGTGCACGGCGTCGAACGCGCGCGCCACCTGACCGAACTCTTCGGTCGTGTGCACCGGCACCGCCTCGATCTCGGTGTCCGGCTTGCGGTCGGCGCGGATCGCGGCGACGACCTCCGGCAGGTGGTGGTGCGCCACGTCGAGCGCGGAGTGCCGCAGCTCGGACAGCGAGCGCAGCAGGTAGCGGCCGATGACGAAGCCGAGCGTGCCGGCGATGAGCAGCATCGCGAGCAGGATGACCGCGGCGGCGCCCGCCTTGTTGGACGTCTCGTCCTGCAGCACGGCCGCCGAGTTCGCGAGCTCGTCCTGCAGCTGGCGGACGACCTGCTCCATCAGCCGGGCGGTGGTGCCCGACGACTTGTTCCAGTCGTCGACGGCGATGCCGAACGAGGGCGGAGGCTTGGGCTGACCGGGACGCGTCGTGGGCGCAGGTGTGCCGTCGGGCTGGGTGAGCGCGCGTTCGACGAGAGCGGAACGGTTCGCGACGGCGGCACCGGTCACCGTCTGGTCGTAGGTGCGGCGCTGCTCGATCGTGCCGATGGCCTGGAAGTCGTTGAGCCGGTCCTGCAGCCGGATGTCGGACTGTTCCAGCATGCGGACCTCGGGGCCGAGCAGCTTGGCCCTGCCGATCCCGGCCAAGACGATCGCGTGCTGCAGCGAGACCTGCTCCTGCGCGATGACCATGTTGTGCAGCGCGAGCGCGGTGCCGGAGATGGCCTCGTCGCCGAACTGGCTGATGAGCGTCTGTTCGAAGTCCAGCAACGACTTCACGACCGCGGAGTAGCCCGCGGTGCCCCCTGACGGGTCGCCGCCGTCGCCGCCCTGCGAGACCTTCTCCCGCAGGTTCTTCATGGTCTCGAGCTGACCGCCGAGCTCGGTGAAGCGGTTGCGCGCGACGTCGCTCAGCCCGTCCGTGCGTTCGACGCGGCGGCGGACGGTCGCGGCGGCGTTGTCGGTGGCGCTGATCTGGTTCTGGTAGGCGCCGACACCGGAACCGCTGGTCGCGCTCTGGGCCGCGAGGGTGCGTTCCTGCTGGACGCTGGAGATCAAAGGCGCGAGATCGGCACGAAGGCGGACCAGGCCCTGCATCTGCACGTAGTTGTTCGACCGGTCGACGTAGCCGGAGATCTGCAGTGCGCCCGCGCCGACGGCGACCGCCACCGGCACCAGCAGCACGACGCCGAGCTTGACGGGCAGGCGCCAGTTGCGCCAGTCGCTGATCTTTCTCCACTCGACATTCACGAAATGATCCCCAAGGCGCGCTCGAAGTGCCCCACTATCGGCTACCTCCTGGCCTGGTGAATCCCCGCGAGTCGAGACACCCCCAGCTCGATATCCAGATCGGCCGTATCGGGTGTGAGCGGATAGTAGGCCAGAGAACGTGACGCGACAACGACCTGAGGAGTGCTCAACCGATCACCCACCGTGACAGCCCACCTCATGGGGTGGTCCTCACAGCTCCAGGGATTGACTCATCGCCACGCGTGGTTACGCTTGCGCCCTCCACCCCCGGTCCGGCTGCAGCTGCCGCGCAGGCGCTCGCCGGGTACTCCCCGTAACGAATGCGAGCGGTTGATGACGAAGGCGCTGCCCTCCGTGTCACGCCCGGCGAGCCCCGGTTTCGCGACCTTTGACGACCCCCGTCACTCATTGCTTGTGGATGGTGACGGTGAGCCTGATTTCGGTGCCATCCAAACGAGTGAGGATTTTCTCGCGCTGAAGCGCCGGGTGACGCGATTCATTCTCCCCGCGACACTGCTGTTCCTCGCTTGGTACGTCACGTTCGTATTGCTTTCGGCTTACGCCGCCGACTTCATGAGCACTCCTCTGTTCGGAACGGTGAACGTCGGCTTGACGATGGGATTCCTCCAGTTCGTCACCACCATCATCATCACAATGGCGTACGCCCGTTACTCCAAGAAGAGGCTCGACCCGCAGGTCGAGAAGGTGCGCGCGCTCGCGGAAACCGATGAGGAGCTCGCGTGACCGGGACGAACACCGCGATCAACCTGTCCGTCTTCGGCATCTTCGTTCTTCTGACGCTTTACATCGTGTACCGCGCCTCGACGCGGAACGTCAGTGCGTCGGACTACTACGCGGCGGGCAGCAGTTTCACCGGTACCCAGAACGGCATCGCGCTGTCGGGTGACTTCCTCTCCGCCGCGTCGTTCCTGGGCATCTCGGGTGCCATCGCCGTGAACGGCTACGACGGCTTCCTCTACTCGATCGGGTGGGTCGTCGCCTGGCTGATCGGCCTGATGCTCATCGCGGAGCGCCTGCGCAACACCGGCCGCTACACGATGGGCGACGTCATGGCGTTCCGCATGCGCCAGCGCCCCGTGCGCGCGGCCGCGGCGAACGCGACGCTGGTGATCTCGCTCTTCTACATGATCGCGCAGATGGCGGGCGCCGGCGGTCTGATGGCGCTGCTGCTGGACGTGCACAGCACCGTCGGCCAGGCGATCATCATCGCGGTCGTCGGCATCGTCATGGTGCTGTACGTGCTGGTCGGTGGCATGAAGGGCACCACGTGGGTGCAGATCATCAAGGCCATCCTGCTGATCCTGTCCGTGTCGCTGCTGACGATCTTCCTGATCGGCAAGTTCGGCTTCGACATGTCCGCGATGCTCGACCGCGCGACGCAGAAGTCGCCGCTGGGCGAGGCCGTTCTCTCGCCGGGCGTGAAGTACGGCGCGTCCGACCTCTCGAAGATCGACTTCCTGTCGCTGGCGCTCGCTCTGGTGCTGGGCACCGCGTCGCTCCCCCACGTGCTGATGCGCTTCTACACGGTGCCGAACGCCAAGGAAGCCCGCAGGTCCGTCGTGTGGGCGACGTGGATGATGGTGATCTTCTACTCGTGCACCCTGGTCATCGGCTTCGGCGCGATGGCACTGGTCGGCACCGACAAGATCACCGGCGCTCCCGGTGGCGAGAACTCCGCCGCGCCGCTGCTGGCGTTCCAGATCGGTGGCACGGTACTGCTCGGCATCGTGTGCGCGGTCGCGTTCGCCACGATCCTCGCCGTCGTCGCCGGTCTCACGCTGACCGCGTCGGCTTCGTTCGCGCACGACGTCTACGCGAACGTCATCAAGCACGGTGAGGCGAATCCGCGTGACGAGGTCCGGGTCGCGCGGATCACCGCGGTCTGCGTCGGCGTGCTGGCGATTGTCGGTGGTATCGCGGCGAACGGTCAGAACATCGCCTTCCTGGTCGCTCTGGCGTTCGCCTTGGCGGCGTCCGCGAACCTGCCGACGCTGCTGTACTCCTTGTTCTGGAAGCGGTTCAACACGCGCGGCACGTTGTGGAGCATCTACGGCGGTCTCACGTCCTGCGTGCTGCTCATCGTCTTCTCCCCCGCCATCTCCGGGTCGAAGTCGTCGATGTTCCCCGACGCCGACTTCTCGTACTTCCCGCTGAGCAACCCCGGCATCGTGTCGATCCCGCTGTCGTTCCTGGCCGGTTTCCTGGGCACGATCCTGAGCAAGGAGCCGGCGGACCCCGCCAAGCAGTCCGAGATGGAGGTCCGCGGGCTCACGGGCATCGGCTCAGGTCTGCGCTAGAAGTTCGGCCACCGCTTTGTTGAACTCCTCAGGGCGTTCCAGGTTCGGCATGTGCGCGGCGCCGTCGACCACGACCAGCGCCGAACCTGGAACCTGCTCGCGGATGTACTCCGCGTCCGCGACCGGGGTGTACTCGTCGTCGCTGCCGACCACCACCAGAGTCGGCACCGTGATGGCGCCGAGCGTCTCGGTGTAGTCAGGACGGTCCGCGCGGCCCCTCAGCGCCGCGGCGGCACCCGCCGGCGGAGCGTTGTGCATCATCCGGGAGACGTGCTCGCCGGCGGCGATGTTGTGCGGTGCCACCATCTTCCACAGCACCTCGGTGGCGTAGCCGGACATGCCCTCGCGCAGCAGCCG
Source organism: Lentzea indica (assembly GCF_012184385.1). Classification (GTDB taxonomy): domain Bacteria; phylum Actinomycetota; class Actinomycetes; order Mycobacteriales; family Pseudonocardiaceae; genus Lentzea; species Lentzea indica. Next base: position 38,920 of record NZ_VSRL01000060.1, read on the forward strand.
GTCCGCCATCTCGTGACGCGTCCTGCGCCCGGCCTCGGTTTCCGCGTGCGCGAACGTGTCGGCCAGGATCAGGCCGCGAAGGCGGTCCGGGAACGTACGCGCGCACTCCATGACGATCTGCCCGCCCATCGAAAGACCTCCCAGCACGAACTTCTCGACGCCGAGGTGGGTGAGCAGCGCCGCGATGTCGGAGGCGAAGACCGGCAGCGGCGTGATGCCGGGGACGACCGTGCTCTCGCCGTAGCCGCGCAGGTCCGCGGCGATCACCCGCCACCCCGCCGCACTGAAGTGCTCGACCTGCGGACGCCACATCGAGCGGTCGAAGGGATGGCCGTGTACCAGCACCAACGCGTCGCCGGTGCCTTCGTCGTCGTAGCCGATGGTGATCCCGTTGACGTTCGCGGTGCTCATGAATCCGACCGTAACCACGGCCTCAGCTCGGTACAATGAAAACATTGCTCTCGGTGCAATTGGGGCTGATGTGCGGGACTACCACCGGATCGCCGACGCCGTGGCGGCCGACATCGCGGCCGGGCGGCTGCGGCCTGGCGAGCGACTGCCACCGCAACGCGTGTTCGCCCGGCGCCACCGCATCGCGAACTCGACGGCGGCGCGGGTGTACGGCGAGCTGGGGCGTCGCGGGCTCGTCATCGGCGAGGTCGGCCGTGGCACGTTCGTGCGGGCGCACGCGGCGGAACCCGCGCTGGTCGATCCCGGCGGCGCGCCGGTGGATCTGCAGCTGAACTTCCCGGTGCTGCCCGAGCAGGCGGCACTTCTCGCGAGCAGCCTGGCCACGATGCTGCGACCGGACGTGCTCGCGGACGCGTTGCGGGCGGGCGGCGTGACGGGCACCGCTCCTGCCCGAGCCGCCGCCGCGGACCTGTTGACGCGCAACGGATGGCGGCCGAAGCAGGACCAGATCCTTTTCACCGGCAACGGAAAGCAGTCGCTGGCGGCGACCATCGCGGCGGTGGTCCCGGTCGGCGGGCGGCTCGGAGTCGAGGAGCTCACCTATCCGGTCGTGCGGACCATCGCCACCCGGCTCGGGATCACAGCGGTGCCGTTGGAGATGGACGACCAGGGCGTGCTTCCCGACGCACTGCGCACGTCGGCGGTGCGCGCGGTCTACCTCCAGCCGGCCCTGCACAACCCGCTCGGCATCACGATGCCGGACGCGCGCCGCGCGGAAGTCGTTGCGGTGCTGGAGGAACTGGACCTGCCGCTGATCGAGGACGGCGTCTACACGTTCCTGTGCGACGAGCCTCCACTGGCCGCGCTCGCGCCGGACCGCACGGTGCTCGTCGACAGCCTGTCCAAGCGGATCGCGCCGGGACTGACCCTCGGTTTCGTGGTGCCGCCGGCCCGGCTCGCCGATCAGATCGCCACCGCCGTGCGTGGCGGTGGCTGGACGGCGCCGCGGTTCGCCGTGGA
>NZ_VSRL01000610.1 GCF_012184385.1 Lentzea indica
CTTCTTGATGTAGCATCTGTTGGCTGTAGCTTCAGGACGCGTGACTGAACGTAGACAAGGCCGTTTGCCTTCCAGAGTTGACCGCCGAGATCGAACCACGACTGCGACTTGATCTGCGCCGTGACGCTCTCGCCTTGCTGGCGGTTCTTGTGATGGCGGGCGCGATCCTTCGCGGTCTGCTCGTCGATGTCAGACTCTTGGTGAATGTGCTTGGGGAGATGGCGCTTGACAGACGGGTCCTTCTCCGTGGCAACGATCTGAAGCGACTTCTTGTCGGTCCCGTAGACGCGCTGCCCCTTGACCTTGTATTCGCTGTGCTGGTCGCCATCGTCGAATGCGGCGCTGCCAGCCAGGATGTTGATGCCCTCCATCAGCGGAGAGTTCGATCCGGCCGAGCCGCCCTTCGTCATCTTGATCGAGCCGTCCGGCATGCCTTGAAGAAGCATCGGCTGGCGGCGCGTCATGCGCTCTACGGCCTCGAAGACCGTTTCGTTCGGGTGCAAGCGCGCATACTCGAAGGGCTTCTGTTGGATATCGGAAGTGAACCCCACTCCCTGCTTATCCAGCTCTTGCGCGAT
>NZ_VSRL01000611.1 GCF_012184385.1 Lentzea indica
CATCGACTCAGGAGTGGATGTCACCCATCCCAGCCTCATCGGGCCTGGGGGTCAAACCCGGATCCTTCGACTGTGGGACCAGGGAGTTTCCATCGGGCAGGGCCCGGCGGCGTACAACTATGGGAGCGAGTGGGACGCAGCCGCAATCGGCCTCCATTTTTTGGGGTCGTCGGCGGCTCTCCCTACGGTCGATACCACCGGGCACGGCACGGCGGTGGCCGGCATCATCGCGAGCAACGGCTGGGGAGCCGGGGGATATTGTGTCGGCGTTGCCAGTTCAGCAGACCTGATCGTCGTGAAACTTGCTGCGGCGCGTGGAGTGTTCCCGAGCACGGCCAATGTGACCGACGCAGTTCGGTATGTTTTTGAGGTGGCTGAGGGCCTAGGTAAGCGGGCAGTAGTCAACCTGAGCCAAGGGTCGCAACTGGGCCCACACGACCCAAACGGACAACTCGAAATGCAAATCACAGATGTACTCGAAGTCAATGCTGAGCGCATCTTGGTCACGTCTGACTGGAACGTCGGCGACGCCAAAGCACATGCAAGCTTTCAAGCGGTCGAAGGTCAGAGCAT
>NZ_VSRL01000612.1 GCF_012184385.1 Lentzea indica
GTGAACGTAGGTGACAGGATTCGGGGCAGGAGTGAGACCGAGCGGGTCGGGCGTGAGATAGCGAGCGGTTTCCGGGTCGTAGTGGCGGAAGTAATTGTAGTGAAGGCCGGTCTCGGGATCGTGATATTGACCCGGATAGCGGAGTGGAGTGTAAGCATCAGCCCCGCGGTTCCAAACAGTGCAGCCCCATAGCGTTGTGCGCGTGCGCCAGCCTATGTTGCCCTGTTCATCGACGAGTTCGGTAGGAGTACCGACGAGATCAGTGACGATGGCATAGAAGCGACGGTCAATCTCCTGTTGCGCCGTGTCGGCATCAACAGTTGTCTTACGTTCGGTCTGCGCCAAGGGGCGCAGACATCGTGGTCCCACGTGAGCGTGATCGCTTCAGCCATGCCGGCGTGAAAAGCGGTCTGCTCACACAGACTGCTGCCGTCCCAGACGAAGTCCACCTGCTCGACCACGATTTCACTGCTCTCGGCCAGACGTTGTTTCGCTATGCGTCGGCCCAGCGGATCGTATCTGTAACGCCAGCGCGTGCCGTCAGGGGTGACAACAGCCGTGAGA
>NZ_VSRL01000613.1 GCF_012184385.1 Lentzea indica
CCTCGTCCCGCGCCAGCGCGAGTGCGTCGGCCGAGCGACCGGTGCTGTGCAGGACCAGCGCGACCTCCGACCGCCACGGCGCCACCGCGGGATTGCCGATGTCCTGGTGCGCCACCAGTTTTCCGCACTCCAGCAAATCGTCGACCGCACTGCCGGCCATCCCGGTCGCCGCACGCAGCCGTCCGCTGGCCAGCCTGGCCACCCACGACTCCGGCAGTTGAACGAGCAGCTCCGCGCATTCCGCGTGGTCGCCGAGCTCGATCAGGACGTCGGCCTGCGCCAGGACGGCGCCGTCCGTCGCCGCACCGCAGCGGGTGAGCAGGTCGACGCCGGTGCGCGCATCTCGTGCCGCGGCGTCCAGTCTGCCGAGGTGGCGAACGACCACCGACCGGGTGGAGTGGGCCGCGCCGAGCGCCGGAAGGTGTTGCGCGCGCTGCGCCATCGCCTATGACCAGGTTGGTGTGGTGCAGGTGCCTCGTCCAGTCTGCCCGCCCACGTCAGGACGTCCGCGGCACGCAGGAAGTCCGGTGCGTCGGCGGGTGTCAGCGTTCCGCTGAG
>NZ_VSRL01000614.1 GCF_012184385.1 Lentzea indica
ATCGAGATCCCCTCCGACCTCCACAAGGACCTCGTCCCGCTCGCCTTCCTGCTCGGCAACTGGGCCGGTGCGGGCGTGCACGACTTCCCCGGCTCCGAGAAGTGCAACTTCGGTCAGGAGGTCACCTTCACGCATGACGGCAGGGACTTCCTGGAGTACCAGTCCCACACCTGGGTGCTGGACAACGACGGGAACAAGGTCAGGCCCCTGGAGTCCGAGCACGCCTTCTGGCGGATCGACGCCGACCGCAAGGTCGAGGTGACGATGACCCGCGACGACGGTGTCATCGAGATCTGGTACGGCGAGCTGGCCGACAAGAAGCCCCAGATCGACCTGGTCACGGACGCGGTGGCCCGCACGGCCGCCTCCAGCCCCTACACCGGCGGCAAGCGTCTGTACGGCTACGTCAAGAGCGACCTGATGTGGGTCGGCGAGAAGCAGACCCCCGAGGTCGAGCTGCGCCCCTACATGTCCGCGCACCTGAAGAAGGTCGTCACCCCGGAGGACGTCGAACGCTGGGCCAAGGCCCTCCCGGACGACATGCCGGACGACGGGA
>NZ_VSRL01000615.1 GCF_012184385.1 Lentzea indica
CGCATCATGTGCAACGCCACGAGCTTGGCCGCGTCGCAGAACGCCTGCGAACGGTCAGCAGGCAGCGGGGAACGGACCGCGGCCCAGATCGAGCCGAGCACCTCGTCGCCGGCCCGGACCGCGACGGCGACCCGAGGCAGGCAGAACGTGCCGTCGTCGGCGGGCAGTCCGTCGATGTAGACGGGCTCGTCACTGCGGTAGAGCTGCTGGAACACCCCGCGCGCCTCCAGCATCTGCGAGTACCGCGCGGGGACCTGCCTGCCGAGGATCGTCTCCACGCGGGACGAGTCGGCCTCGTCCTGGCGCCCCGAGAACGCGAGGACGCGCGAGCTGCGGTCCTCGATCGTCACCGGGGCCCCGATCAGCGACGCCACCGCGTTGGCCAGCGCGAACAGGTCTCCCGCCGGCACGCCGCCGAGGGTTTCCGACGGGTCCACCTCGCCCTCGGCCAGCAGTGAACGCAGCATCGCCGCCAGCTGCGTCCACGACGCGCCCGGCGCCAGGCCGAGCAGCGCCACACCGGAACGGTCGACGGCCGCGGC
>NZ_VSRL01000616.1 GCF_012184385.1 Lentzea indica
CGACCGGCCCGCGGTCGCGCAGGCGTTGCACGGCCTGGGCAGGGTGCTGACCGAGCAGGGCGACCTCGATGCCGCACTGACGGCGTGCGAACAGGCCGCCGCCGCGTACGAGGAGATCGGGGACGAGCGCAGCCGGGCCATCGCACTGCGGTCGGTGGGCATCGTGCACCGGGCGGCCGGTCGCCTCGGCGAAGCGGCCCGCTGGTGCACGCAGGCGGTCGGCCTGCTGCGCGGGATCGACGATCGGCTGATGTCGGCGTACGCCGTGCAGGCGCTGGCCAAGATCCGCATCAGGCAGGGCCGCGGCGACGCACTGCGCGACGACCTGGTCGACTGCCTGAACACCTGCAACGAGATGCAGGACGGGTTCGGTCAGGCGTTGATGCTGCGCACGCTCGGCGAGCTGGAGCTCGCGGCGGGCAGGTACTCCGAGGCGCGGCGGCATCTGGACCGCGCCCTGCAGTGGTGGGACGCGCTCGGCCTGCCGGTGTGGCGGGCCCGCACGCTGCGCGACCTGGCGGCGACGCTGGACGGCC
>NZ_VSRL01000617.1 GCF_012184385.1 Lentzea indica
GGGAGCGGTCGAAGGTGGGACTGGCGATTGGGACGAAGTCGTAACAAGGTAGCCGTACCGGAAGGTGCGGCTGGATCACCTCCTTTCTAAGGAGCATCTACCGCTGTACTGAGCGAACGTCTCAGCAGTGGTCAGAACCCACGCCAGCCTCGATGCTGGGTGGGGCTCATTAGTGGATGCTGGCTGGCATGACGGCTTGTTGCCGGCGATGTGAGTACTGCTCTTCGGAGCGTGGAAAGGATCGTTGGGGGCGGGTTGAATTGATCGGTACGCTGTTGGGTCCTGAGAGAACACGCTCTTTGTGTCTTTCAGTGATCGGGCCGCTTCGGCTCTTGAACCACCTGCTCCGTTGGGAGCCGGCAGGCGAGATGCGGATAGGGAGCGGTGTCTGATTGTTCTTTGAGAACTGCACAGTGGATGCGAGCATCTTTGTAGCAAGTTAGTAAGGGCATACGGTGGATGTCTTGGCACCAGGAGCCGATGA
>NZ_VSRL01000618.1 GCF_012184385.1 Lentzea indica
GGGAGCGGTCGAAGGTGGGACTGGCGATTGGGACGAAGTCGTAACAAGGTAGCCGTACCGGAAGGTGCGGCTGGATCACCTCCTTTCTAAGGAGCATCTGCACTACGGCATCTTGCTGTAGCTGCCAGAACCACGCCGGTGGCGAACGATCGCCGGGTGGGGCTCATTAGTGGATGCTGGCTGGCTCGACACACGGTTGTCGCTGGAGTGAGTACTGCAGGCTTGCCTGCGTGGAAAGGTCCAGTGAGGGCTGAGTGAACAGATCGGTACGCTGTTGGGTCCTGAGAGAACACGCTTTTTGTGTCTTTCAGTGATCGGGTCCTCTTAGCACTTGAACCGCCGGCGTCAGTGGACGTGGGTAGGCGGGTGCGGAGATGAGGGGATGTCTGATTGTTCTTTGAGAACTGCACAGTGGATGCGAGCATCTTTGTAGCAAGTTAGTAAGGGCATACGGTGGATGTCTTGGCACCAGGAGCCGATGA
>NZ_VSRL01000619.1 GCF_012184385.1 Lentzea indica
GACTCCGAGCATCCCGGCGCGTCGTCGCCCGCCGCCTCCGCCTCGATCACCTACCAGGTGCTGGACGCGTTGGCGTCCAACCAGGAGGTGTGGGAGTCGACGGTCCTGTTCATCACCTACGACGAGAACGACGGCTTCTACGACCACGTGCCGCCGCCGCGTCCGCCGTTGTCCGTGACGGACGAGTACGTGGGTGACCGGCCGTTGGGGCTGGGTGCGCGCGTGCCGATGACCGTCGTCTCGCCGTGGTCCGTTGGCGGTTACGTGTGTTCGCAGGTGTTCGACCACACGTCGATGACGCAGTTCCTGGAGCGGTGGACCGGGGTGCGGTCGGAGGAGATCTCCGCGTGGCGACGAGTGCTACTGCGGAAATCAATGCTGCGCGTTTTGGAATCATTCCACGCTCTTCCGGTAGTGAGCGGCGGTGCACCGAAGGTAGCGAGCACCG
>NZ_VSRL01000061.1 GCF_012184385.1 Lentzea indica
ATCGCCTCGCACTGGCCGGTGGCCTGCGCGACCTGGCAGAGGTCACGCCGGTCGGTGATCGCCGACCGCGCGGTGATGTACGCCGAGACATCGCTGGCGAACGTGCCCGCCCGGATGCACGGCAGCAGGCTCATGCTGACCCTGCGCATGGCCGACAGCCAGGCGTGCCGCGGCGACCTCGACGCCGCCGTGGAGCTGGCACGGCCGGTGATGGCGGCGGTGGCCTCAGCTCCGGCCACCCCCATCCGCCACGAGCTCCGCAGGCTCCGCACCCGGCTGGGCAGCCGATTCGCCGAACTGCTTGACAGTCTTTGACATGAAGGGGCGTGGAACCCAGGAAGGCGCTTTCCGCCTGCCACCACAAGGTGCGCGGCGATCACAGCGTCTCGGTTCAACCTGGTTCGACATGAGCTCGTCGAACGTCACGTCGATTCGACTGCCGCAAGAATCGCCTGCGACCGTGCTTCTCGCAGCTGCGGACTGATCATCCCAAAAGGACTTCTCCGCAAGACACGCGTGCGGGCCATGCCCAGCGAGCTGCTTGAACCGTTCCAAGTTGGCCTGCGTCCAGCAGGCCACAGCGGGTCGCCGTTCGGTTGGGAAAGCGCTTACCTTCTTTGTTACACCAAAGTTGGCCCTTGCGCGGGGGATTGAAACGGTTCATCGTGACTACCCGACGTCCAACGCGACAGAAGCACGCTCGGGCCGTCTGCCGGTCCGGCGTGACCGCTACCTGCCACTGGGCCACTCGCAACCGCACATGTCGGGAGAGACATGATCGCTCGGTTTCGGTCCCGCGTCACCGCGGCATTCACCGCCTTCGCGACCATTGCGGCCGGGCTGTTGACAGCTCCCCCGCCGGCGCACGCCATCTACGGCACCGCCGCCATCTTGCCGATCGAGAGCAACATCGCCGCCAAGTTCTGGGCCTCCGCCACGGCGAGCAGCGGTTCGTCCACCGCCCGGTCGGCGATAGACGGGAATCCGGAGACGGCCTGGTACCCGGACGGTCCCGGTGCCCGGCAGCAGCTGACCGTCGACCTCGGCGGCGCCTACGACAACCTGCGCAAGGTCAAGGTGCTCTTCGCCCGCCGCGGCGTGACCCACCGGTACGTCGTCGAGGCCTCGTCCGACGGCCGCCGGTGGAGCGAGATCGCCGACAGGTCCGGCAACCGGGCCGCGGCACGGGGAGCCGTGCACCTGTTCACCCGGCCGGGAACCCGCTTCGTCCGGCTCACCGTCATCGGCGCCGCCGAGGTCGGCGTGAGCGAGCTCCAGGTCTTCAACTACCTGCGCGACGACCTCGTCCTCGGCGCCGATCTGTCCTGGATGGACGATCGCAGGAACCACCAGTACTGGGTCGACCCCCTGTCCGCGGACAAGGGCGCGGGGCCGCACGTGCTCGACGTGGTCAAGGACCGCGGGATGGAGTACTCCCGGCTGCGGATCTTCAACGAGCCGAGGAGCGAGAGCACCGGCCAGCCGAACGCGATCCCGTACCAGGGACCGCAGCGCTCGCTGCAGCCCGCGCGGTGGATCAAGGACCGGAAGATGGGCCTCGGCATCGACTTCCACTACGCGGACTCCTGGGCGGACCCGAGCAAGCAACCGAAACCGCGCGCCTGGGCCCAGCTGGAGTTCGCCGACCTGACCAAGGCGGTGTACGGCTACACCCGGGACTACCTCCGCCAGCTGATCCGGCAAGGCACCACGCCGGACAAGGTCGCCGTCGGAAACGAGATCATCAACGGCTTCCTGTACGGCAGCGAGGCGGCCCTCATCGGCACGACCGCGCCGCCCTACTTCGTCGACCAGGCCGACGTCTACCAGTCGAAGCCGGGCGGGGGCTTGCTGTGGCGCTACTGGCAGTCGGCCGACCCCGCCGAGCAACGGCTCTACGACGAGGCGTGGGACCGGTTCACCACGCTGGCCGCGTCCGGGATCAAGGCCGTCCGCGACACCTCGCCGAAGTCCAAAGTGGAGATCCACGTGATCGTCGGCACCGGGCGGCTCGAGAAGACCATGGAGTTCTGGCACCAGTTCCTGACCAGGGTGATGGCCAAGGGGCAAAACCCCGACGTGCTCGCGATCTCGTACTACCCGGAGTGGCACGGCTCGCCAGAGGCCCTGGACACCAACCTCCACAGGATCGCGACGACCTACCCCGGCTACGAGATCGAGATCGCCGAGACGTCCTACCCCGCGTCCGGTGGCGGTGGCGCGCCGATGCCCAACTCGCCCTTCCCCAGGACGATCCAGGGGCAGGCGGACGCCATCCAGCGGGTCTTCCAGGCCGCCAACGACGTGGTCGGCAACCGGGGCGCCGGCGTGCTGGTCTGGGAACCGGTCGGCTGGCAGACGATGTTCCGGGCCGTGCCCGGCATGGCCGACACCTACGAGCCGCACGCGTCGATCAACGTGTTCAACGCGAGCCAGGCCAAGCACGTCCTGGAGGACACGGTCCACATCACCACCCGTGTGGGCGGAGTCCCGAGGCTCCCCTCCTCCATCCGCAAGCTCACCACCGCGACCAACGCCCTCACGACGATCCCCGTTCGCTGGCAACCACTGCCGGACGGAGCAACCGACAGGCCCGGCGAGGTCGTTGTCATCGGGACCACGGCGCTGGGCAAGGTCACCGCGGTCATCGACGTGATCTAGAGAGGGCGACATGAACCGACCAGCACGTGCTCTGGCGGTGACGACTCTCGTCGTCTCGGCCGCCATCCTTCCCGTCGCCCCGGCGCCCGCGGACGTCCTGCCCGCCGCAACGATCCCCACTGGGGCACAGTCGCTGGAGCCGGTGAACCTGCCCGGCTGGTTCGTCCAGCACAGCGACCGGCTGGGCCGGCTCGGCACGGTCACCTCCGGGAGTTCGGCGCAGGCCAAGTCGGACGCCACGTTCACCGTCGTGTCCGGTCTCGCGTCACCGTCGTGTTATTCCTTCCAGGCCACCAACGGGCTGTTCCTGCGACACCGGGACTATCGCGTGCGACTAGAGGGCAACACGGGCACAGCGGAGTTCCGCGGCGACGCGACGTTCTGCCCCGCAACGGGTTCGGTGACCGGCTCGGTGTCGCTGGTGTCGTTCAACTTTCCGAACCGGCGGCTCCGGCACCGCAACCTCGAGCTCTGGCTCGACCCGAACCAGGACACCGCGGAGTTCCGGGCCGACAGCTCCTTCCGGTTGACCGCTCCGTGGACGCCCAAGACCACCAAGGGTCCGGTCATCCCCGGGCTGTTCGCGGATCCGCACATCACCAACTTCAACGGCCGGTACTACCTCTACCCCACGACCGATGGCTACGCGAGCTGGTCTGCGCCCCACTACAAGGCTTTCTCCTCGACCGACTTGGTCAACTGGACCGACCACGGCGTGATCCTGAACCACGGACCGGACGTGTCGTGGGCCGACAACTCGGCGTGGGCGCCGGCGGTGGTCGCCAAGAACGGCCGCCACTACCTGTACTTCAGCGGTGGTGCCGCATCCGGCAACACCGCCAAGCAACTCGGGGTCGCCGTGTCCGACTCCCCCACCGGCCCGTTCCGGGACGCCCTGGGCACACCGCTGATCCGGGCTGGAGCGTACTCAGGACAGGCCATCGACCCCATGGTGTTCACTGATGACAATGGACAGTCCTATCTCTACTGGGGCAACGGAGCGGCGCACGTCGTTCCGCTGAACCCCGACATGATCTCGTTCAACCCGGCGGCGGTGCGCACGATCACGACTTCCGGGTTCCGCGAGGCGGCGTTTGTGTTGAAGCGCAACGGCACTTACTACTTCATGTGGTCGGAAGGCGACACCCGCGACGAGAACTACCAGGTCGCCTACGCGACCGGCCCGTCCCCACTCGGACCGTGGACCAAGCGCGGCGTCGTGCTCCAGAAACGGCTGAGCCTCGGCATCAAGGGCACCGGGCACCACTCGGTGGTCAAAGCGCCCGGCACCGACACCTGGCACGTCGCCTACCACCGCTTCGCGGTGCCCGCGGGAAACGGCACCAACCGCGAGGTGACCATCGACCGCATGGCGTTCGACGCCGACGGCACCATCGCCACGATCGTCCCGACCCTCTGACCGCTGGTGCCGTAGCGCGACCCGACCTCCACCCCGGCGCCGATGGCCGTGGTGGAGGTCGGCGATCACGCCGCTGACGCTGCCCTGGTTACGGTGAGGTCTTGACCAGTGAGAGTTGGTCGACGATGACACCGCCCGAACCCGACGCCCGCACGGTGACGGTGGCGGCCCCGCTGGGTAGCACGATGCCGGTGAGCTCACGCTTGGCCCAGCCGCCCGACGACGGGACAGTCAGGGTGCGTTGGCTGCCGTTGGCGCCGGTGATCACGACCTGTCCGGCACTGCCCCGAGCATGCAGGGCGAGGGTGTAGGTGCCCGCGGGCACCGACTCGATCCGCTGCTCCACGCCGCCCCTGTTGCTCACCTGGAGGGCGAAGCGAGACCCGTTCACGCCACCGTTGACGTTGGTCACCGAACCGCCGAGGTTCCGCCATCCCCGTACACTGGAGACGATGATGCGGTCGGCCTGGATGTCCGGGTTCAGGATGTAGTTGTTCGCCGGCCCGACGCGCCATTCGCCGGTCGTGACGTTGAACTGCCACTGGCTCACCGAGTGGAACCGCGGCCGCGCACCGGTCTTGGTGATCGGCACCCACTGGTTGTAGCCGATGCCGTTCCAGGCGAAGTCGGCCCAGCGGTCGCCGGCGTAGACCACGGTGTTCTGCTTGGTGCCCTTGACCGTCACGAAGAACCCGGTCTGGGTCACGTGGCTGTAGTCCATCTCGGTGCCGGCAAGGACGTACTCGCTGCTGTAGGAGCCCTGGACGTTGCTGCTGGTCGACTCATTGACGTAGTTGACCGAGGTGTTCCAGCCGTGCAGGTCCGACGCCGCGTGGTAGTACTTGCCGTCGAGCTTGAACATGGCGTTGCCCTCGCGACCGGCGCCGCGGCGGATCTCCACGCCTGGCTCGATCCGCAGCGAGTCGGACTCCCGGAACTTGGCCACGAAGCCACGCGAACGCCCTTCGCGGTTGGAGAAGATCAGGTAGTCCTTGCCGTTGTCGTCGGTGAACACCGTCTGGTCACCGGTGCCGGTCGTGGGCGAGTTGGTGATCTGCGTCTGGAAGTAGCCGTAGTCGAAGGTGTCGGTCGGCGAGTCGCCCTGCAACAGCAGAACACCGTGTCCGCCGCGACCGGTGTGCCACATCTGCACGGCGAGCACGTACTTGCCGGTGTTCTCGTTGTACGAGACACCGAGCCGCCCGACCCAGCCCGCACCACCCAGGTTGGCGCCACTGCCGACGCCCGTGGAACGCGTCGCGACCCGGTTCTCGAACTTCCAGTTCACCAAGTCCTTCGACGAGTACACCGGGATCGAGACGAACGAGACGTTCCCGTCGTACTTGCGCGTCGGGTTGGCCCGGTAGAGCTCGGCACCGGTGTAGTGCACGCCGTACCAGTAGTAGGTGTCGCCGAACTTGAAGACTCCGCCACCCTGCGAATAGATCGGGTTGCCGCTGGTGTCGTTCCAGAAGGTGTTGTTCGTGATGGTCTGGAACGTGCCCTCGTCCGCGGCCTTCAGCTCGGCGGCGGCGTTCATCAGCGCCGTCTTCGCGGCAGCGACTTCCGAAGTGGCGGCCGACCTGTTGCCGGCGACGCCGGCCGCGGTGGTCAACGCCTTGGCGAAGGGAGCCCAGGAGTCCGCCGTGTACTTGTCCGGAACGCGGGTCTGGTAGTCGCGGACCAGATGCTCCAGACCTCGCTCCGTCGGCTCCGCCGCAGCGGGGCTCGCCGAGAGTGGTACCACTGTCGCCACCAACAGCATCGCGGCGACGGATAGCTTCCAGTACCTCAAGATGTCACCTTCCATCGTTCTCGAACGCGCCGAGGTCCGGCGCACTCCCGCTGTGGGGCAGGCCGACGTTGGTGCCCCTGTCGATCAGGGCGCTGGTCGCGGTGAGGCGGAGATGGGGCAGCACGGGCAGACTGCCGTCGGCTTGGCGGGGTGTGTCCCAGTCGGACGTCGACACGCTCCGGAACTGTGCGTCCGACAGTGGAACACCGAGATTCCAGGAGTTGTGCGAAGCCGTCGTGCCGTTCATGTTCGCAAGCAGCGTGCCGGTGTAGGCGATGTTGTTGCGCAGGTTGCCCCTGCCGACGGAGGCACCGCTTGAGTTGATTCCCCGCATGTCGAAGTCGGGGCGGTTGCCGTAGCTGGTGTTGTTGAAGTAGTCGTTGGCCACCGGGTGGTGGTTGGAGTAGAAGCCCGCGGCCTTGTTGAGGAACGCCACAGAGAAGCGGACGGTGTGCTTCACCGCCCTGGTGTCGTACTCGCGGCCGAAGCCGCCCATCTTGAAACCGGCACCGTTGCCGGCAGACGTCGTCGTCCCCGGCACGTACCCGTTGCGCCACGCCCACGAGTTCTCGATGAGCACGGGCGAGTAGGTGGAGATCAGGTCGAACCCGTCATCGGCGTTCCACCACGCGCGGCACCCCCGGAACACGTTCGCGGGCCGTCCGGCGGGCGTGTAGTGCGACCCGAACCCGTCGGCGTTCTCGCCGGGGCTGTCGTTGCTGCGCAGGTCGTAGTTGTCGTGCGAGTCCGAGTTGAGGACGAGGTTGCCGCCCCCGCCGTTGATGAACAGGCCGGTGCCCATGTGGTGATGGGTGTCGATCTGCTCGAAGATGTTGTTGCTGCCGGAGATCCACAGCCCCCAGGACTCGGCGTTGCGGTTGTTGTTCTGCGGTACGCCGGTGACTTCCAGTCCTTTGAGGTGAATCCAGCTGCCGGTGACGCTGAAGCCCTTGATGCGGCAGTCGTCCTTCATGCGCGAGAAGTCGAAGACCGGCTTCTCTCCCGGATGGGCCCAGTACCGGATCGGGTTGCCCGAGCTGCCGCTCTTGTTCAGGGTGATCGCGTCGACTCTGGCCGTCTGGCTCGAGCAGGCGCTGTTCGCACGGGTGTAGGCGTACCTGCCGCCCCGGAAGTAGACGGTGTCCCCCGCCTTGGCGGCTGTCTGCGCGCGGGCGATCGACACCCACGGCGCGGCCTGGGTGCCGGCCGCACTGTCATTTCCGTTGGGAGCGACGTAGTAGACGCTCGCGGCCGATGCCGGGCCGGCGGCGATCACGAGAGGGGTCGCCGTGATCACCGCGACCAGGAGCGCGCGGGTCAGGTAGATCGTGTTCTTCACAACGTCACCTGCCTGGGTAAGTGATGTTCGGCCTCGGCGGCCGGCTCATGCCGGCGCCCAGGAAGTAGTCGACGTGGTGGGACTGCATGTAGCCCTTGAGCGTCATGGCGTTGCGGTAGGCGGGGTTGTGCGGCAGCGTGTAAAGCCTTGTGCTCGTGGGGTGGTTGGTGGTGAAGATGATCAGCTGGTTGTAGCTCGCGTTGGTGTACACGGCTTCCTCACGCCAGTCGCCGAGGATGTCGCCGTAGAAGGTCGGCTGCACTTCCTGGCTCGCGTCGACCGCGCCGTAGCTCGAGGTGGTGAGCAGCCGTTGCAGGCTGTTGGTGGGCTTGGGGTTGTTCGGGTCCCACTTCTCGAACTTGCCGTCGTTGAGCAGTTCCATCGTGGTGTCGCCGTCCCACCACAGGCCCAGTTGCGGCCACGGCCTCAGCGAGGTGTTCGGTTCGGTGAGGCGATTGGTGGAGGCGTTGTAGAGGCCGGAGAAGGACCAGACCTCCATGCCGGGGAACCGCGGGTCGATGTCGCCCGCCATGCCACGTCCCACGTCGGCGGTGCCGGACGCGGTGTGCCGCCAGATGATGGAGCCGTTTGCGGCGTCGTAGTAGTACTCGCGCAGACCACTGGGGTTGTCCTGCTGGACGCCGTAGCCTTGCAGGCCCGGGCGGCTGGGATCCATCTTGGCGATGTGGAAGCGGTCGCCGTGGATGACGCCCGAGGGGCCCAGGGAGTACCGCAGGGTGCCGTTTCCGTTGAGCACGAACCCGATCTCGCCGACCTCGTCGGTGCCGTCGCCGTTGACGTCGATGACGCGGGTGTTGTGCCCGTCGGGTGCGTTCTGGTTGCCGCGCAGCCACTTCCACTGCTGGGTCAGCGACTGGCCGTCGAACTGCCAGGCGCCCATCATGAGGTTGAACCCACCGTTGCCGACCCGGTTCTTCATGAAGGCGACCAGACTGGGCCGCGTACCGTCGAGGTGGCCCACGCCGAACCGGGCGTACATCGGGCCGTCCCGCAGGTAGTCCGTCGGCACGGGAGCCGTGGCGCGGGGCGCCCCGGTCATGCCATCGAGAACCGCGATGAACTGACGGTTGTTGTCGCTGTTGGTGAAGGTGATGCCGTTGCCGAACCGGACACCGTTGGCGATCCGCACGGCGACCTCGGCGCGGCCGTCGCTGTCGAAGTCGTAGACGGTGACGCCGTCGTTGTGGCCGACGTCGATCGTGGACGATCCACCCTCGATGTTGTTCTGGTTGGTGCTGTTCGGTCCCATGTTGACCGACCAGAGGAGCTGGCCGTCACGCCGGTAGGCCTCGAGGGTCTGCGGCGACGTCTGGCGGTCCAGGACGTAGTCGTACTCACCGTCGCCGTCGAGGTCGCCGACCCAGACGAACTTCACCGGGCCGCCGGCGCGCAGTGGTACCCGGACGACCGGCTCGACGGCGTGGTTGGCGGTCAGCGTGAAGGCGCCGCTCGGTGGCTGCTCCGCGCCGTTGATCACGGGCCGCACCCGGTAGCTGTTCGGCCGGGTCAGGTCCGCCGTCGAGTCGGTGAAGTTGGTGCCTCCGGTCAGGACCGCGGAGTTGAGCTTGACCTCCTGGCCACCGGCAGTGGACCTGTACACGTTGAACCCGATGCCGTCCGGGTCGAGGCCCAGCAGCC
Organism: Lentzea indica; assembly: GCF_012184385.1. Taxonomy (GTDB): domain Bacteria; phylum Actinomycetota; class Actinomycetes; order Mycobacteriales; family Pseudonocardiaceae; genus Lentzea; species Lentzea indica. The sequence goes on from NZ_VSRL01000061.1 coordinate 8,875, forward strand.
GCCACGAGACCAGCACAGCGGTGTTGCTCGACCGCACGGCGACTACGCCGCGGCCGAGGTTCTCCATCGGTCTGGCGGCCGCCTGCGCGACGCCGTCGGGCGGCGCCGCGTTGACCGTGGAGGCCGTCGCCGTCGCGGACAGCAGGACGACCACGGCTGCGGCTGTCGAGACCTTTTTGGACAGTTTCATGAATCCTCCCTGTGCAGGGTCAGGGCGGGGTGCAGGGTCAGGGCAGGTGATCACCGACCAGCGCCAGGCACTGGATCGCGGCCAAGCCGTACTGCGCGGAGGCGTTCGTGGACACGAAGCTCGCCTCGTCCACCGGTTTGAGCACGGCCGGGCCGTCGACCCGCACCGTTCTCCAGGGTGCGTTGCGCGGATAACCGGCGTGGCCCGTGTAGAACTCCTGCCACGCTCTGGAGGCCAGCGCGGCGTTGCCGGTCTTCGCCGCGGCGTACGCGCTGAGCCGGGAGTGGGCCTGCCGCAGGTTCTGGTTGCCGAACGACTGACCGGTCTCGGCCTTCTGTTCCTCGGCTGTGGCGTTGTACAGCCGGCAGTACTGCAACCAGGCGCTGTTGAACTCCGGGATGTCGAGCAGGGCGACGAGCTCACTGCAAATCTCGACCAGGCCGAACACCGCGCCGAGCGAGCCCACGGAGACGGCCGGTTTCGCCGGCGCGAATGCTCCGGTGTCCAGGTCGTACAGTCCGCTGCCCTGGACGAAACCGTTGGGCAGCGCCCCGATGGTGCGGGCACCCGCCTGCAGCTTGCGCAGCGCGACCGGGTCTCCGCCGCGCTCCCACTCGGTGAGGAAGGCGGCGGCGAGACCGCTCCAGTCGGTGCCGAGCGAGACGGACAAGGCGTGCGGATCCGGTTCGTAGGGCTCGGTTCGGATCTTGCGGATCGGGTCGAGCACGAGGAACGTCCGGTCACCGTCGACGAGGTCGCGCATCAGGTCGCCGACCCGTTCGTCGGCGGTGAGGAAGTAGTAGAACCGGCGGTACGCGGCCGTGCTGATCCGCAGCTGCTTGGCGCTGTCCGCCCAGTGCTGCACGCCGTGCCTGGTGCCGAGGTCGCGCCACTTGCCCAGGTGGTAGACGTCCACCTCGCCGGTGTGCCGGGTCATGGCCTCGGCGAACCGGAACACGTCGGCGCGCCCGGACCGCAGGTACTGGTACCACAGCCACAGATCCGGTGAGAGTTCGGAGTTGTCCCAGGCGTACCCGCCGATGTCGTACCGCCACACGTGCCGGTCGGAGTCGTAGGTGTGCATGATGTCGCCGTAGTTCCAGAACCCGTACCAGCTGCGCTGCTCGACCTGGCCGCGGTGGTGGTCGAAGAGGAAGTCCAGCCGGTCCTCGATCTCCCGCCGCGCCGGTGTGCTGCGGTCGACCGGGCTCCAGTCCCCGAAGACACCGACGCCGTGCAGGTGGGCAGGTGGAGCGACGATCAACGGTGGTGTGCGGACGGCCGCGGCCAGCTGGGCGAACCGCTCGGCGGACGGTGTGGCTCCCAGTGCCCAGAACGACAACTCGGTGGTGCGGGCGATCCCGTACGGCGTGCCGAAGCCGGGTTCGTAGTCCTCGTAGGTGATCTCCAGCCCTTCCAGCTGTTCGGGGTAGGTGTCCTGGCCCATCCCGTCGTGGTAGAAGCGCAGGTCCATCGGGGTGGCGTCGGGCGACCAGAGCCACATCGTCACCTCGGCGGTCTCCCCCGCCGCACCGCGGACGTCGAGCTGCGTGGGGTGCAGCTGCCAGAAGTCGCGCATGCCGAACGCGAATCCTCCGCTGATCCCGCCGACGTAACCGAGGCCGGATGCCCGGCCTCCGGAGTCCACCTGGATCCAGCCGTGGCCCGCGCGGGTGCGTTTGCGGATGTCGAAGCAGCCCTCGGACAACTGCCGCAGGCTGTAGTCGCCCCAGGCCGGGATGTACTGCAGCCGACTGCTCACACGGGTGTCCCAAGTGGACACAGGAGGTGTTGCTCGTCCGGCGATCTGCGCCTCCCGCACCGCCGCGCCGGGATCGCGGCGCAGACCGGTGATACCGCGAACGGCCTCGCCGAGCACGCCGTCACCATCACCGGCGAACCGCACGTGACGGTCGTGCGGCTGATCGGTCATCGGCACCTGGAAGCGGACACCCAGGCCGGAGATGAAGTCCTTGTTGGCGTCGCCGTCGAAGACGAACGTGTGCACCATGCGGATTCCGTCGCTGCCCGCGTACAGATAGAGCCGGATGGTGAACGGCAGCCACGCCCGAAGGCCCCGGTCGGCGCGGTGTACGCCCTCGACACGCACCACGGCGCGAACCGGGCCACGTTGCTCGACGGTCACCGCACGGATGTCGGCGGTGAACCGCTCGGTGCGCACCACCTCAGGCGCGTCGTCCGCGGTGTTCTTGCGCAGGCAGACCAGGGTGCCGCCGGTGGCGATGGCCCGGTCTCCCCTGGAGATCGACGGAACCAGGACGCGCCCGCGGCGAGCGATCCGGCAACGGATGACACCGGTGTCGACGTCGATCTCCTTGCGGTTCTCGCTGATCCGCAACGGGGCGGCGGGCGCGGCCGGCTTTCCGGTGCGCAGCAGGTACTCCCGCGCAGGCGCGACCTCCGTGCCGATCGCGTGTGCGGTCCACTTGACCGTCCCGTCCGGCCAGAAACCGGTCGGCCACGACTGCACGGGCACGGCCTGGCCCGCGGCGGTGGTGAGGGACAACTCGCTGCCTTTGGGCAGGGCACCCCGTGGCCACGGCACTCCCCAGGTGGTGCCCACAAGCGCCTGAGGCGCCTCGCTTTCCAGCCAGCGCAGTGGCACCCCCGCGTCCGCGGCGGGGATCGGCGGCGGCTGACCGCCCAGTGCGGCGCCGGCTTGCGCCGGTGCGCGCAGTCCGCTTGCCGCGCCGGTCATCGCGACGCCCACCAGGAGAGTGCGGCGAGACAGTTCGGGCATCGTTGCCCTCCACCTGAGCCGGAGTTGAAACGTTTACTATCGCTGAGGCAGCGAACCAAGGATTTCTTGATCGTGTCAATACCGTCTTCCGGTTTTTCGTTGCCAGCAACGATATTGACCGCGTGGCGACTCGACCCTAGATTCGATTCATCGATACAAACGGTTTAACTCGAATTCGACTTCCTTCGACTGACGGAGTGCTGTCGCCCTACACGGGGTGGACCAGGACGCACTGGGAAGCAGTGGCCGATCACCTGCTGGACGCCGTGACGCCCTACGCCACACCGGGCGGCGCCCAGTACCGGCTGCCAGGCCGACCGGGCCGCGCGGGCCTGGACAGTGACGGTTTGGAGGGCTACGCAAGGACTTTCCTGCTCGCGGCCTTCCGCATCGCCGGTGCCGGTGGTGACGTGCCCGCGGAGCTCATCGAGCGGTATGCCGACGGCCTCGCCCACGGCACCGACCCCGGCCACCGGTACGCCTGGCCGGTGCCCGCTGACTGCTCGCAACAACTCGTGGAAGCGGCTTCGATCGCGCTGGCACTGCACGAGACCCGTCGATGGCTGTTCGACCGGTTCGACTCCTCAGTGCAGGAACGTGTCGTCGACTGGCTCGCCGCCGCGGCGGGCAAGCGGACCTGGCAGAGCAACTGGGTGCTGTTCCCCGTGATGGTTCAGCAGTTCCTCGCGAGCGTCGGCGCACCGCACGACCCGGCCGGGATCTCCGATGGACTCGACCGGATCGAACAGTGGTACGTCGGCGACGGCTGGTACACCGACGGCGCCGGGCGAAGCTTCGACTACTACGCGGGATGGGCGCTGCACCTGTACCCGTTGCTGTGGGCCCGGATGTCGGGCGACCGGCAACGTGGCGATGTGTACCGGGAGCGGCTGCGCCTGTTCCTGGAGCAGTACCAGCACATGTTCGCCGGTGACGGCGCACCGGTCCATCAGGGGCGGTCGCTGTGCTACCGGTTCGCCTGCGTTGCGCCGCTGTGGCTGGGCGAGCTGATGGACGCGACGCTGTTGCCCACCGGCCGCTCCCGGCGGATCGCCAGCGGCGTGCTGCGGCACTTCGTCGAGCGCGGCGTGCCGGACGAGCACGGCCTGCTCAGCCTCGGCTGGTACGACCGTTTCCTGCCGAGCACGCAGCACTACTCCGGCCCGGCCTCACCGTACTGGGCCAGCAAGGCGTTTCTCGGACTGCTACTGCCCGCAGACCATCCGGTGTGGACAGTTCCCGAGTACGCCGCGCCGATCGACGACGGTGACCAGGTCGTCGCGATGCCGGGCCCCGGCTGGCTGCTGCACGCCACCCGCCACGACGGGGTGGTGCGCGTGGTCAACCACGGCAGCGACCGCGCGCGTCACCTGCCCGCTGACGGGATCGACGACCCGCACTACACCCGCTTCGGGTACGCGTCGCATACAGCTCCCGAAGTCGGTGAAGATGCCCGTGTGCGGGCGGTGGACGGTCATCTCGCGGTGATCGGGCCAGACGGCGTCGTCTCTCGCCGTCGGCGCATCGAGCCGATCGCGGTCCACGACCGGTTCGCCGCGTCGGCCTACGAGGACGGCCCGGTGCGGGTGCAGACGGCGTCGATCGTGCGCGGACCGTGGGAGTGCGCGTCCACCGCGTGACCGCCCCGCCTGGCCACGTCGTCCGGGACGGCGGCTACGCGCTGGCCGGTCCTCGCCCGCCGATGGTGCGCACCGGTCACCGATGGAGCCAGGTCGGTTTGCCGGACGGCCTGACCAGCGTCGTGGTCGCCCTGCACGGTTTCCGTGCGGCCACTACCACCGAAGCCTTGGACGCCAACGCGTTCGGCGTGTGTTCCGGCACGCCGTACCTGGTGACGCTTGATCATCCTGGCGGAAGCGCTGTCTACGTCTCGCTGATCGTGCTCACCGGCGATCGGGTCGATCCCGCCGTGCTGCGAGATTCGGTCACCGCGTCCGTTGCCGGCGACCGAGCCACGGTGCGACTGCCGGACGGGGAGCGGATCGAGGTGGTGCTCGGTGCCCAGGTCACCTACGCGCGCTATCCGGCGGACGGCGCGCCTGTGCGCTGGCCAGCGGACGATGCCGCCGCTACGGGGTATAAATGATTCAGTAACCGTTTTCTGAAACAATGCTCCCGGTTGCGGGGTCACGGAAGGGCCGGTGGACGATGACGCGGCGGGCGAGCGAGCCAGCGGACGGCCGGCGGCGGTCCACGATCCGCGAGGTGGCGGACCGGGCCGGCGTGTCCGTGGCCACCGTCTCGCGCATCCTGAGCGGCGACTACCCGGCCTCCCCCGCCACCCGCAAGCGTGTCATGCGCGCCGTCGAGGAACTCGACTACGTGGCCAACGCCCACGCCCGTGCGCTCGCGGGCACGTCCGCCAAGAGCATCGCCATCGTGCTCAACTCGGTGATCTCGCCGCACTACGCGCATGTCGCGCAGGGCGTGGAGGCCCAGACCGCCGTCGAAGGCCGGCTGTGCCTGATCGGCACCACCGGCGGCGACGCCGAGCGTGAGCTCGCCATGGTGAAGTTCATGCGGGAGCAGCACGCCGAGGCGGTCATCCTGGTCGGCAACGTGGTGGCCGACGAGAAGTACCGCAAGCGCATGGGCCAGTACGCGCACGCCCTGACCGCGATCGGTTCCCGGCTGGTGCTGTGCGGCCGCCCGCCGCTCGGCCCGGACGTGCCCGCGGTCGTCGTGGAGTACGACAACGCCGGTGGCGCGTTCGCGGCGACCAGCCACCTGCTGTCCGCCGGACACGAGCGGATCCTGTGCCTCGGCAGGCGTCCCGGCTACACCACGCAGGAAGGCCGGGTGGCCGGGTACCGCCAGGCGCTGGCCGCGCACCGCGTGCCGCACGACCCCGCGCTCGAGGTCGAGGGCACGACGATGGAGTGGCACGAGGGCTACCGGATGATGAAGGAGCGGCTGGCCACCGGTCCTCGCGACTTCACCGCGGTCTTCGCCCTCAACGACCTCATCGCCGGCGGCGCCTGCCGGGCACTGATCGAGCACGGGCTCAGGGTGCCCGACGACGTGTCGATGGTGGGATTCGACGATCTGCAGCCCTCGCTCGACCTCAACCTGACCACTGTGCACCTGCCGCACGAGGAGATCGGGCGCACCGCCGTGCGCCTCGCACTGGAGCACGAGGCACGCGGCGGCACACCTCCGCACGTCGTTCTCGGGACACATCTGGTGATCCGCGACTCTGTCCGTCCCCGCGTGTCCTGACGCCTTCCGTTCCGCGGCTGCAATCCACGGGATGTCAGGCAGCGGCAGCCACGACGTCGAGGGAGTCGATGTTGGGTAGTCCGACTGCCGTGGTCGGGGTGATCCGGATGGTGTTGCTGCCGTCGTTGAGCGACACCGGCACGGACTTGGTCGACCATGCCGACCATGAGCCGGTGGGCTCGAACGACACTGTGGCCACTGTGGTCCCGTTGACGATCACGTTCGCCGGCCGCGTATCCGAGCCGTTGGCGAACCGGACGCTTACCGTCGCCGTACCCGCCTCCGCCGGGGTCACCGTGAACTGCGCTGCCGCGCCGACGGCGTTGGCACCGTTGCAGAACCCGCTGCCCGAATAACCCGCGTGATTCGAATCAATCGTGCCGTCACACACCGCAGGAGCGGACTCCGCCTCGTAACGCTGCCCCGGCTGCGGGCCGTCAGTGCCCCAGCCGTGCCTGAGTCGGTCAGCGCCAGTGGAGTTGCGGATGCTCACGCTCAGGTTGGTGCCGCTGCCGTGGAGCGCGAACATGGAGTACCAGTCGTAGTTCTGTCCGGCGGTGATCTTGCCGCCGAGCGCGGGCCAGTAGACCGCGCCCATGTCGAGTGCCCGCAGGGAGTCGGTGTCCGCGCGGAGGTACCGGACGAAGTTGTTGGAGCTGTTCGCGTTGTTGTAGTTCAGGCCGGTGTCCATCGGAGCGCCGAACTCGGTCAGGACCGAGCGCGAGGCGCAATTGCCCAGTCGCTGCCGGAAACTCTGGACCCAGCCGTTGTAGTCCATCTCGCCGTAGAAGAAGGCGTAGTGGTGATAGGACAGGAGCGTCCCGTCGAGACGTGTGTCGGCGCAGACCGGCCTGACGTCCTGGCTGTAACCGGTGCCGCCCACCAGGATCCGGCCCTTCGGGATCGACGCGCGAGCGTTGATCCACGAGACGGCGAGGTTGATCCATTGGGAGGCGCTGTAGCCGTGGGGTTCGTTCATCGGCTCGAAATAGACCAGGCTGTTGGAGCCGTACTGGGCAGTGACGGTGTTCCACATCGAGTTGAAGGCGTTCATGTTGGTGATCCGGCCGCCAGACGCGGCTCCGTCTTCCCAGTAGGCGAGGATGACCTTGAAGCCTTTGGCGGTAGCGGCGTCGATCGTGCCGCGGTAGGCGTTCCACCACGACGTACCGACGGTGTGCGTGTTGACCGGCAACCGGACGGTGTTGACGCCGAGTTGGTTCTTGAACCCGTTGTAGATGGCGTCCGCCTTGGCCCGGACGGTCGAGTAGCTGTCCGACTGGTTCAGGCCGTCGAGGACGAGCGGACCTCTGACGAAGTTGTCGCCACGCACGGCCCAGTTCACGCCTCTGAACTGGGATGTGTCCGCGCTGGCCGGTGATGCGCCGGTAAGTGCGGCCACCGGCAGTAGAACCAACGTGCTGAGGACGCTGACCAGAGTGCGGCGCAGGGAACGGGTGTGAGGTGCTGAGCGTGTGCCGATACCTGTCGGTTGCATCTGATTGACCAATCGGGTGCAGGGATGGGTGTGGGCAGGAGCTTTGTCGTGCGTTGCCGACGGATGCCGTGCTGGTCGCGGACTCAGCCGCCGGTCTCGCCTGAGGGAGGGGCGAGGACCTTGGAAGTGGGCACAGGGACGCCGAGGTTCGGGGTGCCGTCGGCGTTCCAGGAGATCTTCTGCACGCGCGTGGTCCGGGTCGTGCCGCAGCCCTGGGACGCCGAGGAGTTGGCGTGGTAGGCGATCCAGATCTCGGTGCCGTCGGGTGAGGTGAAGAACGAGTGGTGGCCGGGGCCGTAGACGCCGTTGGCGTTGCTGCGCTGGAAGATCGGGGTGGGGAACTTCGTCCAGGATGATGCCGCGAGCGGGTTGCCGCCGCGGTACTCCAGCATGCCCAGCTTGTAGTCCGCCGTGCCGCAGTAGCTGGCGGAGTAGGTGAGGAACGTACGGCCGTTGCGCTGGAGGGCGAACGATCCCTCGTTGACCGGCTGACCCTGCCGCTCCCATCCGAGCGTCGGCGCCGAGATGCGGGTGCCGTAGGCCGATACGGAGGTCGGACTGCTCATTGGTGCGATGTAGATCGACTGGAGCCCGTCGGCGTGGAACGCCGAGTAGTGGAAGTACAGGGCACCGTTGAGCTTGAGCACCGCCCCATCGATTGCCCAGCCGTCGTTCGGCATCAGGTTGAGCACACCCCGGTAGGCGTAAGGGCCCATCGGGTCGTTCGCGGCACTCTCCAGCACGTGCGTGCGGCGCGATCCGTATCCGGCCCGTGGTTGGACCGAGTAGTAGATGTACCAACGGTTGTTGATCTGCTCCAGGTGGGGAGCCCACATCGTGCAGCAGCCCGTGTTCTGGGTCGCGGTGAAGATCCGCCTCTCCGGGGCGCTGCGCAGGCTGGCGATGGTGGACGACCGGCGCATCAGGATGTTGGACGTCCACGTGGTGGCGACGTAGTAGTACTGGCCGTTGTACTGCACCAACGTCGGGTCGGCGCTGTTGGGCGGGGGGACGACGGGATTGGTGAACGAAGGGCCGGGGGCGGCGTCCGCTCGGTTCTGGCCCACCGCGATCATGGACAGGGCGACGATGAGCGCGGCGACGAGCGACAGGGCTCGCCGGCCCGCACCGCGCCGGTGGACGAGCATCATGGGCACTCCTGGTGACGGGAACGGGGACTCAGGCGGGGTTACTTGGCGGCTGCGTGCTCCTTGGCCAGTTCCTCGGCCACCTTGTCGCCACCGGCCTGCCGCCACTGGGTGACCGCGTCCTTCCAGGCGGACACCGGCTTGCGGCCGAACACGATGGCCCCGATCGCGTCGCCGACGGTCCGGGTCAGCTCGGCGCCCTTGCTGGTGCGGGTCGCGGACCGCAGCCCCGCCTCCGGATCGGCCACACTCTTCGGCAGCACCGCCTTCTCCCACTCGTGGACGGCCTTGGCCCCCTCCGGGTAGCCGGGCAGGTGCAGCACGGCCGGCGCGACCCCGAGATACTTGATCGGCAGGTTGACGTTGTTCTCCACCTTGAACAGGTCAGTGGTCCTGATTCCGCCGGAGTCCTTGGTGAAGTGCACGCCCTCCACGCCGTAGTTGACCAGCTCGTACTCGGAGCTGCCGAACGGGGCGCTGAGGTAGTTGGAGATGCGCAGCAGCAGCTTGAGCCGGTCGGCACCGGCCTTCTTGAACGTGACGTAGCCGAAGATGCCGGTGCCCTGCCAGGGTGTCGCGTTCGGCCCGTACGGGCGGGCGAGGTCGAACTCGAACCGGCGGTTGATGCCGTCCATCGTCTCCCTCGCCACCGCGCCGAAACCGTCGGTGATCGACAGGACGGAACCGTTGTACCAGAAGGTCTTCAGGTCCGTCGCGCTGAGCGTGAGGCTGTCCGGGTGGTAGGCGCCCTTCTCGGCGAGCCGGCGCATCACGCCGAGCGCCTCCTCGAACTGAGGAGTCGTGAGGGTGCTGACGAACTGTCCGTCGCGCAGTTCCCAGGCGTTCGGCGCACCGAGCGAGCCGGCGTGGTAGGCGATCGAGCCGAAGCTGCCGAAAAGGCTCTTGGAGCCGCCGATGCCCCACCGCCCGCCACCCGACTGCCCGGACATCGCGGCGACGAACTCCTCCGTGCCCCACTCCCGCGGGACACCGGCCTGCTGGAACGCCGTGCGGTTGACGTACAGGCTGTTGCCCGGCTTCGGGCGCTCCAGCGGCACGCCGTAGATCCGTCCGCCGATGCGGCCCATGCCCTGCCAGGCGTACGTGGGGATGTTGGCCAGGCTGGGGTACTCCTTGACCGCGTCCCCGCCGACGAAGTCGGACAGGTCGGCGCACCGGCTCTGGACGAACTCGTGCGAGCGGGGCAGCTGGAGGTTGCTGAACATGATGATGTCGGGCAGGTCGTCGCCGGAGGCCATCAGCGTGGCCATCTTCTGGCCGTACTCGGCGTCAGGGACGACCACGACCTTCAGGTTGACGTTGAGCGCCTTGTTGATCGCCTGCCAGAACTGGTTGCTCTCCAACGGTTTGGGCGGGGCTCCGTAGGTGATGACCATCGCGGTGACGTCCGAACCGTCACCCGGTGCTTCCGGCACCGACCGGACGAGGTTCTGCGGGTAGTTCAGGTACAGCGGTTGTACGCCGGACTTGTCGCCGGGCGCATCGGGTGTCGGGCCCGAGAACGGCACGTATGTGGGCCACGGCACCACGTCCTTGCCGGCGTTGCCGACGTTGCCGGTAGATCCGCTGCCGCAGCCGGCGAGCGCGGGTCCGGCCACCGTGGCGAGCGCACCGGCACCGACGAACTTCAGCAACGACCGTCGGCGGAGGTGAGAAGACATGCGTGCTCCTTCCTCTCTTGAAGGGTGGATCAGGCCTTGACGGCGCCGGTGAGCACGCCTTTGACGAAATAGCGTTGAAGCAACGGGTAGATGCACACGATGGGCGCGACGGCCAGGACCACCACCGCCATCTGTGTCGACTGCGGAGCGGAGGTGACCGTCGAGTCACCGCTGAGGTCGGCTCCGCCGGTGACGTACTGGCGCAGCACCGTGCCGATCGGCCACTTCGTCTGGTCGTTGAAGTAGATGATGGCTTCGAAGAAGCGGTTCCAGTAGGCGACCGCGTAGAACAGGCTCACCACCGCCAGCACCGCCTTGGACAGCGGCAACACGATCCGCCACAGTGTGGTCAGTTCGCCGGCGCCGTCGATGCGGGCGGCCTCCAGCAGTTCGGCCGGGATGGACTGGAAGAAGCCCCGCAGCACGATCAGGTTGAACACGTTGATCAGGAACGGCAGGACCAACGCGGCGTAGGAGTCGAACAGGCCGGTGGTGCGCACCACCAGGAACAGCGGGATCATCCCTGGCGGAAACAGGAACGTGAACAGGATCAGCAGCAACATCGGCCGTCCGCCGTAGACGTGGGGCCGCGACAACGCGTACGCGAGGCCCACGGTGCAGACCAGGCTGAGCGCCGTGCCGATCACCGTGACGCCGCCACTGACCAGCAGCGCCCGCGTCACGACTCCGCCGTCCAGTATCTCCGCGTACGCGCCGAGCGTGAACCGCTCCGGCCACACCACCCAGCCGCCGTTGGCGATCACGTCCTGCGGCGAGGCGAGGCTCGTCGCCACGACCGTCCACAGCGGAAACAACACGAGCAGCACGATGACGACGAGCGCCACCGCCTTCGCGAGCCGCAACCCCGGCCCGGGTTTGCCCTGCCACGCCGGATATGTCGCCCTCAACGCCGGTACACCCCCTGTTCGCCGAGCCGATGCGCGACCCGGTTGGCCGTGTACACCAGCGCGACGCCGATGAGCCCCTTGAACAACCCGGCGGCGGCCGCGTAGCCGAACTCACCGTTGGCAAAGCCGGTGAAGTAGACGAACGTGTCGAGCACCTCGCCCGCCTCCGGCCCGACCGCCTGCCGCTGCAGGAAGAACTGCTCGAAGCCGACCTCGAGGAACTCCCCCAGCCTGAGTATGAGGAGCAGCACGATCACCGGGCGGATGCCCGGCAGCGTCACGTGCCAGAGCCTGCGCCACCAGCCGGCGCCGTCCAGTGCCGCCGCTTCGTACTGCTGATCGTCCACTTGGGACAGCGCGGCGAGGAAGATGATCGTGGCCCAGCCGCATTCCTTCCAGATCAGCTGCGCGACCACCAGCGGCTTGTACGCGTCCGGGTTGCCGATGACGTGAATCGCCCCGAGACCCAGCTCGCCCATCCAGCCGTTGACCACCCCCGCGCCGCCGAGCATGTGCTGGAACAGCGCCACGACGATCACCCACGACAGGAAGTGCGGCAGGTAGACCACGCTCTGCACGAACCGTTTGACCGTCGTGCCGACCAGGCTGTGCAGCAGGAGCGCCAGGGCGAGCGGAGCCGGAAAGAAGAACACCAGCTGGAGGCCGGCGATCAAGATCGTGTTCGCGACCGCGTTCCAGAACTGCGGATCGCCGAGCATCTGCTCGAAGTTGACCAGTCCGACCCACGCGCTGTCCGCGAGACCCAGGAACGGCACGTAGTCGACGAAGGCCAGCACGTTCCCGAACAGCGCGCCGTAGTGGAAGATCAGGAAGTAGAGAACGCCGGGTGCCATCACGACCAGGAGCACCCGGTCCCGGCGGATCCGCCTGCGGTGTCCCGGTTCCCGGGCGCGTGGCACCTTCTGGCGCAACTCGCGGGATGGGCGCCTCGATTCGACCGCACACACCTTCGGTGCCCCCCATCGTTGCGATCGTCCTCGACCGGAACACGGTGACCAAGAAGATAAAACGGTTACATCGCCGGGTCAACCATGGATGCCATACCCTTTGACAACTAGGGCTCTTGCCGTGGTAAAACGTTTTACCTCAGCCACGCCTCACGGAGGGGGATCCATCCGTGCCGGAACGTCCTGTCGCCGTGCTCGCCATGCAGCCTTGGGCGCTGCCGGACCTGTTCCCCGCGGATCTGCTGGAACGGCTGCGAACCCTGGTGCGGCTGAAACCGGGTCCAGCCCTCACGTCCTTCGAGACGGAGGAAGCCGCGTCCGTGCTGCGCGACGTGGACGTGCTGGTGACCGGCTGGGGCTGCCCGCGCATCGACAGTGCCGTGCTCGCCACCGCACCGCGGCTGCGCGCCGTGATCCACGCGGCCGGGTCGGTGAAAGGACATGTCGATCCCGTGGTCTTCGCCCACGGCGTCACGGTCTCGTCGGCCGCACAGGCGAACGCAGTGCCGGTCGCCGAGTACACGGTGTCCGCCATCGTCTTCGCGGCGAAACGAGTGTTCACCCGAGCCAACTGGTACGCGCACGACCGCACGGCAGGTGACTGGCGTTCTGGTGCCGGCACCGGGCTCTTCGGCCGCACGATCGGGATCATCGGCGCCTCGCGGACAGGCCGCCTCGTGCTGGATCGACTGCGTGCGCACAACGTCCGGCTCCTCCTCGCCGATCCCTATGTCACCGCGCAGGAAGCCAGCGCCCTCGGCGCGGAACTCGTCGGCACGGACGAGCTGTGCCGCCGCAGCGAACTGGTCTCCGTCCACGCACCGGCACTGCCGGAGACCCACCACCTGCTCGACGCCAGGCGGCTCGCCCTTCTCTCGGACGGCGCGACGCTCATCAACACCGCGCGCGGATCCCTGGTGGACACCGCCGCCCTCACCCACCACTGCGCGTCCGGGCGCCTCGACGCCGTGCTCGACGTGACCGATCCCAACCCGCTGCCGCCCGGCCACCCGCTCCTGCTGCTGCCGAACGTGCTCGTCACCCCGCACCTGGCCGGATCACAGGGACACGAGTTGCGCCGCCTGGGCGAGTTCACCGTGGCCGAGGTCGCGCGCTTCGTCGGAGGTGAGCCACTGCACGGCACCATCTGTTCCAGCGACCTGCACCGGATCGCCTGACTCACCGCGATCGGAAGACGACACGGATTCCGCCCGCAGGCACGTGGAGGCTGCCGACGACGTCATCGCCCGTGAGCAACTCCGTGCCGGCCTCGCCGACGTTGATCGTGGCGTTGTCATCGGTGTGGTTGATCGCGAACAGGTATCGCCCCTCCGATCCGGCGCGTTCGACCACCTCGACGTCGCGTGGCAGCTCGCGCGGGGCGAGCGTGGTGGGTGCGATCGCGGCGCGCAGCACGGCGTCGAGGCCGTCCGCTGCCAGGCACGTGGAGACGTACCAGGCGTTGCCGCTTCCGGTGGTGTGCCGCGTGACGGCGGGAAGGCCCGCGGCCGGACCATCCACATAGGACCACATCTGCTCGGCGCCGCGGAGGGTCACGACTTCGGACCACACGTTGCCCGTCGTGTCGTTGTCCAGTCGCACCCGGTGACCCGCGGGCAGGGGTGTGAACTCCTCGACCGTCAGGCCCAGCACGTCGCGCAACGCACCGGGGTGAGGGCCGAGGTGGAAGGTGTCGCGTTCGTCCACGATTCCGGAGAAGCAGGACACGACCAGGGTGCCGCCGTCCTCCGCGTAGCGGCGGAGGTTGGCTCCCGCAGCCTCCGTCATCGCGTACAGGGCCGGCACGATGACCAGGGGATAGCGGCTCAGGTCTGCTTCCGGGTGCGCGAAGTCCACCGTGAGGTGCTGGTCGTAGGCCGCGGCGTACCAGGCTTCCGCTCGCTCGCGGGCGTCGAGGTCGACGCTCGGCCGCCACTCGAGTCGTTGTGCCCACCAGGACTGCCAGTCCCACAGCATCGCCACGTCCGACACCACGCGGCTGCCACGAACGGGGCTGATCGCGTCGAGGTCCTGGCCCAGCCGCACGACCTCGCGCCAGATCCTGCTCTCGGTTCCGGCCTGAGGGAGCATCGCCGAGTGGAACTTCTCGGCGCCGAAGCGGGAAGCGCGCCACTGGAAGAACATCGCGCCGTCCGAGCCGCGTGCGACGTGCGCGAGGCTGTTGCGCGCCATTTCCCCTGGCCGCTTGGCGATGTTGCGGGGCTGCCAGGACACCGCGCTGGTGGAGTGTTCGAGCAGCAGCCACGGCCGGCCGCCTGCCAGCGAACGCGTGAGGTCGGCGGTCATCGCGAGGCCGACGTGGTTGCGGTCGGCTTCGGCGGTCAGGTAGTGGTCGTTGGTGACGAGGTCGACTTCCTTGGCCCAGGCCCAGTAGTCCAGTGAGTCGCACTGGGCCAGCCCCGCGTGAAAGTTCGTGGTCACCGGATTACCAGGCGACAGGGCGTGCAGCACGTCGCGTTCCTGCTTGAAGCTCTCCAGCAAAGCGTCGCTGGTGAACCGCGCCCAGTCCAGTTGCTGGGCCGGGTTGGCCACCGAGGGCGTGAGGCGCGGTGGCTGCACCTGTTCCCACGAGTTGTAGTTCTGGCCCCAGAACGTGGTGCCCCACGCCTCGTTGAGCTCCTTGACCGTGGTGTAGCGGTCGGCCAGCCAGGTGCGGAACGCAGCAGCGGAGGTGTCGCAGTAGCACGCGCTCACCGGTGCGCCGTACTCGTTGTGGACGTGCCAGAGCGCTACGGCGGGGTGTTCACCGTAGCGGCGGCCGAGCTGCTCGGTGATCGAGACAGCGGCCCGCCTGTAGTCCGGTGAGCTGTAACAGATCGCGCCTCTGCTCCCGAACGCGTGGCGCACGCCCTCGCGGTTCACCGGCAGCGCTTCGGGATGACGCTCGTAGAACCACGCGGGCGGCACGACCGTCGGAGTGGCGAGGCCGACGCGAACATCGTTGTCGTGCAACAGGTCCAGCAGGTGGTCCAGCCAGCCGAAGTCGTACTGGCCTGGCTCGGGCTCCAGCAGTGCCCAGGCGAAGATGCCGACGCTGACCATCGTCACGCCGGCCTCGCGCATGAGGCGCACGTCCTCCTGCCACAGCGGCTTCGGCCACTGTTCGGGGGTGTAGTCGCCGCCGTACGCGAGGGTGTCCAGCCCAACCGGCCAGCGCAACCGTTTCATCCACGGACCCCTGTCTCTGTGATCGTGCACAGTGAATGTTCCGCCGAACTTTCCGGTCATGACCGTACATTTCGCCTATTGAACATGTCGAGGCTGCATCACTACTGTGAACGTGCACAGTCCAGCACCTCCCACCCTGACATCGGAGGAACGGATGCAGCGCCGCACCGGCCTCACCGCCATCGCACTCATCGGCTCCCTGACGCTCGCCGCGTGCAGCGGCGGCGGAACACCTTCGGCCGACGGCCCGGTCGAGCTGACCATGTGGTCCTGGGCGACCCTGCAGAAGGTCGCGGACATCTGGAACGCGGACCACCCCGACATCAAGGTCACCGTGCAGGAACAGGGAGGTGGCGACGAGCTCGTCACCAAGGTCATCACCGCCGCGAAGGCGGGTGACGGGCCGGACCTGGTGCAGGCGGAGTACCAGATGATCCCGACGCTGGTGTCCAACGACGTGCTCGCCGACATCACGGAGTTCGCCGGTGGAGCCAAGGACAAGTTCACCGAGAACGTCTGGAAACAGGTCACCCTGGACTCCGCGGTCTACGCGATCCCGCAGGACACGGCTCCGCTCGCGTTCTACTACCGCGAGGATCTCTTCACACAGCTGGGACTCGAGGTGCCCACCACGTGGACGGAATTCGCGGACGTCGCGCGGCAGATCAAGCAGAAGGACCCGAACCGCGCGCTGACCACGTTCTCCAGCAACGACGCCGGCCTGTTCGCCGGGCTGACCCAGCAGGCTGGAGCGACCTGGTGGTCGGCCTCCGGTGACACCTGGAAGGTCGCCATCGACGTCGAGGCGTCCCGCAAGGTCGCCACGTTCTGGGGCGATCTGGTGGCCGAGGGCGTGATCGACAACCAGCCGATGTACACGCCCGCGTGGAACAAGGCGCTCAACGACGGCATGCAGATCGCCTGGGTGAGCGCGGTCTGGGCGCCGGGCGTGCTGGTCACCAGCGCGCCGGACACCAAGGGGAAGTGGCGGATGGCTCCGCTGCCGCAGTGGAGCGCGGGCTCGAACACGACCGGCAGCTGGGGCGGCTCCACCACCGGTATCACCGCCAAAGCGGCGAAGAACGGCCGCGCGAAGGCCGCCGCCGAGTTCGCCACCTGGCTCAACACGGACCCCAAAGCCGTGGCGGCGCTGGTGAAGGAGGCCGGTGTCTACCCGGCCGCCACCGCCGCGCAGACGAGCGGGGCCCTGACCACGCCGGAGTTCTTCCCCAACCAGCCCGACTTCTACCGGCAGGCCGCCGAGCTCGCGAAGGGCACCGCCGCGGCGAGCTGGGGGCCGAACGTCAACGTCGCCTACGGCACGTTCAAGGACGCTTTCGGCAAGGCCGCCACGGAGAAGTCGCCGTTCCCGGCGGCGCTCAAGGCCGTGCAGGACGCCACCGTCGCGGACATGAAGAAGAACGGCTTCAAGATCGAGGGGTGAGGCATGGCGTCCACCTGGACCGACAGACGGCTCGCGCCGTACGGCTTCCTCGCTCCCGCGATCGTCCTTTTCGGACTCTTCTTCGCGCTGCCGATCGGCTACGCCCTTCACCTGAGCCTCCACTCGGTTCAGGTGAAGGGGCTCGGGCTCGGCAGGAACGCGCGCGAAGAGGTGTGGGTCGGACTGGACAACTTCATCACCGCGCTGTCCGACCCCGAGCTGCTGGCGGGTGCGGGCCGGGTGCTGCGCTACGGGGCGATGCTCGTGCCCGCGATGCTCGGGCTGGCACTGCTGTTCGCGCTCCTGCTGGACCTGCCGCGGACGCGGTTCAGGGCGTTCTCGCGGCTGGCGATCTTCCTGCCCTACGCGGTGCCCGGCATCATCGCCTCACTGCTGTGGGGCTTTCTGTACCTGCCGAGTGTCAGCCCCGGTTACTTCCTGCTCAGGGCGGTGGGCTGGAGCGGGCCGGACCTGTTGCAGGGCGACTGGCTGTTCCTGGCGCTGACGAACATCGCGGTGTGGGGAGGCACGGGCTTCAACATGATCGTCATCTACACGTCGCTGCGTGCCATCCCGCCAGAGCTGTACGAGTCCGCGCGGCTGGACGGCTGCACGGAGACGCAGATCGCGCTGCGCATCAAGATCCCGCTGATCATGCCCTCGCTCGTGCTCACCTTCTTCTTCTCCACCATCGCGACGCTGCAGGTCTTCGCCGAGCCGATGACGCTGCGTCCACTGACCAACTCACTGAGCTCGACCTGGAGTCCGTACATGAAGGTCTACCGGGACGCCTTCATCCAGGGCGGTATGCACTCGGCCGCCGCCACAGCGGTGGTGATCGCGGTGGTGACGCTGGTGCTGTCGTTCGGCTTCCTCAAGGTGGTCAACAGGCGTACCGCGGAGCGCACACCATGAGCGCCCTGCTGGTCGGGCCGCGGGTGAAGCCGTCCGTGTCGGCACGCCGTACCTCGTGGCTGCCGACGTTCCTGTTGCTGCTGGGAGCGGTCTACTGCCTGATTCCCGTGCTGTGGGTGGTGATGGCCGCCACCAAGAGCCGCAGCGAGCTGTTCAGCACGTTCACCTTCCTGCCCGGCAACGGACTCTGGACCAACCTCTCCGAGCTGACCGCCTACCGCGACGGGGTGTACTGGCTGTGGATGCTCAACTCGGGGCTGTACGCCGGTGTGGGCGCCCTGCTGTCCGCGGCGGTGTCCGCGCTGAGCGGGTACGCCCTGGCCAAGTACTCCTTCCCCGGCCGGGGCGTGATCTTCACCGTGATCCTGGCCGGGGTGCTGATGCCGCCGATCGCACTGGCCGTGCCGCAGTACCTGCTGCTGGCGAAGGTCGATCTGGCCGGGTCCTACTGGTCCGTGCTGCTCCCCAGCATCCTGAGCCCGTACGGCATCTACCTCGCCCGCGTCTACGCGGCCGCGGCGGTGCCCGACGAGGTGCTGGAAGCAGCACGGGTGGACGGCGCTCGCGATCTGCGGCTCTTCACCTCGATCGCGTTCCCGATGATGCGGCCGGGCCTGGTGACGGTATTCCTTTTCCAGTTCGTCGCCATCTGGAACAACTTCCTGCTGCCCTACGTCATGCTCGCCGACGACGAGACCTTCCCGGTCACCGTCGGCCTCTACAGCCTGCTCCAGCAGGGCGCGAGCAAACCGGCGCTCTACACCCTCGTGATCACCGGTGCGCTGCTGTCCATCATCCCCCTGATCGCGTTGTTCCTCGGTCTGCAGCGCTACTGGCGCGTCGACCTGCTGACGGGGGCCGTAAAGTCGTGACCACCAGTCACAGCAGATGAGGACGGATGACGGACACCGCGCCACAACGGCGAGCGCGCCCGCGAACGAAGCGCCCGCCGACGATTCTCGACGTCGCCGCGCACGCCGGCGTGTCGCGTGGCACCGTCTCCCGCGTTCTGCAGGGCGGACACAACGTCAGTCCCGCCTCACAGGAGGCGGTCCACGCCGCGATCCGCAAGCTGGGCTACGTGGTGAACAGGGCGGCCCGCAGCCTGGTGACCCAACGCGCGGGCTCGGTGGCGTTCCTGCTGTCGGAGCCCCAGGAGCGGTTCTTCGAGGACCCCAACTTCACCACCCTGCTGCGCGGCTGCACCACCGCACTGGCCGAGCACGACCTGCCGCTCATCCTGATCACCGCGGGCACCGAGGCCGAACGCCGCCGCATCGCACCGTTCCTGTCCGCGCACCACGTCGACGGCGTGCTGCTGGTCTCCTCGCACCGCGGCAACCCGATGATCGACCACCTCCGGCAGGCCAACCTGCCGTTCGTGTGCTGCGGCAAGCCACTCGGTGAGCGTGACGCGGTGTCCTACGTGGCGGCCAACGACCGTGAGGGCGCCAGGGCCATGGTGCGCTACTTGCTCGAATCCGGCCGCAAGCGCGTCGCGACCATCGCCGGCCCTCGGGACACGCCCGGAGGGCTGGAACGGCTCGACGGCTACCGCGAAATGCTCACCGAGCACGGCATCGCCTTCGACAAGCGGCTGGTGGCCGTCGGAGACTACAGCCGGGCCAGCGGTGAGGCCTGCATGCAGCAACTGCTGACCAAGGCACCGGACGTCGACGCGGTCTTCGTGGCGTCGGACCTGATGGCCGACGGCGCGCTGGCGGCGATCGAGCGGGCGGGCCTGCGCGTGCCCGATGACATCGCTGTCGGCGGCTTCGACGACTCCCCTGTCGCCACCGCCGCCCGTCCCCCGCTGACCACCATCCGGCAGCCGTGGAATCGCATCAGCGAGATGATGGTGCGCCAGCTGCTGGCCCAAATCGACGGTGAAGGGCCGGCCACGGTGATCCTGCCGACCGAACTCGTCGTCCGCGAGTCAGCCTGATTCAACGGCATTGTCGAATGTGCAGTCGAATTTCGACGGGACTGTGCACGTTCACAGAATCCCATTGCATTGCCCTTGAAACGATCACATAAATGCGGTTCTATCGGAGCTAATCGTGCGTTTTGTAGCGGCCGTGCACGTTCACAGTCCGCAGCACGTATGAGCATTCCTCGCTCGATCAAAGGAGATCGAATGACCGCGTGTGCCATGCGCCGGGCGACCTGGCACGCGGTGCCCGGCATCCGCTGGACCCTCTGACCACACCGCCTCCGCTCTGAGCACTCTTCACCGCCCTGCCGAGGAAGAGGTACTTCACCATGTCCCAAATCCAGCTGTCCCCAGCGGATCCACCCGTCCAGCGAGAAAGTGGCCACTCCAGCGGGCCGCTGCGAAGAGCGGCGATCGCGTGCGCGGCCGCTCTCGGCATCCTCGCGTCCACTGTGGCCCATGGATCGGCGTCTGCCGCCGACAATCCCCACCAGCGCGGGCCGAACCCCACCCAGGCGAGCATCACGGCGAACCGCGGCACCTTCGCCACCGCGGAGACGAGCGTGGGCGGCGGGAACGGCTTCGGTGCCGCGAAGATCTACTACCCCACCGACACCAGCCAGGGCACGTTCGGTGCGATCGCGGTCGTGCCCGGTTACACCGCGACCTGGGCGGCCGAGGGCGCCTGGATGGGGCACTGGCTGGCCTCGTTCGGGTTCGTCGTCATCGGCATCGACACCCTCAACCGCAACGACTTCGACGTCGCACGGGGTACCCAGCTGCTGGCGGCGCTGGACTACCTGACCCAACGCAGCTCGGTGCGCACCAGAGTCGATCCGAACCGCCTCGCGGTGATGGGTCACTCGATGGGTGGCGGCGGAACCATCTCAGCCGCCCTGCGCTGGCCGACGCTCAAGGCCGCCATCGGACTGGCGCCGTACAGCCCGTCGCAGACCACGTCGGGACTGCAGGTCCCCACCATGCTGCTGGCAGGGCAGAACGACGGGACGAGCACCCCGGCGAGCATCATCAGCCTCTACAACAACATCCCGGCCTCGACCGAGAAGTCGTACCTCGAACTCGCCGGCGCCGGGCACGGCTTCCCGACCTCGAACAACTCCGTGATGACGCGCAAGGTCATCCCCTGGATGAAGATCTTCATCGATCAGGACGCGCGCTACACGCAGTTCCTGTGCCCGTTGCAGGACTGGACCGGTATCAGGTCGTACCGCAGCAGCTGTCCGCTCTTGCCCGGCGCCACCTTCAGCCTGGCGGGTTCCGCTTCCGGCAAGTGCGTCGACGTGCCGGGCCGGGTCCAGACCAACGGCACCGGGCTGATCATCTGGACCTGCAACGGCGCGGTCAACCAGCAGTGGACCCGGACGGCAGCAGGAGAGCTCCGGATCTACGACAACGCGAAGTGCATGGACGCCAACGCTTCCGGTCCGGGCACGCGAGTGACGATCAACTCATGCAACGGCGGCAACAGTCAGAAGTGGACGGTCAACGCCAACGGCACGGTGACCAACGCGGCGTCCGGACGCTGCATCGACACCGGCGGCACCGCCGACAACGCACCGGTCGTCGTGAACACCTGCACGGGCGGCACCAGCCAGACCTAGACCAAGCGTTCCTGAACGTGGAAAGGGCTTGTCATGACCGGAATCTCCCGCCGCAGCCTGATGATCGGCGCGGCCGCCGGAGCAGGTGCCCTCACGCTGGGCTCCGCTCCCCAGGCATCCGCCGCGACGTACGTCAAGGGCGCGGACATCAGCTGGATGCCGCAGATGGAAGCCAACGGCTACTACTGGCTCAACAAGTCCGGGCAGCGGCAGGACCTGTTCACGATCCTCAAGAGTTACGGCCTCACCGCGATCAGCCTGCGCACCTGGGTGAACCCGTCCAACAGCCCGACCAACGGCCATTGCAGCATCCAGGAAACCGTCAAGATGGCACAGCGTTGCCGGGATGCGGGCATGCAGGTGCTGCTCGGCTTCCACTTCGGTGACACCTGGAACTCCGTCGGCGTGCAGAAGCCGCCCAAGGCCTGGGCGAACATGAGCTATCCGCAGATGCGGGACGCGCTGCGCAAGTACGTCGACGACTCGTTGAAGCTGCTCAAGGCCGGCGGTGTGACGCCTGGCTGGGTGAAGATCGGCAACGAGCAGAACAGCGGCATCTGCTCCCCTGTCGGCAGTGTCAGCAGGCCGTCCCAGATGACCGGTCTGCTCAACGGCGCCTACGACGTGTCCAAACAGGTCTTCCCGGCCACGCCGGTCATGGTGCACCTGGCCCAGCCGCAGAAGATGGACAGCATCCAGCGGTTCTTCAACGCCTACCGCGGCAACGGCGGCAAGTGGGACATCACCGCGCTGTCCTCCTACGCCCAGGGCAGCAACGTGGCGCCCGTTCTCGGCAGCATGCGGACGATCCAGTCCACGTACGGCAAGCCGGTCATGCACGTCGAATACGGCGGACCGGTCGGCAAGGCCAACCAGGTCCGCGACGGGCTGCGGCAGTTCATCACCGGCACCAAGGGGTTCGGCGGCCTCGGGACCTTCTTCTGGGAACCCGCGGGCTACTCGCCGTTCACCGGCTACGACATGACCGCCTGGACCAGCAACCGCCGCCCCACCGCCGCCATGGACGGCTTCCTCAACGTCTGACAGGAGAATCCGTGTCTCTCAAGCGTCTCGCACTCCTCACGGCCGCGGTGAACGTGGCTGTGCTGGCCCCTGTGCCCGCTGTGGCGGCGACAACGGCGTTGCCACCGCAGTGCTCAGGTACCGCGCCGATCAAGTGCAGTTTCAACGTCGCACCAGGCAACTACGACGTCACCGTGGAACTGGGCAGCACCACCAAAGCCGCCAACACCTCGATGTCGGTGGAGGCGCGCAGGCAGGTCCTGAACGCCTTCTCCACCACCGCCGGCCAGATCGTCCGCACCAAGGCCACGGTCAACGTCCGCAACCCGGAAGGCCAGCCCACCGGCCAGGGCGGCAACGGCACACCGGGCCTGCAGATCACGTTCAGCGGCAACGCACCCGCGATCGGCTCGCTGATCGTCACCCCGGCTCAGGCTCCCCTGGCGGTCTACCTCGCCGGTGACTCGACAACCTGCGACCAGTCCACCGCGCCGTACGCCGGCTGGGGCCAGTTCCTGCCGGCGAGGGTTCGCGAAGGTGCCGTGATCGCGAACTACGGCGACTCCGGGGAGAGCTCCGGCAGCTTCCTGTCCAACCGCGCACTGTTCCCGACGATGAAGCCGCTGATCAAGAGCAAGGACCTGGTGTTCATCCAGTTCGGTCACAACGACAAGCAGACCACCGCGTCGGCCTTCCGCGACAACCTCACCCGGTTGATCAACGGGGTGCGCGAGCGCGGCGGCGTTCCGGTGCTGGTGACGCCACCGGTGCGCAGGCAGTTCAACGGCAGCAAGCTCACCGGGACCGCGTTGCACATCAACGGCAAGGGCGTGGACCTGCCTGCCGTGATGCGGGCGCTCGGCCGCAGCGCCAACGTTCCGGTCATCGACCTGACCGCCAAGAGCAAAGCCCTCGTCGAGTCGATGGGGCCCTCGGCATCCCAGGCGCTGTACCTCACCAGGGAAACAGGCGACAACACCCACTTCTCCGAGCGCGGCGGCGCGGAGATGGCGAACCTCGTCGTGCAGGGCGTCCGGGAGCTGAACCTGCCGCTGGCCGGCTACCTGCGCTGAACTTTCGACTGACCTGCTGGAGGTCACCATGCTTTTGCACCGACGGCGCGCCGCACCGCTCGCTGCAGGCGTCGTCGCCCTGACCTTGGCCGGCAACGGTCTCGTCGTCTCGGCGGCTTCGGCGGCGGCGACCCGGTACGAAGCGGAAGCCGCGCCGGCCACCTGTGCCGGCGCGATCGAGTCCAACCACGCCGGCTACTCCGGCAGTGGATTCTGCAACGGAGACAACACAGTCGACGCGGCGACGCAGTTCACCGTGACCGCGTCCACGGCCGGCACGGCGACCATCGCCGTCCGGTACGCCAACGGCGCAACCGACAACCGCCCCACCGACGTGCTCGTCAACGGTGCGGTCGCCCACTCCGGCACCACGTTCGACCCGACCGGCGCCTGGACCACCTGGGGCACAAAGACGTTCACCGTGTCGGTGAACGCCGGTACGAACACGATCCGGCTGGACCCCACCACCGCAGCGGGCCTGGCGAACATCGACTATCTCGACCTCGAAGCCGGTGGCGCTCCGCCCGCGGGCAAGCAGATGGAAGACCTCAACCGCGGCCTGGTCAGCGTGCGCTCCGGATCCGGCAACCTGGTCTCGTGGCGGCTGTTCGGGAACGAGCCGGCCTCGACCGGGTTCAACGTCTACCGGGGCAGCACGAAGCTGAACGCCGCGCCGATCACCAATTCCACGAACTTCGTGGACTCCGGGGCGCCCGCGGACGCCTCGTACACGGTCCGCGCGGTCGTGAACGGGGCGGAGCAGGCGCCGTCCGAGCCGTCGCTGCGCTTCACCGGCGGCAACTACCTGGACGTGCCGATCTCCCGGCCGGGAAGCAACTACACGGCCGGTGACGCGAGTGTCGGTGACGCGGACGGCGACGGCCAGCACGAGATCTTCCTCAAGTGGGATCCCAGCGACCAGAAGGACAACTCGCAGTCCGGCCGTACCAGCAACGTCTACATCGACGCGTACAAGCTCAACGGACAGCGGCTGTGGCGCATCAACCTCGGTCGCAACATCCGCGCCGGTGCGCACTACACCCAGTTCCAGGTCTACGACTACGACGGCGACGGCCGGGCCGAACTGGCGGTCAAGACGGGCGACGGCACCGTTTCGGGCACCGGACAGGTGATCGGCAACGCAAACGCCGACCACCGCAACTCCGACGGCTACATCATCACCGGACCCGAGTACCTGACCGTGTTCAACGGGCTCACCGGCGCCGTCATGTCCACGGTGAACTTCGAGCCGGCCCGCGGCAACATCTGCGACTGGGGCGACTGCAAGGGCAACAGGGGTGACCGGTTCCTGGCGGGCACCGCCTACCTCGACGGGCAACGGCCCAGCATCATCATGGGCCGCGGCTACTACGAGAAGAGCACGATCGCCGCCTGGGACTTCCGCGACGGCCGGCTCACCCGGCGCTGGAAGTTCGACTCCGGCAGCGCCGGCAGGCAGTGGACCGGTCGGGGCACCCACTCACTGTCCATTGCGGACGTCGACCGCAACGGCACCGACGAGATCATCTACGGCGGTATGACCATCAACGCCGACGGCACCGGCCGGTACACCACCAACTTCTACGCCCACGGCGACGCGTTGCACGTGAGCGACTTCGTGCCCAGCCGCCCTGGTCAGGAGATCTGGCAGATCCACGAGCAGAGCTCCGGCGCCGCCGCCACCCTGCGGGACGCGAACACCGGTGCCGTCATCATGCAGAAGAACAACACCTGCAACTGCGAGGGTCCGGCTCGCGTGTGGCCGGTGACGTGTACGCGGCAACCCCGGCGCCGAGTTCTGGGGCAAGGGCACCGGCCTGACGAGCGCGTTCAACGCCTCCGGCGGCAGCGTCGGACGAGCACCCGCCAGCGCGAACTTCCTCGCGTGGTGGGACGCCGATCCGGTGCGCGAGCTGCTGGACGGCAACCACGTCGACAAGTACGGCACCAACGGCGACACCCGCCTGCTCACCGGTTCCGGCGCACACTCCATCAACGGCACCAAGTCCACCCCGTCGCTGTCCGGTGATCTGTTCGGCGACTGGCGCGAGGAAGTCATCCTGCCCCGCGACGACAACGCCGCACTGCGCATCTACGCCACAACGACCCAGACCGACCGGCGGATCCACACCCTGCTGCACGACCCCCAGTACCGCGTGGCCATCGCGTGGCAGAACACCGCCTACAACCAGCCGCCACACCCGAGTTTCTTCCTCGGCAACGGCATGAGCACGCCGCCACGACCGAACATCCACGTCCGCTGAACCCGGCGGTCAGGCGGGTCGGCGGCACCGACCCGGCTCGTCTGACCACGGCCAAGTCTCTCGCCGCCAGCTCCGCACACCTCACCACCCTGCAAGGAGTCATCGTGTCGATGCAACGACGTTCTTTCCTGAGGCTGAGCACGGTCGCCGCGGCGACCGTGGGTAGCGCGACCTTGCTCGGTACCGGCCTCGCCAGTGCCGCACCCGCCTGGTCTCTGGGGACCGCGCCGACCACTCCGTTCGCCGTCGGTGTGCGCCAGTACAGCTGGACGCGCGGCAGCCGCCGGATCAACACCTACGTCTACTACCCCGCCACCGGCACCGCCGGCGGCAGCCCGGTGACGAACGCCCCTACCGCCAACGGTGTCTTCCCCGTCTACAACTTCACCCACGGCTTCGGCAGCAGCCCGCAGAACTCCCTGTTCATCATCCGTGCCCTGGCCTCGGCGGGCTTCGTCGTCCCCGCCCCGCACTTCAACCACAACTTCAACGACGTCAACAACGGCAACACCTCCAAGGACGTCTCGCAGGTCCTCACCAACACCCTCGCGCTCAACGCGAGCGGTCCGCTGGCCGGGCGCATCAACACCAGCGTCGGCGTCGGCGTCTCGGGCCACTCCCTGGGCGGCATGGTCACCCACGGCCTGCTGACCCGCTGGGCCGACAGCCGGATCGTCTCCGCCAACCCGCAGTCCTGTGTGGACATGGGCAACCCCGCATCGTCGGTCTCCGCAAAGGTCCTGTTCGTGCACGGCGACCGGGACTCGACCACGTCGTACTCCTCGGCCCGGCAGGCGTACACGGAGATGAGGTGGCCCAAGGCGTTCCTCACCTTCGTCGGCGGCAGTCACACCAGCTTCTGGAGCGACCAGCGCTTCCCCAAGACCGTCGTCGACTGGGCCCGCTGGACCATGTACGGCGACACCGCCGCACGAGACCGCCTGCCCGCCGACGCGGCCGGGGCCAGGACCAAGTGGGAAGCCCAACTGGGGTGACACGCTGACACGAGACCTGCCGGGGCACCACCTGGGCGGTGCCCCGGCATGGCGCCGACAACCCTTCGCAACCGCATTGGACGGGCTCGATGACACAGTCTTTCCACGAAAATGCCTCACCGCGACGTCGGCACAGACGCCGCACCGCACTGGTCCTCGTCGGCGCGCTGATCGCGAGCGGCGTCGCAGCAGTGATCGCGGGGCCGTCGGCTCAGGCCGCGGTGATCGACCCGGCGGCCTACTACCAGATCGTGTCGGGGCACAGCGGCAAAGCCGTCGCCGTCGCAGGCCAGTCGACCGCCGACGGCGCCGTCGTCGAGCAGCGAACCCGTGCCGACGCGGCCGGCCAGCAGTTCCAGTTCGTCGACGCCGGCAGCGGCTACCACAAGCTCCGCGCCCGCCACAGCGGCAAGGTGGTGGACGTCGCCTCGGCGTCCACCGCGAACGGCGCGAACGTCGTCCAGTGGACCGACAACGGTGGCACCAACCAGCAGTTCCGGGTCACCGACACCGACAGCGGGTACGTGAAGCTCATCAACCGCAACAGCGGCAAGGCACTCGACGTGCGAGACCAGTCCACTGCGGACGGAGCGCGGATCTCCCAGTACACCGACACCGGTGCCACCAACCAGCAATGGCAGCTGGTCCGGGTCGGCGCGGCGCCGAGTTACGCCGGCTACCTGTTCAGCCACTTCACCGGCGAGGGCTCCTCCACCGGTGAGCAGGTCTACTTCGCCCTCAGCCAGGGCAACGACCCGACGCGATGGCGTCAGCTCAATGGCGGACGCCCGGTGCTGACCTCGGCCATCGGGACCCGCGGCGTGCGCGACCCGTTCATCCTCCGCTCACCGCAGGGCGACAAGTTCTACCAAATCGCCACCGACCTGCGGATGTACGGCAACGGCAACTGGGACCAGGTGCAGCGGACCGGCAGCAAGTCCATTGTGGTCTGGGAGTCGACCGACCTGGTGAACTGGAGCGCGCCGCGACTGGCGCGGGTCTCACCGGACGCCGCCGGCAACACATGGGCCCCTGAGGCGTACTACGACGAGGGCCTCGGTCAGTTCGTCGTGTTCTGGGCGTCAAAGCTCTACTCCCCCAACGATCCGAACCACACCGGCAACACCTACAACCGGATGATGTACGCCACGACGTCCGACTTCCGCACCTTCAGCGCCGCACAGGTCTGGGTCGACAAGGGTTACTCGACGATCGACTCGACCCTCACCAAGCACAACGGCACCTACTACCGCTTCACGAAGGACGAGCGGGGCTCGTCGCAGTCTCCGTGCGGCAAGTTCGTCCTCGCGGAGAAGTCGGCGACGATCCTCAACCGCAGCTACTCGTTCGTCGCCGACTGCATCGGCAACAACGCGATCAGGCAAGGCGAGGGGCCGCTGGTCTTCAAGTCGAACACCGAGGAACGCTGGTACATGTTCATCGACGAGTACGGCGGCCGGGGCTACGTTCCGTTCACGACCACCGACCTGACCACCCGGCAGTGGACGCCCGTCTCCAGCTACACCATGCCCGGCCGGCCGCGCCACGGCACCGTCCTGCCGGTCACCCAGGCCGAGTACGACCGGCTGCTGCAGCGCTGGGGCTGAGCCGCCCTGTGGTGGGCCGCGCCGTCGACCAGGCGGCGCGGCACCATCGCCGCCCACCATCACGGGGTGGCGGCGTCGCGGACCAGCGCGGTGTCGACGAACTGTTCGAACCGGACGATCAACCCGCCACGCACCGTGAAGTGGTGTGCCACCCGAACGTTCAGGGGCTTGCGAGTCGTCTTGTGGGTCGCGGTGTAGCGGGCCAGGACGACGACGTCCTCGCCGTCCACGACGTAGGTGTCGTCGTGGGCGACCCAGCCGTCCCAGTCCTGCGCCAGTTTCTCCATCACCTCGCTCGTCACGCCCTCGGGTGTGCGGTAGGTGCCGGCGAGTGGGAAACCGGCCATCTCCGTCCACTCCACGTCGGGGGCGAGGGTCGCGCGCAGGGCGTTGAGGTCGCCCGCGGCGGAGGCGAGGTACTGGCGCCGGACCACGGCGGCCGGCGCCGTGTCTTCAGCCGGAGTCAGCCCCACGTCATCTCTCCCTTCGCGACCTTGGTGCCCAGCGAGGCGGCGATCCGCAGCCCGGCGTCCGGGTAGGCGGCCAACAGGCTTTCCTCGGCCGCTGCGGCGTTGTCGGCGTCGGCCACGGTCTTCTCGAAGAGCCGCAGGTAGTCGCGAGTGTGCCGGATCGCGGTCGTGTCGGTGGGCGCGCCGGCGACGCGGTGGCCGGCGACGACGAAGGTGGGGTCGAGCGCTTCAAGACCGTCGAGGAAGCGGAGCCATTCCGCGCGCTCTTCGACACTCGGCGTGTCAGCGGTCCACACGTGCAGCCCTTCGAACAGCAGCACACCACCGAGCAGGGCGCGGCCCGCCGGCTCGAAGACGTACCAGGCGCGGTCGCCGAGAGCCTCGCTGCCGCGGCGCACCTCGAGTTCGACGCCGTCCACCGTGACCGATGGCGTGGTCAGCGGCGCGATGTCGACCAACCTGGTGGGCAGGTTGGCGCCGAGGTGCGCCCAGGCGGCCAGCTTCTTCTCATAGGTCTCGCGGATGTGGTCGATGACGTCGGCCGGCGCAACGAACACCGCCTCGGGGAAGGCGTCGGCGACGACCTCTGCACCGAAGTAGAAGTCCGGGTCACCGGCGGTGATCAGCACGGTGGTCAGCCGTTTGCCGGCGTCGAGGACCTCGGCGACGATCCGGTGCCCGTCGGCCCTGGTGAAGGCCGCGTCCACCACGACCGCCTCCGTGTCACCCGTGACCAGCGTGCTGGTCTTGTTGAGCGAGCTGTCGGCCGCGTCGATGATCTTGTAGGTGAGGGCGCTCATTGCTCTGTTCCTTCGGGATTGTTCGTTGTCATTCGGAGAGGGCGAGGTGCCGGTCGATCGCGTCGGTGAGCTGGGTGGCCGTCGACGTGGGACCGCCGAGCCGGATCACGCCGGTGTCGGTGTGCAGCAACAGGGTCGGGTAGGAAGTGACCCCGAGCCGGGCAGCGCGCGTGAAGTCCTGTGCCGCCGCGGTCCTGGCTGCGGGCGAGGCGAACCCGGTCACGACCGCGTCCGCGTCCATGCCCTGCTGCTCGGCGATGTGACGGTAGGTCGACGCCTCCGACAGGCTCAGCCCGTCGAAGTAGAACGCCCGCTGCATCGCCTCCGCCGACTCCAGGGCCCGGCCGGGAGCGGCCGCCCGCAGCGCGGCGAATCCGGTGGCGGCGGCCGTGGAATCCATCTTGAAGCGGCCGTCGGCGACGAGCCCGTGGTAGCCGGGTCCGAACTCGACACCGGTCAGCGCGGCGATGCGCGCGTTGGCGCCCGGCACGTACGTCATGGTGCCGATCGGCGCGACCTGGGCCCCGGTGAACAGGCCCCCGCTCACGACGTCGAGCCGGACCCGCCCGGCGTTGGCGTCGGCGAAGCCGCGGACCGCCGGGCCGAAGCCGTAGCACCAGCCGCAGCAGGCGTCGAACACATAGGTCAATCTCACTGCCATGACCAGAAGGCTATGGATCTGGCCTGGGGTTTTCACGGTAGCTGCGAGACGTAACATGGTAAAAATGGGAACCACGCTCCCGGACGCCATCCGGCCTGTCCGGTATGCGCCACCGCCCGGTGTGACCGGAGAGATCGAGCTCACCTCACTGGCGCGCATGCGGGCACGCGGCGGTCCACGCGAGTTCATCGCACCCCAGCGCCTCGACTTCGACCTGCTGATCCGCGTCGAGTCGGGCAGCACCGTGCACACCGTCGACTTCACCGGCTACCCGCTCGAACCCGGCGACCTCATCTGGGTGCGCGCCGGGCAGGTGCAGCAGTGGGGCGCCATCGACGACATCGAGGGCCCGGTCTTCCTGTTCACCCCGTCCGCGATCGACACCGGTACGTGGGAGCTGATCCGGTCGGCAGGTGTGGTCACCCCCAACCACTGGGCCACCACCACGGTCGCGGGCACGCCCGCGGCGGCCGCCCTCGACGCCGCGCAGGCCACCGCCGCGACACCGGTACCGTCGGCCGCGAA
>NZ_VSRL01000620.1 GCF_012184385.1 Lentzea indica
CGTCGGCAGTCAGCACCACAACGTGATCGTGACGGCCGACGACTTCCGCGACAGCTGGGCGAAGCTGTCCTGGCACCGCGACGCACCGCTGTCAGAGCCCGCCGACGTGGCCGTGTTCCGGCTCGCCGAGCTCGCACGCAGGGACGTGAAGGTCGTGCTGTCCGGTGAAGGCAGCGACGAGCTCTTCGGCGGCTACCCGAAGTACCGCTTCGCGCAAGCCACTCGCTTCGCCGGTGCACTGCCTTCATTCGCGTTGCGCCGCCTGGAGAAGCTCTGCCCGCTTCCAAGGCACGGCTGGGCATCGCGCTCCGTGCGATCGCCGAACCCTCGTACGCAGAACGCATGCGCGGCTGGTTCGCGCCGTTCACCGTGGCCGGAGCGGACGCGCTGGCTGGGCGGG
>NZ_VSRL01000621.1 GCF_012184385.1 Lentzea indica
TGTCTGATTGTTCTTTGAGAACTGCACAGTGGATGCGAGCATCTTTGTAGCAAGTTAGTAAGGGCATACGGTGGATGTCTTGGCACCAGGAGCCGATGAAGGACGTAGGAGACTGCGAAAAGTCTAGGGGAGCTGTCAACCGAGCTGAGATCCTAGAATTTCCGAATGGGGAAACCCGGCCCCAGTCATGTGGGGTCACCCATACCTGAACACATAGGGTATGTGGAGGGAACGCGGGGAAGTGAAACATCTCAGTACCCGCAGGAAGAGAAAACAACCGTGATTCCGTGAGTAGTGGCGAGCGAAAGCGGATGAGGCTAAACCGCGTCTGTGTGATACCCGGCAGGGGTTGCATTCGCGGGGTCGTGGGACCTCTTGG
>NZ_VSRL01000622.1 GCF_012184385.1 Lentzea indica
GTGGCTGTTGCCGAACGCACCGGCCGCGGTATCGCCCTGGAAGACCTGGCGGTATCCGTGACCGGGTCACGGTTTCCCGGCACCAGCGAGCCACACTCACCAGCTGGCCGTTCCACCGGCTCGAACAGCACCTCCGCTACAAAGCGAAACGCGCCGGTGTGCCGGTGCTGCTCGTCGACGCGCGGTACACCAGCCAGATGTGCCCGCGATGCGGGCACACCGAACGCGCCAACCGCCCCAGCAGGGACCACTTCTGTTGTCGCCGGTGCGGTCTCGCTGGACCCGCCGACGTCGTCGCCGCCGTGAACGTCCGAAACCGGGCACGGTCGGTGTGGGTACACGTCAACGTGCCCGACCCGGCAGCTGCCTGAACAGC
>NZ_VSRL01000623.1 GCF_012184385.1 Lentzea indica
GTGTACTTGACTGAGCGCAGTCAACATTGATTCAACATCAGACTTGACGCGCGTCAACGTCGGAATCAACCCGTCAACCATCGCCGTCAACTGCGCATCAGGCCCCACCTCAACCAGCGTCACGTCACCCAGCCGAGTGACGTTCTCGTGGAACCGCACCACATCCCGCACATGGCTGACCCAGTAGTCGACCGTCGTGACATCGCCGGATGTTGACATTCCTACAACCGGCTCGTGGAACGTCAGCCCACTGATCGCCTCACGGAAGTCATCCAGCATCGGCTCCATCAACGGCGAGTGGAACGCGTGACTGACGTTCAGCCGCTTGCTCTTCCACCGCTCCGCAACCGCCAACACCTCGTCCTCAAC
>NZ_VSRL01000624.1 GCF_012184385.1 Lentzea indica
GCGTGCACCATCCGGTCCATGCTCATGTCGACCAGGCCGCCCCAGCAGTAGTCGACGTGCGTGCCGGCGAGCTGCGGGAAGACCTCGACCATCGCCTTCTGCAGAATGCGCCCGCATTTCTCGTCCGACTGCGGGCTGGACATGGCGAACCGGGCACGGCCGCCGAACAGCAACCGGTGGTCCGGGGTGATCCGGAAGTAGTTCAAGAGGTTCTTGGAGTTCGACGCCATTCGCCGGTTGGGCAACAGCTCGTCGCAGACGTCCTCGCCCAGTGGTTCGGTCACGATGATGAAGCTGCCGACGGGGGCGATCCTGACATGCAGCCAGCGGAACGGCCGGCCGGTGTA
>NZ_VSRL01000625.1 GCF_012184385.1 Lentzea indica
CGCGAGGACCGCGGTGGCGAGCGTTCGGGTGACCGGCGTGATTTCAAGCCGCGCGAGGACCGTGGCGGCTCCGGTGACCGTGGTGGTTACCAGCGTCGTGAGGGTTCCAGCGATCGTGGCGGTTTCCGCAAGGACGACCGTTCCGGCGACCGCGGTGGATATCGCGGCGGCGAGCGCTCTGGCGACCGCCGTGACTTCAAGCCGCGCGACGACCGTTCAAGCGACCGTCGTGACTTCAAGCCCCGCGAGGACCGCGGTGGCGAGCGTTCGGGTGACCGGCGTGATTTCAAGCCGCGCGAGGACCGTGGCGGCTCCGGTGACCGTGGTGGTTACCAGCGTCGT
>NZ_VSRL01000626.1 GCF_012184385.1 Lentzea indica
TTGGTCTCGTTGACCTTGGTGTCGACCAGGACCTGGGCCAGTACCAGCGAGTCGGTGTGCGACATCGCCGCGAGCAGGTGCACTCCGCCGGAGCCGTCGGGGCCGTGGGTGCCGCGCACGGTCTTGCCGTCCATCGCGATCACCACCGGCCCGTCTGGTTGTGGCAGCCGGCCGCGGCGGGCCTGGGTCCAGGTCGTGATCGCGGCGTCCACCGCGTCGCCGTCCACTCGTTGCAGCGCCCGGCGCATCGTGGCCTCGTCCGGCGGGCGATGCCGGCCCCGGCGCGGATCGTGACGGACCCCGAGCAGCGCGAGTACCTGCTGCG
>NZ_VSRL01000627.1 GCF_012184385.1 Lentzea indica
TGATTCCGTGAGTAGTGGCGAGCGAAAGCGGATGAGGCTAAACCGCGTCTGTGTGATACCCGGCAGGGGTTGCATTCGCGGGGTCGTGGGACCTCTTGGTCAGTTCTGCCGGACTGGCAACGAGTCAGAAAATACTGTGGTTAGAGGAATACGTCTGGAAAGCGTGAGCGTAGAGGGTGAAACTCCCGTACTCGAAAATCCGGTATCTCGTGAGAGTGTTCCCAAGTAGCAGCGTACTCGTGAAATTCGCTGTGAATCTGGCGGGACCACCCGCTAAGCCTAAATACTCCCTGGTGACCGATAGCGGACTA
>NZ_VSRL01000628.1 GCF_012184385.1 Lentzea indica
TGATTCCGTGAGTAGTGGCGAGCGAAAGCGGATGAGGCTAAACCGCGTCTGTGTGATACCCGGCAGGGGTTGCATTCGCGGGGTCGTGGGACCTCTTGGCTAGTTCTGCCGGACTGGCAAGCAGTCAGAAAACGCGTTGTTAGAGGAATACGTCTGGAAAGCGTGAGCGTAGAGGGTGAAACTCCCGTACTCGAAAACATAGCGTCTGCTTAGAGTGTTCCCAAGTAGCAGCGTACTCGTGAAATTCGCTGTGAATCTGGCGGGACCACCCGCTAAGCCTAAATACTCCCTGGTGACCGATAGCGGACTA
>NZ_VSRL01000629.1 GCF_012184385.1 Lentzea indica
CGTGCTACCAGGAGCTTCGCCGCGTTCAAGGCGGTCGGTCAGATCGACCTGATCTTGTGACCAGCAAGATCAGGATGGAAAAGGCTCAGTACTTGCAGACGCCCCAACAGCTCTCTCGGGCCGGATGTGGCCGACCTTGGCTTCGCGAGGGTCGACATCGGCCGGGAAGCCCGCCAGGGATTGCCGGAGGTCATCTACGGCACCGGCAAGACAGCCGCCGAGATAGCCTCGATCGCCCGAACCTTGTTGCACCACAACGACGGCCCGGTTCTCGCCACCCGCGTGGACGCCGGCACCGCGGCCG
>NZ_VSRL01000062.1 GCF_012184385.1 Lentzea indica
CAGAACTCCTCGCGCACGGCCGTCACGTCGTCGTCGAAGGCCGTGCTGGGCCGCGAGAACGAGCGCGCCGTGCCGAGCTCCTCGACCAGCAGCTCCCAGGGCTCGTCCTCGCTGAGGAAGACACCTCTGTCCGCCGTGCCGAGTCCCTGTTCGCCGACCTGGCGCCACTGTCCGGAAAGGACGGTGAGGCGGAGGCGGTGCCCGGTCTCGTAGGACGTGAACACGAGACCGCCGGCCGGATCGGCGAAGAAGTACGTGCCGGTGAACGGGGTCAGCGTCCGTTGCGTGGCGCTGACCAGCATTCCCAGGCCGGTGCCGGAGATCCGCAGCGCGTCCGGCGACGAGAACACCGCGGTGACGCGTCGCGGTCCGGTGTGCCAGGTGAGCGTCGCGGGGTCGGCGGTCACCTCGACCGGCACCTGCTCGCCGTCGAGCAGCGGAACGAAGGAGAGCATCGGGTGCATGCCGTTGCGGTGCGACACGAGATGCACCTCCTCGGCGTACGAGGCGAGTCCGACCACCGGCGACAGTGCGAACCAGGCGCCGAACCGGCTGAAGGGGATCTCGCGCACGGAGAACTCGGTTGCCACGGGGAGTCCCTTCAGTCCTTCACGGCGCCGGAGGTGAGACCGGCGGCGACGAAACGCTGAGCCACCACGAGGAGCACGGTCGCCGGCACGGACGCGATCACGGCGGTGGCCATGATCGAGTTCCATTCCTGGTTGTTGTTGCCGATGTAGCGGTAGATGCCGAGCGTCAGCGGCTGCAGCGGGCCACCGGAGTCGAGCGTCGCGGC
The DNA here is from genome assembly GCF_012184385.1 of Lentzea indica. GTDB lineage: Bacteria > Actinomycetota > Actinomycetes > Mycobacteriales > Pseudonocardiaceae > Lentzea > Lentzea indica. The sequence continues at coordinate 797 of NZ_VSRL01000062.1, forward strand.
GAAAACGAAGTCCGACCACGCCCACAGGAACGAGAACAGCGCTGCGGTGATCACACCGTTGCGGCTCGCGGGCAGCACGATCGAGACGAACGTGCGCCACGGTCCCGCGCCGTCGATCCGGGCGGCCTGCAGCAGCTCGTCGGGCACCGACGCCATGAACGAGGTGAGGACCAGCACGGCGAACGGCACCGCGACCGTCGAGTCGGCCAGGATCAGGCCCCACACGGTGTTGGTGATGCCGAGGCGGACGTAGATGCCGTAGAACCCGAGCGCCATGATGATCCCGGGGATCATCTGCGCGACCAGCAGCACGAACCCGAACACGCGCCGTCCGGCCGGCCACAGCTTCGCCAGCGCGTACGCGGCGGGCGCGGCAAGCACGAGGGTGAGCACGACGGTTCCCAGTGCCACCAGCAGGCTCGTGCCGAAGTACGGCAGCTGCTCGCGCAGCACCCGTTCGTAGCCCTCCAGCGTGGGCGAGGCGGGGAACAGGCTCGGCGGCGACTTCCGCATGTCGCGCGCCGGGGTGAGCGACACGACGATCATCCAGTAGACCGGGAACAACATCACCGCGGTCAGCAGCACACCCACAGCCGTTCGCCAGTACCGGGTCCTCATCGGCGCTCCTGCGCGCGGATGTAGACGAGACCTGCCGCCAGCGCCATCAGGATCAGCACGTTGCCCACCGCGGCGCTGGGCCCGAACCTCGGCAGCGGGCTGCCGAACCCGAGCTCGTAGGACCAGGTGGCGAGCGTGGAGGACGATCCGCTCGGCCCGCCCCTGGTCATGATCCAGATGATGTCGAACACCTTGATCGTGTAGACCAGGCCGAGCAGCAGGGTGATGGCCGAGACCGGGCGCAACAGGGGAAACGTGACGTACCGGAACGTCTGCCAGCCGCTCGCACCGTCCAAAGCGGACGCTTCGTTCACTTCGGCCGGAAGGTTGCGCAGTCCGCTGTAGAGCAGGACGAGGTTGAACGGGACGCCGATCCAGATGTTGGCGATGGTGACCGACACCAGGGACCACGACGGTGAGGTCAGCCAGTTGACCGGCCCGGCGCCCACGATGCCCAGCACGGCGTTCACCAGACCGGACTCGCTGTTGAGCAGCCACGCCCAGGTGGACGCCGACACGATGAGCGGCAACAACCAGGGCACCAGGAACAACGCGCGCAACGTCGCGGACAGCGGGAAGGCGCGCGCGAAGAACACCGCCAAGGCCAAGCCGATGGTGTACTGGAACACCAACGACACAACCGTGAACGCCACCGTGTTCAGCAACGCCGTCCGGAAGGCCGGGTCGGCGAACACGGTGGCGTAGTTGGCGAATCCGGCCAACGGCGCACCGCCGTACACGAACGTCCGCACGGTGTGCTCACGCAGGCTCAGATCAATGTTGGTGTACAACGGATACGCGTAACACACCACCAGGTACACCACGAGCGGGACCACGAACGCCCAGGCGGCGAGCCGCGCACGCACCGGCGGCTACTTCGCGGACGCCGCGGCGGCCTGGGCGTCCTTCAGCGCTGCGTCCGGTGTCTTAGCACCGGTGAGTGCGGCCTGCACGGCGCCCCACAGCGGCTGCGAGATCCGCGGGTAGCGGGTGCCGAGGTTGTCACCGGTGCGCCCCTTCGCGTTCCGCACGGCTTCCACCCAGACCTTGAGCTCCGGCAACGCGGTCACCTGTTGCTCCTGCACCGACGGCACCGCCGAGACGTAGGTCAGCGCGGTGTCGGTGGCGAGCACCCGGTCGGGACCGGTGAGGCACGTGGCGATCTGCGCCGCCTTGCTCTCCGTGCCCTTGTCGTCCTGCACGGGAACGGTGACGAACTCGCCACCCGTCGGCGCGGGCGCCGTTCCCCCTGTGCGGCCGGGGATCGCGATCACGCCGTACTCGAAGCCGGCCTTCTTCGCGTTCTGCAGCTGCCAGGTGCCGTTCTCGGCGAAGGCGTACTCCCCGGTGGCGAACTCCTGCCAGCTGGTGGTCTGGGTGTTGCCGATGACGGAGTTCGGCGCGTGTCCCTGGTCGAGCCAGGACTTCCACAGCGTCAGCGCGCTGACCGCCTGCGCGGAGGAGAGGTCCGTGAGCGCCGCGCCCGCACCCCAGAACCACGGCAGGAACTGGAACGTGCCCTCCTCGGTGCCGATCGCCGAGAACGTGATGCCCTTCTTGCCCGCGGCCTTCACCTTGGCCAGCGCAGCGTCCAGCGACGCCCAGTCCTTGACCGACGCAGGGTCGACGCCGGCGGCGCTGAGCACTGCCTTGTTGTAGTAGAGGGCAAGGGTGTTCGCACCGATCGGCGTGCCGTAGGTCTTCCCGTTCAGCGTGCCCGCGGCCACGAGGTTGGGCGACGACGCCGAGGCGTCGAGGCCGACGTCGGAGTTCGACCTGAGCACTCCGGCCTCGGCGAGCGTGGAGACCACGGGGTTGTCGACGACCAGCACCTGCGGCGCGGTGCGTTGCTGCGCCGCGAGCAGCACCTTGTTGGTGAGATCGGTGGTGTCGTAGGCCTGGCGCTGGATCTTGATCCCGGCCTGCGCCCCGCACGCCTCGATCGTGCGCACCCACTCGGAGTCGCCGGCGAACTGCGGATACGGGTCCCAGACGGAGAACGTGTCCGGAGCCGAGCCCGGCGCGGACGAACAGGCCGCCGCCGACACGGCCAGCCCTGCCGCGGTCAGCAGCCGGAAAACAGCCGCGCGTCGCATCATGGTCCTCCTGCCGACTTCGTTGACGACGTTCATCGAACCGGTTCGACCTTGGAGCAGCCGCGCCAACGTAGCCGTCTCAAGTGATGGCGTGCAAGAGGGTGTGGCCTACGATGTCGAAGGTCGAACCGGTTCGTTCGACGGGCCGGAGACGGGAAACGGGCATGAACATCGGAGAGATCGCCAGGCGGGCCGGGGTGTCCCGCAGCACCGTGTCGTACGCGTTGAGCGGGAAACGGCCGGTGTCCGCGGCGACCGTGCGGCGGATCAACGACGTCATCGCCGAGCTCGGCTATCGGCCGAACGCCAGCGCCCGCGCGCTCGCCGAGGGGCGCACGAGGACGCTCGGCCTGGTGATCCCGCCCGCGAGCACCCGGCTGACCGACGTCCAGCTGAGCTTCGTGGCCAGCGTCGTCGAGGCAGCCGCCGCGCACGACCACGACGTGCTGCTGTCGCCCAGCGGCGGCGACCACGACCGCTCGTTCGACCGCGTCGTGACCGGCCGCCGGGTGGACGGGGTGATCCTCATGGAGATCCTCCTGCACGACCCGAGGGTCGAACGGCTCACCAGCACCGGGCTTCCGTTCGTCACGATCGGCCACGTCGTGGACTCCGCGGCGTCGTGGTGGGTCGACGTCGACTACGCCGGGCTGATCAGCCGCTGCGTGCGTCACCTCGCCGACCTGGGGCACGAGCAGGTCGTGCTGATCAACCGGTCGGACGAGCTGGTCGCGTCGGGCTACGGCCCCTCGATGCGCGCGACGGCCGGGTTCCTCGAGACCGCCGAGGGATTCGGCATGACGGCGCACGACGTGTGCTGCGCCGACGACCCCGCCGCCGGTCTCGCCTGCTTCGAGCAGATCCGCGCCCGCTGGCCTGAGGTCACGGCGGCCGTGACGATCAACGAGGCGGCCCTGCCGGGTGTGCAGCGCGCGTTGCACCGTGCCGAGCTGGACGTGCCCCGCGACTTCTCCCTCACCGGAGTGATCGCTGATCGGCTGGCAGACGACTTCCACCCGCCGCTGACCGCCGCTGACGTCCCGGCGGGACAGATGGCTCAGCTGGCCGTCGACCTGCTGATGGAGCAGATCAACGACCCGTCGGCGACGCCGAGGCACGCGTTGCTGGCGCCGCCCATCACGTTGCGCTCCAGCACCGGCGCCCGCCGCCGGAACTGAGCACCTGGCCAGGAGCCTGCCGCAACCTCAGCGGCCCGTTAGCGCCGAGACCATCTGCAAGTACCACCGACTCTTGATCAAATCGCCCTCAACCACACCCAACTCGTTCCGCACCGACGCCATGCGCTCGTGCCCGGCGCGACCTGTCGGGTGTAGTTACGCGCCTGTTGATGTTGAGTTGGCGGTACTTGCAGACGCCATCGGGGCCACGCGTGGGACCGCTCGGCAAGTGACGGACTGGACTTCAGGCAGCCTGCTCATGCAAGGACGAACCGGTTCGACTTTCTAGACCCTTGCTGTGAGCTGTTGTCTGGGCGTACTTTCACTCTTCGATCGAACCGGTTCGAGTCTCCGTCACCCCTGACCAGTTACGGAGCCCTCATGGTTCAGCGACGAACCAGCACCATCCTCCTGGCAGTCATGGCGTCCACGCTCGCCTTCACCGCACCGGCCCAGGCCGCGAACGAGTCCATCAGCGTCGACTTCTCCGTCACCAACGGCACACCCACCTACCGCGCCTCCGGCTGGATCTACGGCATGACGGAGAACGGCACGGGTCCGGCCGACCACTTCTTCCGCGACGTCAAGTTCCGCTACATGCGGGCAGGCGGTGCCCAGCTCGACAGCCCGGGCGGCTGGGTGTCGGGCAAGTACGACCGCCGCTGGAACTCGACCAGAGCCCAGCTGCTGCGGACCCGCTCGCTGGGCGGAGAGTTCGTCCTGCTCCCCCACGACCTGTGGGGCGCCGACGGATATCCGATCTCCCGCTTCCCCGGCGACAACGGCAACTGGACCGACTACGACAACTTCCTCACCCGGCTCATCGCCGACGTGCGGGCAACGGGTGCCCCGGTCCAGTGGGACCTGTGGAACGAACCCAACATCACGCTGTTCTGGAACCGGCCGCAGGCCCAGTACTTCGAGCTGTGGCGACGCACCTACCAACGCGTCAGGGCGGCCTTCCCCGACCAGCTGATCGTCGGGCCGAGCTTCGCGGGCGTGCCGTCGAACGGCGGGTGGTGGACCCAGTACCTGGACTTCGTGCGCGCCAACAACGTCGTGCCCGACATCATCAGCTGGCACTCCCTGCCTGGCGATCCGGTGGCCAACGTCGCGGTGGCGAACGCGACGCTCGACGCGCGCGGCATCCCGCACCTACGGCCGTACCAGATCAACGAGTACGGCGCCGGAAACGAGCAGAACCCCGGCGACGGCTCGTGGTACATCGCGCGGCTGGAACGGGCCCGTGCCGACGGCCTGCGCGCCAACTGGGCGAGTGCCGGAAACCTGCACAACGATCTCGGCAACCTGCTCGTCCGCAACTCGGCAGGACAGCACCAGCCCAAGGGCGAGTGGTGGGTCTACCGCTTCTACGGCTCGCAGACCGGCCAGATCGTCGCCACGACACCGAGCCAGTCCTACGACTCGTTCGCCACCAAGGCGAACGGCGTGGCGAAGATCCTCGTCGGCGGTGGCAGCACGACCGGCAACGTCGCGGTCGGCCTGCAGCGGCTGGACACCACGACCGGCATCGTGCAGAACAACCAGGTGCGGGTGCTCGTCCAACGCATCCCGCACAACAACGGCGGCGCCGTGCAGGGGCCGATCACCGTGCAGAACACCGTCGTTTCCCTGTCCGGCAACGGAACGACGGTCAACGTGCCGCACAACAACGTCGACGAGACGTTCACCGTCACGCTCCTTCCTCCCTCCGACAACGGCTTCCAGACCGTCGCCGCCGCTCAGCACTCCCAGCAGTGCCTGGACAACACGAACATGAGCACCGCCGACGGCAACCAGCAGCAGCAGTTCCACTGCGAAGGCGGCGACCAGCAGCTGTGGAACTTCATCCCGGTGCAGGGTGTCGCCGGCACCTACACCGTCGTGAACCAGCAGTCGGGCAAGTGCCTCGACGTCAGCGGTGCTTCGATCGCGGACGGTGCCGCTGTCACGCAGCAGACCTGCTCCCCCGGTGCGACGAGCCAGCAGTACACCCCGCGGAGGGTCACGTACAGCGGCAACGATCCGCACGACCATCAACTCGTCGCGCGGCACAGCGGCAAGTGCGTCGACGTCAACGGGATCTCCACCGCGGCAGGCGCCCGGCTCATCCAGTGGACCTGCAAGTCCTCCAGCCAGAACAGTGAGCTCAACCAGACCTGGCGGCTCTGGGGCCGTTAAACGAAGGAGTTGCAACGATGCAGCCTTCATCCGTTCCGCGGCGCTGGACAGCGGTGATCGGCGTGTGCACAGCGGTCTTGCTGACCGTCGTGCCAGCGACCGCGTCGACATCCGAACCTGTTTCAGCGCCTGTTCCCGCAGCGGCCACCGGGCCCTGTGACATCTACGCGTCCGGTGGCACGCCCTGCATCGCGGCGCACAGCACGACGCGGGCGCTCTATGGCGCGTACAACGGCAACCTCTATCAAGTCAGGCGTTCGTCGGACAACGGCACCAGGAACGTCCCTGTGCTGGCGGCGGGCGGCACGGCCGACGCGGCGGCGCAGGACTCCTTCTGCTCAGGGACCTCCTGCGTGATCACGGTGGTCTACGACCAGTCCGGTCGCGGGAACGACCTGTGGTACCAGGGATCGAGCGTGGTGCCAGGATCGCCCCAGAGCAAGCCGGCGATCGCGACCTCCGAGTCGCTGACCGTCGGAGGCGACAAGGCGTACTCGCTCTACATCAACCCGGGCAACAGCTACTGGCGTGATGGTCACCTGACGGGCGTTCCCACCGGAAGCGCGCCAGAGGGCATGTACATGGTGACCAGCGGTACGCACGTCAACGGCGGTTGTTGCTTCGACTACGGCAACAGCGAGACGACCCGCAAGGCCGATGCGGCCGGAGCGATGGACGCGATCAACTTCAGCAAGCAGTGCTGGTTCGGCGGGTGTTCCGGCACCGGTCCGTGGGTCCAGGCGGATCTCGAATGGGGCCTGTTCCCCGGCGGGAGCCAGCAGTGGAACCCGAACCAGCGCGCCTTCACGAACAAGTTCGTCACGGCGATCTTGAAGAACAACGGCACCACGCGGTTCGCGCTCAAGGGCGGCAACGCCCAGGCGGGCGAACTGACCACGTTGTACGAGGGCGCGCTGCCCAACGGGTACAGCCCGATGAAGAAGCAGGGGGCGATCGTCCTGGGCAGCGGCGGCGACTGCTGCAAGCCCGACGGCGGCGCCAATCTCAGCGCGGGCACCTTCTACGAGGGAGCCATGGTGTCGGGCTACCCGTCCGACGCGACCGAGAACGCGGTGCAGGCCAACATCATCGCGGCCGGCTACGGCACCGGTGGCGGCGGCACGACCGGAGCGGTCCGCGCGCTTGCCGCCGGCAGGTGCATGGACGTCAACGCGGGCAGCACCGCACCGGGAACCCAGTTGCAGATCTGGGACTGTCACAACGGGACCAACCAGACCTGGACGCGCACCGCGTCCGGTCAGCTGACTGTCTACAGTGGAGACAGCACCAGGTGTGTGGCGGCCCAGAACAACCAGACCGCCCCTGGCACCGCTGTGGTGATCTCACCGTGCGACGGCGGAGCAGGTCAGCGGTGGCAGTTCAACGCCAACGGCACCATCACCGGTGCGCAGTCGGGGATCTGCCTGGACGTCAACGGCGGCGCCACGGCCAACGGCTCCAAGGTCATTCTGTGGACGTGCCACGGCGGTGGCAACCAGCAGTGGACGTTCGGGTGACCTGTCGGCGACTGCCGCAGACGGACCAATGACCTCGGTCCAAGCGGTGTCGTCAAGTAGCGGCTGAACGGCGCTTGTCGGCGCCGTTCAGATCACCCTACGGTCATGTGGGAGCGCTCCCAGAAGTCCCGTCGACGAGGACGGAGAACCTCACCACATGAGATCGCAACCATCACGCATGCTCGCCGCCACCCTGCTGGTGGCACTCGCCGCGAGCACGTTTCCGGCGGCGAGCACCGCCGCGGCGGCGGAGTACGAGCGCGTGCTCAACGGAAAGTTCGACAGCGGCTCCGCCGATCCCTGGTGGAGCAGCGCCGGCGTGACGAACAGGGTGACCGGCGGCGAGCTGTGCGCGTCGGTCACCGGCGGCACGACGAACCCCTGGGACGCCCTGGTCGGCCAGAACGGCGTTCCGTTCGAGAACGAGCAGTCCTACACCCTGTCGTTCGACGCCCACGCCACCACCGCGCAGACCATCGCCGCGGCGGCGGGCGAGAGCGTGAGCCCGTACCGCGGGATCGCCAAGCAGGACTTCGCGGTCACCACGGCCAAGCAGCGCTTCACGTTCACCTTCACGTCCACATTGGACTTCCCGGACGCCGGCAACGGCCAGGTCGCCTTCCAGCTGGGCGGTCAACCGTCCGACAACACGATCTGCGTGGACAACGTCTCGCTGATCGGCGGCGTGAAACCGCCCGGTGGCGGCAACCCCACGCCGACGAAGAAGGTCCAGGTCGACCAGGTGGGCTACGTGCCGGGCCTGCCCAAGCGCGCCACCCTCGTCTCCACCGCGACCACGCCGCAAACGTGGACGCTCAAGAACTCCGCGGGCACGGCGGTGGCCACCGGCCAGACCACGCCCAAGGGAGCGGACGCGACGTCCGGCGACCCGGTGCACCTGATCGACTTCTCGTCGTTCGACACGACGGGGACCGGGTACACGCTGTCCGTCGGCGCCGACAGCAGCTTCCCGTTCGACATCTCCGCCGACGCGATCAAGCGGCTGCGCTACGACTCGCTGGCGTTCTTCTACCACCAGCGCAGCGGAACGCCGATCGAGGCGCAGTACGTCGGTGACCAGTACGCGCACCCGGCAGGCCACGTGAACGTGGCGCCCAACCAGGGCGACAACAACGTGCCGTGCCGCGCGGACCTCAACTGCGGTTACACGCTCGACGTGCGCGGTGGCTGGTACGACGCGGGTGACCACGGCAAGTACGTGGTCAACGGCGGCATCGCGGCCTGGCAGCTGCTCAACTCCTACGAGCGGGCCATGCGGATCGGTGACGCGGCGGCGTTCCGCGACGGCACGCTGGCCATCCCGGAGAAGACCAACGGCGTGCCGGACCTCCTCGACGAGGCGCGCTGGGAGGTCGACTTCCTGCTGAAGATGCAGGCACCGGACGGCATGGCGCACCACAAGATCCACGACGCGGCCTGGACGGCGCTGCCCACCCGTCCCGAACTGGACGCTGAGCCGCGCCGGCTGTCCGCGACCAGCACCGCGGCGACGCTGAACCTGGCCGCGGTCGCCGCACAGGCCGCTCGCCTGTGGAGCGGCATCGACGCGACGTACTCCGCGAAGCTGCTCGCGGCGGCACGCAAGGCGTACACGGCGGCCAAGGCGAACCCGGCCAAGCTCGCCGACCCGAACGACAACGTCGGCGGCGGCGCGTACGACGACAAGACCGTGAGCGACGAGTTCTACTGGGCCGCCGTGGAGTTGTACGCGACCACCGGCGACAACGCCTACCGGACCGACGTGACCGCCTCACCGCACTACAAGGCGGCCAGCCTGAGCAGGGCCGGCTTCTACTGGGGCGGAACGGCACCGCTGGGTGACATCACGCTCGCCCTTGCGCCGCACGGCCTGCCCGCTGCGGACGTCACGGCGATCAAGTCCGCGTTCGCTTCCGTGGCGGACCAGCACCTGACGGCCATGGGACAGATGGGTTATGCGACGCCGTACGACAACAGCGTCGACGGGTACGTCTGGGGGTCGAACTCCGCGGTCCTGAACAACGCCCAGGTGCTCGCACTGGCACACGACTTCACCGGTGCCGCGAAGTACCGCGACGGCGTGTTCGAGGCGCTGCACTACCTTCTCGGCCGCAACCCGCTGAGCACCTCGTACGTGGCGGGCTACGGCGAGCAGGCCATGCAGAACGCGCACCACCGGTTCTGGGCGCGGCAGAACGACCCGACCCTGCCGATCGCGCCGCCCGGCTCGCTGTCCGGCGGTCCGAACAGCGCGCTGCAGGACCCGGTGGTCCAGCGGTTGCTCGCCGGCTGCCCGCAGCAGAAGTGCTGGGTGGACGACATCGGCGCCTACTCGGTGAACGAGGTGGCGGTCAACTGGAACTCTGCGCTCGCCTGGGTGACCGGCTGGGCGGCGGAGAAGTCAGGGGCGCCGGTGTCCAAGCCGGACTGCGAGGTCGGCTACAGCGCCAACAAGTGGCAGGACGGCCAGTCGGCGCACGTCAAGCTCACCAACACCGGCACGGCCCCGTGGACCGCGTGGAAGCTCGCGTTCGCGTTCCCCGGCACCCAGCGGGTCACCACCGGGTGGTCGGCGACCTGGAGCCAGACCGGCCGCGACGTGACCGCGACCAACATGCCGTGGAACGGCCGGGTCGAGCCGGGCAAGTCCGTCTACATCGGATTCAACACCTCCGGCTCTGGATCCGACCCGACGGCCTTCACCATCAACGGCAAGTCCTGCAAGACCGGCTGACCGCCTGGCCGGTCGTAAGTCCATGACGAACGCCCGCCGGGGAAGTTCCGGTGGGCGTTCGGCGTAGTTCGGTGATGCGGCCTTCGCGGGCGATCAGAACGCGCCGGGCCGCACCACGCGCATGGCGTCGTCCACGAGCCGGCGCAGGGACTCGGTCCCGTCGTGTCGAGCCAGACGGCGTTGGCGACGTTCAGGCAGGCGAGCGCGGCAGCGGTGACCGCAGCGGGGCGCGGGTCGTGATCCGCGCCGTTGGGCAGGTTCAGGCGTTCGGCGACGAGCGGGGCCAGCAGGTCCTGCCAGTGCGTCTGCTGCTCCACCCGGCCGGCCCGCAGTGCCGGGGACTGACCGGTGATCCGCAGCAGCACGAGACCATAGCGCGGGTCACGTTCGGTGGCGTCCACGATCACGTCGAACGAGTGGCGCAGCGCGGTCCACGCGTCCTCAGAGGCGGGCCGGCGGGCGAGTTCGCCCGCCAGGAGCGCGCCGACCGCCTCGAACTTCACCAGGACGACGTCTTCTTTGGAACCGAAGTAGCGGAAGAAGCTCCGCTGCGACATGCCGGCCGCACCGGCGATCTCGTCCACCGTCGTGGCGTCGTACCCCTGCTGGACGAACAGGTCCCACGCGACCTCCATCACCTGGGCCCGCACCGCTTGGCGAGTCCTCTCCCGCAGGCCCGGCTTCGTACTGCTCACCCGATCACTGTAGCGCCCGTCAGAAGTGACACCAGCTGTAGGTGATGACAGTGGCTGTCACCTTTGACGTATGCTGCCGCCACAGTCGTGAACATCGGAGGAGACAGATGCGCACCACCACTGCCCTGCCCAGGAAAGCAGTCGCAGCCGTGCTGGCCGCCGCGACCTTCAGCGCCATGGCCGGCGTCGCCCCCGCGGCGGCGGAGGCGAGCCCGACCGCCGCACACGCCTGGCAGAACAACGCGCTCGACCTGCGCAAGGCCATCACCGTGCAGGTGCTCAAGCGTCTCTTCGAGGACGGCGACGTCTCGGTCGTGGACCGGCACATCCGCCCCGACTACATCCAGCACAACCCGCTGGCACCGAACGGCACTGCCGCGCTGAAGGCCTTGGCGGGTCCCCTGAACGCGCAGTTCCCGGATCTGAAGTACGACATCAAGCGCGTGATCGCCGAGGGCGACCTGGTCCTGGTGCACTCCAACGTGATCCTCACGCCCGGCACGCGCGGGTCGGCGGTGGTGGACATCTTCCGCTTCGACCGGAACAACATGATCGCCGAGCACTGGGACACCGTCCAGGAGGTGCCGGCCACGTCCGTCAGCGGCAACGACATGTTCTCCACGGTCAGCTCACCGCGCACGAATCAGCCGGGTCCGCGCTGGCTGACGGCGTTCACAAAGCCGGTGGCGACTGCGTACTTCGACCAGCTGCTCGTCCGCAAGGACACCGGCGCGATCGACTACCTGGCACCGGAGTACCACCAGCACAACCCCGCCGTTCCCAGCGGCTCAGCGGGCCTGCGGGAGCTGTTCACCGCACTGTTCCAGCAGTTCCCGCAGTTGACCGTGGAACGCAAGCGAGTCATTGCCGAGGGAGGCATCGTCGCGATCCACTCCCACTACCGGACCAGCCCTGAAGACCGCGGCCAGTCCGTTGTGGACATCTTCCGGGTGTGCCAGGACGGGAAGATCTGCGAGCACTGGGACGTGGTCCAGAACGTGCCCGCGACCTCAGCCAACGACAACACGATGTTCTGATCTCGAACTCCCGCCGGCCATGAAGGGCGCTTTCATCCACCTCAGGTGGACGAAAGCGCCCTTCATGCAACAACACCCTTCAGGAGAGCGGGGTCATGGAGCGGTGATCACTGGCGTGCCGACAGCGCAACGCTCGTGGTGACTCTCCCAGCTCACGGCGGCAGACCTTGTTGAACGCCTGCAGGTCCGGGATGCCGACGGCGGCCGCGACGGCCGTGACCGACAGCGTCGAGGCGGTGAGCAGGTGGCGGGCCCGCTCCATCCGGCGGCGCCGGAGGTAGGCCACCACCGTGGTGCCGGTGCGGGCGCGGAACAGCCGCGTCAGGTGGTTGTGGGACACCCCGGCCACCTTCGCGATGTCCGCGACCGACAACGACGTGGCCAGATGCGCCTCGACGTGTGCCGCGGCCACCGCGACCGGATCCGCCGCCTCACCACGGCCGGCAGGAACCGCGTCGGTCAGCTGCCACAGCACGGTCCAGAGGTGCGCCGCCGCCCGTGCCGACGGCGCGGCGAGTGCGCCGCGCATGAGCCGGGCGATCAGCGTCCTGTTAGGACCGGCGTCCTGCATCACCGGCGCGGCATGGCGTTCAGCGGTGCCGGTGAGGCGCAGGTGGGCGTACAGATGTTCGGACCTGCCGCGGTACCGGTAACGCACCTCGGTGTCGGGCGGGACCAGGCTGGCGTGGCCGGGGGCGATGCGGTGCACCGTGCCGCCCACCTCGAGCTCACCCTCGTAGACGTAGAGGTGCACCTGCCAGAGGTCGGGCAGCCGGAAGACCTCCTCCAGCCTCGTGACCCCGTGCACCCCGACACCAATGTCCGCCACCAGTGGCGCCTCGCTCAAGGGCAGCTCGACCTGACGCACGGTGAAAAAATACCAGTAGTGGGTGATTTCAACCCACGCCGCAAGACAGTGGCGCGCTTACGTTCGTCGTATGCGAACTAGCGCTCCCCAGCTGCTCACGTCGGTTCAGCTGGCCGGTTTCGTCGCGCACGGCTACCTGCGCATGGACGCGGTCGTGCCGGCGGAGATGAACCAGGAAGCACTCGAACTGCTGCCGAACGGAATCCCGGAGGTGCCGTACGGCACCCCGGTCACCGACGCCTATCCCGAAGGATCCTTCCCCCGGCGGCTCGTCGAGCTTCTCTCCGTCGCCGGCGCCCTGCGTGGTCTCGTCGGTCCGGATCCGACCGTGGATCACCACGCGGTGCACGTGCGCGAACCCCACGAGGGCAGAGCGCAGGGGTTGCACGGCGACGCGATCATCGACGTGCGGCCGGACGCGTTCGACGTCCAGCTCATGTACTACCCGCAGCGGGTCACCCCCGACATGGGCGGCACGCTGGTCATACCTGGCAGCCATCTGCGCCGCACCAACGAAAGCGACACCGCCCGCTACCAGAACCTGCGCGGCCAGACCCGCCTGGTCTGCCCGGCGGGCACCGTCCTGTTGCTGCACCACGGGATCTGGCACGGCGGACGCCGCAACGACAGCGACATCCGCCGGTACATGTTCAAGATCCGCTTCAATCCGACGGTGCCGCAGGTGCGCCTGTGGGACACCACCGACATGGCCGACACCGATGTCGTCGACGAGCTGAGCCGGTACTTCCCGTGGTACGAGAACGCCACCGCCCGGCTGGAGATCTTCAACCGGGTGCGGCTGTGGCGTGCCCTCACCGGCGACCACTCGTTCGACGTCGAGCACTGGGTCACGCGCGTCACCAACCGTCCCGCACACAGGAGCCACGCATGACCCTCCGGCAGCAGGTTCTGGTGCTGTACCTGGCGAGTTCCGCACTCGACTCCCACGTCGTCGGCTGGTCCCGCTACGACGGCACGGGCGCCTCCCAGCCCACCACGGGTGACTCCGACGAACCTCCCTACCCGGACGGGGTCGCCGCGCTGAGGGACGGCTGGCGCCTCTTCCAGGCCGCCCAACTGCTTCCGCCTCATCCGGGCGACGAGTACGGCACGTCCTTCCTCAAGCACGAGTTCTTCTTCGAGAAGCTGACCTAGGGCCACCTCGTGTAGCAGGTCTTCGGTGCAATCAGCACCGTCGAGTCCTGGTAGGCGGTCAGGCAGAGTTGGACGGTCATCCGCTCCGGGATGTCGAAGTTCCTGCCTTGCCAAGGGGTTCCGGGTTCGACCAGACGGCTGTTGGTCCCCGACGTGGTGTAGATGACGCCGGGCTGGTGGAGCCAGTACCACCGGCGGTCCGTCCGGATCGAGACCGTGTGCGGCGCTGTGCATTGCGCGGTCCAGCTCCAGTACTGGGGGTTCAGTCTCGCCGTGCAGTCCGCGAGCGCCGTGGTGGCGCTCGCGGACGGACCCGTCACCATCACTCCCGCGAACGCTGTCACGACAGCCGCGAGGGTGATTCCTGCCTTCCTGAACGTGTGCAGCGACATGGGACCAGGATGTTCGGTACCCCTGCCGATTCCGAAGCGGTGGAAAGCACTCCTTCCGCCTTGCCCTACGGGGTGGAAAGGTCGAAGCGCTGCACGGTGACCGCACCGCCGAGCGCCTGTGTGGCGTGGTTGAAGATGCCGAAGCGGTAGCCCATGAAGAACTGCCACTCGTTCTTCAACGTGAAGCCGGTACCGAGCGGTGTGAAACTGACCCCGTCGGTGCTGTAGGAGAAGCGCGCCTGCCTGCCACTGCCGGGACGGATGTCTGCGTTGGCGCGCAACCAGATCCGGCTGCCGGTGAAGTTCGCGCTCGCGATCTCCGTGCCGGTGCCGGTGGTGTTCCAGTTGCTGTCCATGGTCAGGCCGTTGACCATCACGACGCGGTTGCGGCCGTTGTCACGTTTGATCCCGATCCAGGCCGAGGAGTCGCGCAGCATCGCGAGGCCGCTGCGGTCCCCGTCGCGCATCGAGGTCAGGTCGAGTGTGACGGTGGCGGTGGAGCTCGGGCCCTGGATGCGGTGGGTGAGAGTGTTGCGGGCGTTGTACAGGTCGTTCGTGACGGTCGCCGTGGAGAGGCGCAAACCGTTGTTGACGCTGTACTTCGTCGTGTCCGGGTTGTGGTTCCACTCCCACTGCGGCCCGAGTCTTGTGCCCTCGAAGGTGTCCACGCCGGTCATCGGTTTGACCTGACGCGGTGGGGCGGGCAGGTTCGGCATCGGGTAGTTCACGCCCCAGGCACCGTTGACGGTGGTGACGCGGGGCCAGCCGTCCGAGGTCCACGTGATCGGCGCGAGCACCGGCATGCGGCCACCGGGATAGGCGTCGACGAAGGCCATGTAGTACCAGTCGCCGTTCTGCGTCTGCACCATCCCGCCCTGGTGCGGCACTCCCCCGCCGGCGATCGGGCCGCGCATGTCCAACAGCACCTGCTGGACGGTGTAGGGCCCGAACGGGTTGGACGCCTTGAGCACGTACTGACCGTTCGCGGGCCTGGTCAGCCAGATGTAGTAGCTGCCGTTGCGCTTGTAGAACCGGGCGCCCTCGAGGGTTCCGATGTTCTGCGGCGTCTGGAAGACCTGCTGGGAACGCACCTCGGACTTCCCGTCCGGCGACAGCTGCGCGACGCTGATGGTGGTGTTGCCGTAGGCCACGTACATCGTGTCGTTGTCGTCGATCAGCATTCCGGCGTCGTAGTAGCACTTGTTGATCGTGGACAGCTTGGACCACTGCCCGTCCACCGCGGCGGCGGTGTAGATGTGGGTCTGGGCGAAGTCGACGCATCCGCCCCAGTAGTAGGTTTTGTTGCTCTTGCGGTGGTTCAGGAACGACGCCCAGATTCCCCGGACGTAACCCCTGCCGCCGTTGAGGTCGTACTTGGCGCCGAAGTCCAGACGTGGCACGGAATGCCCGGCGTACTCCCAGTTCACCAGATCGTAGGAGCGCAGGACCGGCGCACCAGGCGAGTAGTGCATCGTCGACGCCGAGTAGTAGTACGCGTCGTCCACGCGGATGATGTCGCCGTCGGCGAAGTCCTGCCACACCACCGGATTGGTGAACGACGCGGGCCTGGGCGTGGTCGTCGTCGTGGTGGTCGTGGTGGTCGTGGTCGGGTTTCCGGTGTCGTTGCAGGTGATGCCGTTGAGGCGGAACGACGCCGGATCGGGGTTGGCCGAGGTGAACGTGCCGTTGAACCCGAACTCGACCTTGCCACCGGTGGGCACGGATCCGTTGTAGGAGACGTTGCGCGCGCTGACCTGGCCGCCGGTCTGGGTGATCTCGGCGTTCCAGTGCTGCCCGACCTGCTGGCCGCCGGCGTACGTCCACTCGAGCGTCCACTCGCTGATCGCGTCACCGATGTTGGTGATGGACACGGACGCACCGAACCCGCCCTGCCACTCCGAGGTCTTGGTGTAGGTGACCGAACAGCCGGGAGCCGCCTGAGCCGCCGTGGTCGCGGCGAGGCCCCCGGTCACGAGGGTCAGGGCGGCGAGGACCGCCCCGGCAGGAGTCCACCTCGTCATCGTGACCACCTCTGGTTGGCCTGGCCGTTGCAGGTCCACAGGACCAGCCGCGAGCCGTTGGCCGTCGCGGCCCCTTCGACGTCCAGGCACAGACCGGCATTGGCGTTGCGGACCGCCCCGTTGGACTCCAGCGTCCAGCGCTGGTTGGCCTGGCCGTTGCACTGCCAGCTGATGACCCGTGTGCCGTTGGCGGTGCCCTGGTTGTACGCGTCGAGGCACTTGTCGCCGAACACGCGGATCTCACCGTTCGGCCAGGTGGTCCACTGCTGGCTCGCCGCGGTGTGGCAGTCCCAGAGCGTGGTGTTGGCACCGGCGGCGGTGGAGGCGTTCTCGACGTCGAGGCAGCGGTTCGACCCCGCCCCGCGCAGCCGGGACGTGGTGGCCTGCAGCGGGCTGCCACCGGTCACCTTGAAGGCCGCGACACCGTGCGCGGGCACGGAGGCGGAGATCGTGCCCGAACTACCCGACGTCGCGCCGGTCCACAGGTCCGTCAGCGTGAAGTTGGTGCCGGACAGGCCGATCTGGGCCGCCGTCGTGGAGACCGTCGCGGTGCCGTTGCCCCGGTTGAACAGGCCGACGGCGACCGAGCCGTCGGAGAGCGGTTTGGCGAACACCTCGGTGGCGCCGTCGTCCCGCACGCGGCGCCCGCCGGCACCGAGGCTGTCCTGGTTGACGGCGATCAGCCGCGTGTTGCGCAGGATCGCGCTCACGTCACCGGACATGGTGCGGATGTCGTTGCCCGCCATGAGCGGCGCGGCCATCAGTGCCCACAGCGCGAAGTGCGAGCGGGACTCGGTGAGGGAGAGCCCTGGGCGGCCGACGACCAGCATGTCCGGGTCGTTCCAGTGACCGGGCCCGTTCTGGACGGCGAGCGGGGCGGTGATGTCGACGACGTTGCCCACGCCCATCGGGTAGCTGTTGACGTTGCCGTTCTGCCAGATGTCCAGCAGGTCCTCGGTGGTGCGCCACAGGTCGGCGACCTCGCCCCAGTTGTACTTGTCGCCGGTGGGCGCGTGGAAGCTGTTGGAGTTGATGCTGTAGACGATGGGGCGGCCGGTGGCGCGCAGCGCGTCCCGCATGATCGTGAACCGGGCGATCTGCTCGTCACGGGTGCCGGCGCCCGAGCACCAGTCGTACTTCAGGTAGTCCACGCCCCACGACGCGAACGACCGGGCGTCCTGGACCTCGTGGCCCTTGCTGCCGGTCGAGCCGGGGTGCGTGCCGACGCCCTGCGCGCACGTCTTCTCGTTCGGCGCCTGGTAGATGCCGAACTTCAGCCCGCGTGCGTGGATGTAGTCGCCCAGCGCCTTCATCCCGCTCGGGAACTTCGTCGGGTGCGCCCGCAGGTTGCCAGCGGAGTCACGCTGCGGGTCGAACCAGCAGTCGTCCACGACCACGTACTGGTAGCCGGCGTCACGCATGCCCGACGACACCATCGCGTCGGCGGCCTGGCGGACCTGGCCCTCGGTGATGCCGCAGCCGAAGCTGTTCCAGCTGTTCCACCCCAACGGCGGGGTCAGGGCAGGGCTGCCGGCTGCGGCGTGGGCGGCGGGCTGGACGGTGATGGTCGCGATCGCGGTCAGCACGGCGGCGGCGAGGTGCCGCAGTCTCCTGGGCCGGGTGGGCATGATGGCCTCTTTCTCGCAGGGTGACGCCGCCGGTGCGGGTTTTCCGGCGGCGTCGGTCCTGGGGGTGTCAGCAGGGCGAGTTGGTCTGGGTCAGCAGGCCTAGCTTCCAGGGCAGCTTGTTGTAGTCACCACCGGCGTTGGGATCCATGCCCTGGTAGAGGAAGCGGAGCTTGCAGGGACTGATCTCCATCGTCTGGTCCACGCCGGTGCGGATCATCTCGCCGTGGCTGATGTCACGCGTCCACTGTCCATTCGGGAACGTCGTGTTGTTGTGCCTGGCGAACGGGTTCGACTCCTCGGCGGCCAGCGGGGTCCACGGACCGGTGATCGCAGGAGCGGTCCAGGTGCGGAACCAGCGCCTGCCGTCCGACCCGATCGCCTCGTGCACCAGCAGGTACTGGTTCTTCCCTGCGATCTTGTAGATGTTGGAGGCCTCGAACAACCGGTTCTGGTTCGAGTCCTGCATCGCGATCACGGTGTTGGTGAACCCGTTGGGGAACTGCGCCACGGTGGTCTCGGACCGGTAGAGATGGCCGTTGTCGTCGGACGAGAACAGGTAGCACTTGGCGTTGTCGCACACGACCCAGAAGTCGACCCAGTAGCCGTCGCCGATGTTGTCGCGGATGATCTGCGGCATGCCGTTGGCGTAGTGGTTCTTCGGCGCCGACCACGACGACGGGTTGGAGATGTCCGATGTCGTGGAGTACGACGCGTTCGATCCCGTTTGGTACACCAGGTACCAGAGGCGATGCGGCGCGAAGTAGAACACGTGCGGCGCGGCCTTGTAGCCGGTACCGACTGCCGTGCGGTCCAGGTAGTAGTGCGGTGCGGAGGAAGCCTGCGACCAGTCGGTGAAGCTCGTGTACATCAGGTTGTAGCCGTTGGTGTACACCGAGGCGAACACGTGGTACTTGCCGTTGTGGTACACGACGCTGGGATCCTTGACCGAGTAGACGGTCGGGTGCGCCCCGTCCGGCTTGGGACTGATCAGCGCGCCGCTGGAAGACCACCGGAAGCTCGACGGCAGGTTGCCGACGGGAGGGTTGCCCGTGGTGGTCGTGGTGGTCGTCGTCGTGGTGGTGGGGCCGACATCACCGGTGCACAGGGTGCCGTTGAGCGTGAACGCCGTGGGGTTCGGGGTGTTCGTGCCGGTGGCGGAACCGTTGAACCCGAACTCGACCTTGCCGCCGGTGGGGATGGACGCGTTGTAGGAAACGTTGCGCGCGGTCACCTCGGAGCCCGACTGGGTCACCTGGGCGTTCCACGCCTGTGTCACCTTCTGGCCGGCGGCGAAGCTCCAGGTCAGCGTCCAGCCGTCGACCGCGTCACCGATGTTGGTGACAGCGACGCTCGCGGTGAACCCACCGTCCCATTGGGACGGTGCGGAGTAGGTCACCGAGCAGCCCGGTGCGGCTGCCGCGGGAGGCACCGTCATCGCAGCGAGCGCGGACACCGCCATGAGCGGCACCGCGGCGAGGGCCGCGAGCCTGGTGCGGCGGGAGTTGAACAATCGTGCGAAGAACATGATCACCCTTCGTCGTCGGAGGGGTCGGGAGGCAGGGGTCACGGACTGGCGCAGGTGGCGGTGCCGACCGCCGCCGCGCCGGAACCGGAGGCGATGAAGCCGAACGTGGCGGAGGCGCCCGCGCCGATCGTGCTGTTGTAGGCGACGTTGGTGACCGTGACCGAACCGCTGGCGGTGCCGCCCCAGATCTGCGAAACGGTGTGCCCGCCCGGCAGGGTGAACCGGACCGTCCAGCCGGTGATGGCCGACGCGGTGGGGTTGGCCACGGTGACCTCGGCCTGGAAACCACCGTTCCAGGTGCCGGTCACCCGCGGCGTCGCGGTGCACGTGCCGCCGGGCTGCGGCGGGTCGCCGATGCTGCCGGGTACGGACCGCAGGGCGTTGAACCAGACCGTGGCCATCTTGCTGTAGCCGGCGCGTTCGGGTGGATGCCGTCGGGCAGGTCGGAGACCGGCACCGCCGGGTACATGTCCACCACGTGCACCCGCTTGCCCGCCGCCGCTTTCGCGCGCAGGAGCGGGACGATGGCGGAGTTGTAGCCGCGCACCGTGGCGTCCGCGAACCGGATCGGGATGATCGTCGAGACGAACACGTCCGCGGCCGGCGCCTGAGCGGTGATCTTGTCCACCAATGCGGAGAGTCGTCGTGGCGCGCCGGCCGGGTCGCTGCCGTACATGTCGTTCGTGCCGATGTGCAGCAGGATCGTGCGCGGGGTGTAGGTGCGCAGCCAGTTCACGACGTTCGCGTCGATCTGGGCGATGGTCCAGCCGGGGTGGCCCTCGTGGTTGCGGTCGGGCATGGAGCCAGGGCCGTCCGACAGCGAGCCCACGAAGTCGACGGTGTGCCCTGCCGCCCGCAGCTTCGTGCCGAGATCGAGGCGATAACCGCCGATCGAGCCGCCCTGTGTGATCGAGTCGCCCAGCGGCATCACGCGCACAGGATCGGCGAGGGTGACCGGTTCGTCTACAGTGGACGCTTGGCCGACCGCGGGTGCCGCCGCCAGCAGGGCGGCGAGCAGGACACCGCACAGCACCTTGAGCGGGCTCGGCATGGTGAGCCTTCCCGGGAGACCGAGGTGCCCGAGACGAGCAGGCGGTGGTCTCCCTGCGTCGTCGTTGACGAGCGGTCAGCGGCAGGGGGCCGACTTCCAGCAATGTAACGAGGCCGTCACACTCGGTCAAAGCTAAAATTGTGAGCGCTAACCTTTAGCTTTGCACGTTCGACAACGTCGAATTCTCATTCGACACCAAGAAGATGACCTCCATCAGCACCAGCAGCCAATCTGGTTTGAAGCCACATCGTTGTTAACGCGAACACGCTCGCTCACCGACGTGGCCGCGCCACTGAGCCACCCTCGCGCACCGGCATCGGCACCCGGTGGATCATCGGCGGCCGGACGTCGCGACCGCGCCGTTCGAGCATCTCGACGAGGACCGCGACCGCCCGCGCGCCGAGCTCGTGGTGCGGCAAGGCGATCGTGGTCAGCCGCGGACGCATCCACGAGGCGATGGGATGGTCGTCGAAGCCGATCACCGAGACGTCGCCGGGCACCGAGAGCCCGGCTTCCGCGAGTGCCTGGTACGCCCCGAACGCCAGGCGGTCGTTGAAGCACACCAGCGCCTTGGGCCGATGACTGCGCAGCAGCTCCGCGGTGGCCTCGTAGCCGTATTCCGGTGTCCACTTCGGACACCGGTGCGCGCTGACCACCTCCACCCCTGCCGCGGTGAACACCTCGCGCAGGCCGAGAAGGCGCTGCGTGGCGGCGATGCTGTTCGGCGGGACGTCGCGCACCCCCGGTCCCGCGCCGATCAGGTGGACGCCGCGGGCGTGCCCGGCCCCGACAAGGACGCTCGCGGCCGAACGACCGGCCTGCACCTCGTCGGGCACCACCGACGGAACGGTCGTGCGGGTCGCGGGCATGGCGTTGAGCAGCACCGCAGGTCCGTCGTACAGGACGTCCGGCACGGTGACCACCCTCGTGTACATGGCGGCGAACACCACGCCGTCCGCACGCCGGTCGTACATCGCCTCGACCAGCGCCCGCTCCACCACCGGATCCCCGCCGGACTCACCGACGAACAACATGAACCCGCGCCGGTACGCGGCGTCCACCGCCCCCTTGACCATGTCGCCGGCCAGGCCGGACGACGCGACGGTGTCCGACACGAACCCGATCGTCTGCACGCGCCCGGCACGCGGACCCGTCGTCAGGGTGTTGCGCCGATAGCCCAGCTCCTGCGCCGTCGAACGCACCCTGCGCTCGGCCGCCTCGGAGATGCGCAGCTCCCGCGCACGTCCGGTCAGGACGAGCGACGCCGTCGTGATCGACACCCCACTCGCCGCCGCGACGTCGGCCAATGTCACGCGTGTTCGCCCCACCGCAGATCCGCCTCCCCGCTGTACGGGCCCGGCCACGTCTGTGGCCGGTGGTTCCACGAAATGCTTGTGATCTCCCGTTTTCACATCAGGTTCGCCGGACGGTCCTGGCGGAGGGACGCGTCCGGCGGACGGGCTCCTACCGCTTCAGGCGGCTTGGATCCCCGACCTCACCGCGGCGCACGAGCCATGCCTCGGTGATGTGGGTGAACATGGCTTTCGCCGCTCCTGCCGCGTCCTGGGCGGCGATGCGGTCGTAGATGCGACGGTGCCCCCGGTTGGACGCCTTGCACATGTCCCGCCCACTTTTTCCAAGGTAGCCGGGGGTGTTGATGGCCTGCGCCTCCAGCGAGCGCACCACACCGCGGGCGATGCGGTTCCCCGACGCCTGCATGATCGTGTCGTGGAAGAGGCGGTCGTGCTCCTCGTAGGCGGGGGTGTCGTCGACGAGCTCGTCCATCCGGTCCACCAAGGCGCGCAACCGGTCCAGCGTGTCCTGGTCGGCCGTCCGCGCGGCGACCTGCGCCATGTCCGACTCCAGCAGACGCCGCGTCACCACGAGATCGTCGAGAACCGCGAGGGTCTCGTCCTCGGCGATCGTGGCGCCGAGCACCAGCTCGTCGAGCATGTTCCACTGCGTCTGCGGGTTGACCGTGGTGCCCGCACCCTGGCGCACCCGGACCAAACCCTTCTCCTGCAAGACCTTCACCGCTTCGCGGATCACCGTCCTGCTCACCGAGAAGGTCTCGCAGAGCACCGGCTCCGGAGGCAGGGTGACGCCGGGAGAGTAGATGCCGCGAACGACTCGCTGCACGAGCTCCGCGGTGACCGCCGCGGTCAGGCTGGTCGGTCGCCGCGTCCATCCCGGCCCCGCTGACGTGCCCGGCTCGGCCTGCGAACCTGTCGCCTTCATCATGCCTCCGTCGCGCCGCACAACCATGGATGACGTGGGTCCGACAGTATACGTAACACCATTGACGTCACACGTCATACGAGTTACGTTCGCGTTGTTCTGGACCGGCCGGACGGCCGGCTGCGCGAACGCCACCGCGCCGACTGCCGCCGACCGGATCGGCTGATTTCGTTTGTGCACCGGAGCGCGCCGCACGCGACGCCGGTGCCGGCCACCTGGTGAACGAACCGCGGCGACCCCGAACAGCGTGAGTCTCTCCGCCGTGGTCAAAACCTCGACCCACAGCAGGTCCACAAAGGACACACGTATCTGCCCCGTCCGCCGCCACGGGAGGCTGATCCAGCACCACCCGCACATCAGGAGGTCCCTTGTCCACGTCCTCGTTTCCCGCTGTACGACGGCGTATCGCACTCGCCGCCGCCATGGTGGTGACCGCCGCGATCGCCACCGCTCCCCCTGCCTCCGCCGCCACCACGACCCTTTACGCCTCCCCGTCGGGCACCGGCACCACCTGTTCCGCCAGCGAGCCGTGCGGGTTGGCCGCGGCGCAGGCCGCGGTGCGGTCTCTCAACAGCTCGATGTCCGGTGACATCGTCGTGCAGCTGGCCGACGGGGTGTACCGGCTCGCGCAGCCGCTGCGGTTCACCGCGGCGGACTCCGGCAACAACGGTTACCGCGTGCTGTGGCAGGCCGCCCCGTCTGCGCGTCCCGTCATCAGCGGCGCCAGGGCGGTCACCGGGTGGTCGGTCGCCGACGCCGGGAAGAACATCTGGCGGGCGAACATCGGTGCGGGCGTCGACAGCCGCCAGCTGTACGTCAACGGTGCGATCGCCACCCGCGCGCGAACCCAGGTGAACCGCGCCGACTTCACCTTCACCGACACGGGCATGCGTTTCTCCAACAGCGCGCTGAACTACCTGAACAACCTGGCGAACCAGAACCGCGTCGAGGTGGAGAGCGTCAACTCGTTCACCGACCGGTACTCGCCGGTGCAGAGCATCGCCGGGAACTTCCTCACGATGCAGCAGCCCGCGTGGAACAACAACACCTTCGGCTACGACACGCTCAGCAAGCCGCACCGGGCCGGGCCGTTGTACCTGGCGAACGCGTACGAGTTCCTCGACGCGCAGGGCGAGTGGTACATCAACCCCAGCGCGGGCGCGCTCTACTACATCCCGCTCGCCGGGCAGAACATGAACAACGTCAACGTGGAACTGCCGGTGTTGCAGTCGCTGGTCAACGTCGGCGGCACCTACGACGCTCCGGCGCGCAACATCACGTTCGGCGGGATCACCTTCACCGGAACGTCCTGGCTCGGCCCCAGCAGCAACCAGGGGTTCGCCGACCAGCAGACCGGTGCCTACATGGCGGGCAACCAGAACTGGCCTCCCGACCGGATCAACTCGTGCCAGCAGGGCTGCGCGCAGTTCGAGGCGGTGCGGCCGCACTGGTCCCAGATGCCCGCGGCGGTCCAGGTCTCGGCGGCCAGCGGCATCACGTTCACCGAGTCCGGGTTCTTCAACCTCGGTCAGACCGCGATCGGCATCGGCAACGACGCCAACGCACACGCCAGCGGTGTGGGGCTCGGCGCGTCCGGCATCACGGTCACCAAGTCGGAGATCGCCCGCAACTCGGCCGGCGGCATCGTGGTCGGCGGCGTGCGCGCCGACGCGCATCACCCGAGCGACCAGCGGATGGTCAACCGGGACATCACGGTCAGCTACAACCGCATCCACGACCTCGGCATCGAGTACCGGGGCAACGTGTCGGTGCTCAACACCTACGTCAGCACCGCGACCGTGGCCCACAACGAGGTCTACAACATGCCGTACTCCGGCCTGTCCCTCGGCTACGGCTGGGGCGCCAACGACGCGGGCGGCAGCAACCACTACGCCAACCGCGGTCTGTACAACTACCAGCCGCGGTACTCGACGCCCACCACCGCGTCCAACAACAAGCTCATCAACAACTACGTCCACGACGTCATGCAGCAGATGACCGACGGAGGCTGCATCTACACGCTCGCCTGGAACCCGAACGCGGAGATCAGCGGCAACTACTGCCTGCGCACCGGTGGATGGTTCGGGCTCTACTTCGACGAGGGCTCCAAGTACTACCGCGCGACCGGCAACGTCTTTTCCGCCACCGGCACGTGGGCCACCGCGAACTACTGGGGTGGCGAGAACATGGGCAACTGGACCCTCACCAACAACTGGTCGACCAACAACAGCACCAACGTGACCAACGGCGACCGCGGCAACGTCGTCAACGGCAACGTCGTCGTCTCCAACGGCAACTGGCCGGCCGGAGCCCAGGCGGTGATGGCCAACGCCGGACCGGGCGGCAGCGGTGGCGGCGGCCGGGAGAACGTCACGGTCGTCGGAACCCAGTCGAGCCGCTGCATGGACGTCGCCAGCACTTCCAACAACACCCAGGCACGGCTCTGGGACTGCAACGGCGGCACGAACCAGCGCTGGAACCACACGTCCAGCAAGCAGCTCACCGTGCAGGGCAAGTGTCTGGACGCCTCCGGCGCAGGAACCGCCAACGGCACCGCGGCGATTCTTTGGGACTGCCACGGCGGATTGAACCAGCAGTGGAACGTCAACGCCGACGGCAGCATCACCGGCGCGCAGTCCGGGCTGTGCCTCGACGCCAGCGGCAACGGGACCGCGAACGGCACGCTGATCCAGCTCTGGGCGTGCCACGGCGGCACGAACCAGCAGTGGGCCTTGCGCAACTGAACATGCCATGAAGGGCGCCTTCACCGACCTCAGGTGGATGAAGGCGCCCTTCATGGACGTGCGCGTCACGAGCAGACGGTGCTGTTCAACGTCGGGGAGAAGAACGGCGGGGTTGAGCCGGTGTAGTTCGCGTTGTAGCCGATGGTCTGCTGACCACCGGACGGCAGCGAGGCGTTCCAGGCCGCGTTGGTGACCCGGACGACGTCACCGGTGTCGGTCCACGTCCCGTTCCAGCCGTTCGTG
The DNA here is from genome assembly GCF_012184385.1 of Lentzea indica. Taxonomy (GTDB): domain Bacteria; phylum Actinomycetota; class Actinomycetes; order Mycobacteriales; family Pseudonocardiaceae; genus Lentzea; species Lentzea indica. Next base: position 26,718 of record NZ_VSRL01000062.1, read on the forward strand.
ACCGTCGCGCCGGGAGCCGAGAACGCGAAGGTCCAGCCGTTGATCGCCGACCCGCGGTTCTCGATCACGATCTCGGCGCTGTAGCCGCCCTGCCACTGGCTGAGCAGACGATGGCTCGCCTTGCAGCCACCACCGGGGTTGCCGCCCGTTGTGGTGGTAGTGGTCGTCGTCGTGGTGGTCGGACCGGCCGCCATCGCCAGCTCGTATGCGCGCTGTGGCACGAACTGGCCGGCCGGCGCGATGCAGCCGTCCGACTCGCCTGGCAGCTTGACCCACAGGAACGCGTCGATCTTCGAGTCGCCCGTGTTCGACGTGCTGGGCGTACCGATCGCACGACCGGGAGGGTCGCACCACTCGCTGCCCGCCGGGCCGTTGCCGTTGCGGCTGGTGTCCACCACGGCCTTGAGGCGGCCGTCGCCGACGGCGTTGAGCACGGCCTTGGCGAAGTTCACCGAGTCGGAGGTGGTGCGGTAGTTCGACACGTTCGTCGAGATGCCGTCGGCGCTGTTGGAGATGTCCGCGCCACGCAACCGGTTCGCGGCCTCGGCCGGGTTCAGCCACGCGGCGTGCCCGATGTCGAAGTACACCTTGGCGCCGGCGGAACCGGACTTGAGCTTCTTGCCCGCGTAGGCCATGGACGCCTTGGTCTGGTTCTGTTGGTCCGCGTTCTGACAGCTGGTCATCAGCGGCAGCACGTCGGGTTCGAGCACGATCGTCGCTGGACGGCCGGCCAGGCCCGCCGCCACCTCGTCCACCCACGCCCGGTACGCCGCGTGGGACGGCGCTCCGCCGCCGCTGGGGCCGCCGCAGTCGCGGTTGGGGATGTTGTAGACCACGAGGATCGGGATCTTCCCCGCCGACGCGGCCGCGCCGACGAACGAGCTGATCTCCGAACGGATCGACGAGGTGTTGGTGGTCGTGTACCACCGCGCCTGCGGCACCGACGCGATCCGGTCGCGGATGACCGGTGCCCGTGAGTCACCGGGGTTGGCGGCCACCCATCTCGCGCCGGAGCTCACCGGGTCGACGTAGAACGCCGACTCCGCAGCCTGGACGGTCGTGCCGCCTCCCACCGCCAGTGTGACGGCTCCGGCCACGAGGACGCCCACGGCCGCGCACGCGCCCGCCGCCCGCTTCCTCCGTGTCGTCGTGTCGCCTCTTGGAGTGCCGTGCGGGTGTTGTGGCTGAGCAGAGGAACCACGAGTCGGCGTACAGGCGCCGGCGCGTGCAGGATCGGTTGCTCTCATTCAGGTCCTCGCAGCGTCGTTGCTTGCGGTACAGGTCCGGCGGATTTGTGAGAGCGCTCCCACGTGCGGCAGGAACTGGCTCGCCGCACGGAAAATGTCAGTGCGGGCTCGGGCCAACGTAGCCACGACACCATCGCGCGTCAACGCTAAAAATGTTAGCGCTAACTTTAGCAATGGCCATTCGACAGCACGTCACGAGAAGGCGCTCCACTGTTTCGATGTGCAGATTGGGAGCGCTCCCTTCTTTTTGTAGCCCGTTCAGCTCAATCTCGCCGCAAAATCGCCGACGCCTTCTTGTGAGCGCGAACACGAAGCTGCCACACTCCAGCACAGCATGCCCACTCACCACGCTCATCGCACGTGAGCGAAGGAGAAGGCAGTGAACACTTCCGTTTGGCGCCGAAGACGTCCCGGCGCCGGAGTCCGCCCACCACAACGCCACGGGTGAGGGCGGAACAGCACCTCCGCGATTGGCCGCACGCCGACAGAACCGGTACCGCCGCACCGGTTCCAGCCCAGCGCGCTCCGATCGTCCTACCCGTCACGTCCGGCATTCCGGGCGATTTTCGAAAGTGTGGAAGATGAAACTGACATCGAGGTCAGTGTCACTTGTCCCGATCGTTTCGACAGTCGCGGCGGCGGCGCTCGGCGCGTCGTTGATCCTCGTCGCCAACAACACCCCGGCGAACGCGGCCACCACTCTCGGTGCCGCCGCCGCGCAGAGCGGCCGCTACTTCGGCACCGCCGTCGCGGCGGGCAGGATGGGTGACTCGACCTACATCGGGATCCTGAACCGCGAGTTCGACATGGTCACGGCCGAGAACGAGATGAAGATGGACGCGACCGAGCCGAGCCAGGGCCGGTTCAGCTACGGCAACGCCGACCGGATCGTGAACCACGCGCGCAACCAGGGCAAGCGGATACGCGGGCACGCACTGGCGTGGCACTCGCAGCAGCCCGGCTGGATGCAGAACATGTCCGGCACCGCGCTGCGCAACGCGATGCTGAACCACATCACGCAGGTCGCGAGCTACTACCGCGGCAAGATCTACGCCTGGGACGTGGTGAACGAGGCCTTCGCCGACGGCAACAGCGGCGGGCGTCGTGACTCCAACCTTCAGCGCACCGGCAACGACTGGATCGAGGCCGCGTTCCGCGCGGCCCGCGCGGCGGACCCCGGCGCGAAGCTCTGCTACAACGACTACAACACCGACGACTGGTCCCACGCCAAGACCCAGGGCGTGTACCGGATGGTCCAGGACTTCAAGGCCCGCGGCGTCCCCATCGACTGCGTCGGCTTGCAGTCCCACTTCAACTCCCAGAGCCCCGTCCCCTCCAACTACCAGACCACCCTGCAGAACTTCGCCAACCTCGGCGTCGACGTGCAGATCACCGAGCTGGACATCGAGGGCTCCGGGTCCGGCCAGGCGTCCAACTACGACCGCGTGACGCGGGCCTGCCTCGCCGTGGCGCGGTGCACCGGCATCACCGTGTGGGGCATCCGCGACACCGACTCCTGGCGCGCCAACGGCACCCCGTTGCTGTTCGACGGTGGCGGCAACAAGAAGGCCGCCTACACGTCGGTTCTGAACGCGCTGAACTCGGCCGGTCCCACGACGACGACCACCACCAGCACGACCACCACGACCACGTCCAACGGCCCCGGTCCGGGTGGCTGCACCGCGTCGGTGTCGCTGAACCAGTGGAACGAAGGGTTCGTCGCCACGATCAAGGTCACGGCCGGATCCGCCGCACTGCGCGGCTGGCAGGTCACGACGACCCTGTCGAACGGCACGGTCACGAACTCCTGGAGTGCCAACCGCAGCGGCACCAACGGAACCGTCAACTGGACCAATGTGGACTACAACGGCTCCGTGGCCGCCGGCCAGTCCACCGAGTTCGGCTTCCAGGGCACCGGAAGCGGAGCGGGACTCGACCCGACCTGCACCGCGAGCTGACGTCCCGATCCACACAACCGGCGGGGACGGCCCTGCGGATCGGACGAGAAGTCCGCTGCGGGGCCTCCCCTGCCCTCGGGGAGACGATGATGGCGACGACGACACGAAGGTTCTGGACACACCTCGCCGTGGTGGTGGGCCTGATCTTGACGGTGACCACCCCAGCACGGGCGGACAACCCGATCGTGCAACACATCTACACCGCCGACCCGGCACCGTTGGTCCACAACGGACGGGTCTACCTCTACACCGGGCACGACGAGGACGGCTCCACCTGGTTCACCATGAAGGAGTGGCGGGTCTGGTCCTCCGCCGACATGGTGAACTGGACCGACCACGGCTCCCCCATGAGCCTCGCGACCTTCAGCTGGGCGAAACAGGACGCGTGGGCCGGCCAGGCCGTGGAACGCAACGGCAAGTTCTACTGGTACGTCCCCGTCGTCACCAAGGCCACCGGACGCCCCGCCATCGGTGTCGGCGTCTCCGACAGCCCCACCGGCCCGTTCCGCGACGCCCTCGGCCGTCCCCTGGTGGAGAACGGCGAGATCGACCCGTCGGTCATGATCGACGACGACGGCCAGGCGTACCTGTACTGGGGCAACCCGAACCTCTCGTACGTCCGCCTCAACACCGACATGATCTCCTACTCGGGCGGCATCAACAGGATCCCGCTCACCACGGCAGGGTTCGGCACCCGCACCGGTGACCCCAACCGGCCCACCCTCTACGAGGAAGGGCCCTGGGTCTACAAGCGCAACGGCATGTACTACAACGTCTTCGCCGCCAAGTGCTGCTCGGAGTTCATCGCCTACTCCACGTCTCCCGGCCCCACCGGCCCGTGGACCTACCGCGGCACCGTGATGCCCACCCAGGGCAGCAGCTTCACCAACCACCCCGGCATCATCGACTTCAAGGGCAGCTCGTACTTCTTCTACCACAACGGCGCGCTGCCCGGCGGTGGCGGCTTCACCCGCTCCGTCGCCGTCGAGAAGTTCAGCTACAACGCCGACGGCACCATCCCGACCATGAACATGACGACGGCCGGACCACCGCCAGCGGACACGCTCAACCCCTACGGCCGCCAGGAAGCCGAGACGATCGCGTGGGGCAACGGCATCGAGACCGAGGCCGCCAGCGAAGGCGGCATGAACGTCGGTTTCATCAACAACGGCGACTACATCAAGGTGAAGAACGTTGCCTTCGGTTCCGGCGCAACGCTCTTCGCCGCCCGCGTCGCGTCCACCACGGCCGGCAGTTCCATCGAGGTCCGCTCCGGCAGCCCGACCGGTGCTCTGGCCGGCCGCTGCACGGTGCCCAACACGGGCGGCTGGCAAACGTGGACCACCGTCTCGTGCCCGGTGAGCGGGTTGACCGGCACCCGTGACCTCTACCTGAGGTTCAGCGGCGGCAACAACTATCTGCTCAACATGAACTGGTGGCAGTTCGGCTCGGGCGGCATGAGCCCGCAGCTCGACCCGAAGCCCGGTGCCCAATGAACACCCGTTCGCACCCGGACAGGTTCGGCATCATCGCGCTCATCGCGGCGCTGGTGCTGCTTATCGCCGCCGTCGCGCTGTCGCTGGTGCCGCAACCGGCACTGGCGGCGTCGCTGGTCCGGGTCACGAGCTTCGGCACCAACCCGACCGGCCTGAACATGTACGTCTACGTGCCGGACAGGGTCGCGGCGCGTCCGGCGATGCTGGTGATGGTGCACTACTGCACCGGATCCGCGGACGCCGTCCACAACGGCAACGGACGTGACTACGTCACCGGCGCGGACCGGTACGGGTACGTGATCGTCTACCCGGAGGCGACGAGGGACGGCCGCTGCTTCGACGTGTCCACGGCCAACGCGTTGCGCCGCAACGGAGGCAGCGACTCCACCGGGATCATGTCGATGGTGTCGCACGCACGCCAGCGCTACAACGTGGACCCGGCGCGCATTGTCGTGGCGGGCTTCTCGTCCGGCGCGATGATGACCAACGTGCTGGCCGCCCAGTACCCGGACGTGTTCAGTGCGGGCTCGGCGTTCTCCGGCGTCCCTGCCGGCTGCTTCGCGACGACGAACGGGTCGCTGTGGAACAGCCAGTGCTCGGGCGGGAACCTGCTGAAGTCCCCTCAGCAGTGGGGCGACCAGGCGAGGGCGATGTATCCGGGCTACACCGGCCGTTACCCGCGAATGCAGCTGTGGCACGGCACGACCGACACCACGCTGGCGTACCCGAACTTCGGTGAACAGCTCGACCAGTGGACCAACCTCCACGCGGTGAGCAGGACGCCGTCGTCGACCGACCAGCCTCAGCAGAGCTGGACCCGCACCCGCTACGGCACCACCGGCGCCGCCGCGGCCGTCGAGGGCATCAGCATCCAGGGCACCGGGCACAGCCTGCCGATGGCGGGAATGCTCGCGTATTCGATCGCCTTCCTCGGTCTGGACACCACTCCGCCCACCACAACAACCACAACAACGCCGGTGCCTCCCGGCGAGTGCGCGGTGACCGTCTCGGTCAGCGCCTGGAACACCGGCCTGACCGAGACGATCACCATCACCAACACGTCCACCGCCGCGGTGAACGGCTGGCAGCTGCGGTTCACGCTGCCGGGCGGACAGGCCATCACGGGCGGTTGGAGCGCCGCCTACTCCCCCGCCACCGGCCAGGTGACCGCGCGCAACGCCGACTACAACGCGCAAATACCGCCGAACGGTTCGGTGTCGATCGGCTTCCAGGCCACGCACACCGGCGACAGCGCACCCGCCGGCGGTTTCACGCTCAACGACGTGCGGTGCGCCGTGAGTTGACCGTCCTCGACCGATCCCCACTCCTGGTGGCCACCACCAGGAGTGCTTCAACGACCGCGAAACCCATTGGAGGACCGGCATGTCCGACCTGAACCGGCGGCAGCTCATGAAGCTCGGCGCGGGTGTCGTGCTGACGCAGGCAGGGTGGACAGCGACCGCCAACGCCGCCTCTTCCGCACCCGCCGACGTGCGCGCGATCAACGACCTCGCGCTGTGGTACGACCGCTCGGCCGGCTCCGACTGGCTGCGCGCGCTGCCGGTGGGCAACGGCCGTCTCGGCGCGATGGTGTTCGGCAACACCGACACCGAACGCCTGCAGCTCAACGAGGACACGGTCTGGGCGGGCGGTCCCCACGACTACAGCAACCCGCGCGGCGCGGGCGCGCTCGGCCAGATCAGACAGCTCGTGTTCAACAACCAGTGGACGCAGGCGCAGACGCTGATCGACCAGGCGATGCTGGGCAACCCGGCCGGTCAGCTCGCCTACCAGCCGGTCGGCGATCTCAGGCTGACGCTGCCTTCCGCGAGCGTGTCCGGGTACCAGCGGTGGCTCGATCTCACGACGGCGACGACCGTGGTGACCTACACGGCGAACAACGTGCGCTATCGGCGCGAAGTGTTCGCGAGCGCGCCGGACCAGGTGATCGCCGTGCGCCTGACCGCGGAGACACCGGGCTCGATCTCGTTCACGGCTTCGTTCAGCTCACCACAGCGCACGACGGCGTCCACTGTGGACGGCACGACGATCGCACTGGACGGCATCTCCGGCGCCCAGCGCGGAATCGCGGGCACGGTCCGGTTCCTGGCGCTGGCCAGAGCGGTGGCGGAAGGCGGCACCACCAGCAGCTCCGGTGGCACGTTGCGCGTGTCCAACGCCAACGCGGTCACCGTGCTGATCTCCATCGGTACCAGCTACGTCGACTTCCGCACGGTCAACGGCGACTACCAGGGCATCGCGCGCAGCCGCCTGAACGCCGCGCAGGGCATCGCGTACGACACCCTGCGGGCCCGGCACGTCGCTGACTACCAGGCGCTGTTCGGGCGGGTCGCCCTCGACCTCGGGCGCACGGCGGCGGCAGACCAGCCGACCGACGTCCGCATCACCCGGCACGCGAGCACCAGCGACCCGCAGTTCTCCGTCCTGCTGTTCCAGTACGGCAGGTACCTGCTGATCTCGTCGTCCCGCCCCGGCACGCAACCGGCGAACCTGCAAGGCATCTGGAACGACCAGATGGCCCCGTCGTGGGACTCGAAGTACACCCTGAACGCCAACCTGCCGATGAACTACTGGCACGCGGACACCACGAACCTCGGCGAGTGCTACCTGCCGGTGTTCCGCATGATCAACGATCTCACGGTCACCGGCGGCCGCACGGCTCAGGTGCAGTACAACGCCCGCGGCTGGGTCACCCACCACAACACCGACGCCTGGCGCGGTTCCTCGGTCGTCGACTTCGCCGCGGCCGGCATGTGGCAGACGGGCGGTGCGTGGCTCTCGACGATGATCTGGGACCACTACCGCTTCACCGGCGACGTGAACTTCCTGCGCACGTACTACCCGGCGCTCAAGGGTTGCGCGCAGTTCTTCCTCGACACGCTCGTGACCGAGCCGAGCCTCGGGTACCTCGTCACCAACCCGTCGAACTCGCCGGAGCTCAACCACCACACGAACGCCAGCGTGTGCGCCGGGCCGACGATGGACATGCAGATCCTCCGCGACCTGTTCGACGGCTGCGCCGCCGCGTCCGAGGTGCTGGGTGTCGACGCCGACTTCCGCACGCAGGTGCGGGCGGCCCGGCAGCGGCTCGCGCCGACGAAGGTCGGCTCGCGCGGCAACGTCATGGAATGGCTCCACGACTGGGTGGAGACCGAGCCGAACCACCGGCACGTCTCGCACCTCTACGGCCTGCATCCGAGCAACCAGATCACCAGGCGCGGCACTCCCCAGCTGCACACCGCGGCCCGCAGGACGCTCGAGCTGCGCGGCGACGACGGCACGGGGTGGTCGCTCGCCTGGAAGATCAATTTCTGGGCGCGGCTGGAGGAAGGCGGCAGGGCGCACGACCTCATCCGCTCCCTCGTGAGAACGGACCGCCTCGCGCCCAACATGTTCGACCTGCACCCGCCGTTCCAGATCGACGGCAACTTCGGCGCGACCTCCGGCATCGCCGAAATGCTGCTGCACAGCCACAACGGCGAGCTGCACGTGCTGCCCGCGCTGCCACCGGCCTGGCCCGCCGGCAGCGTCACGGGTCTGCGCGGGCGCGGCGGGTACACGGTCGGCGCGACCTGGAGTGCCGACGGTGCCATCACGGTGTCCGTCACGCCGGACCGCGACGGCACGGTCCGCATCCGGAACCGGATCTTCTCCGGCACCTACGAGCTGCGGGACACGACCACCGGCACCGTGATCCAACCGGCGGAGCCGGAGCCCGGCGTCGCCGAGTTCACCGTCCTGACCGGACACACCTACCGCGCGACCGGCAAGGGAACGGGATCGGGACCGGTGGTCCGGCCGGGGGTGTACTACCGCCTCGTCGCCCGGCACAGCGGGAAGTACGCGGACATCAGCGGCGTGTCCACCGCGGCGGGCGCGCGGTTGCAGCAGTGGTCGCAGACCACCGGGCTCAACCAGCAGTTCGACTTCCTCGACGCGGGCGGTGGCTACTACCGGATCCGGGCCAGGCACAGCGGTCTCGTGCTCCAGGTCGCGAGCTCGAGCAACGGCGCCGACATCACCCAGCAGAACGACACCGGCGCGACCAGCCAGCAGTGGCGCGTGGCCGACCAGGGCGGCGGGGTGATCAGCCTGGTCAACCGGCAGAGCGGCCTGGCCATGGACGTCTGGGAGGCATCGGCCGCCGACGGCGCCCGGATCTCCCAGTGGACCTCGTCCGGGGCCGAGAACCAGCGATTCCAACTCCAAGCAGTGTGACAACCGAAGGGGACAACGATGTTCCATCAGCACAAGGGATCCTGCCATGTCCCGGCATAGGATCGTGGTCGCACTGGCGGCCGCCAGTGCCGTGGTGTTCCTGGGCGCAGCGGGAATCGCGCTCGGCGGCACGGTTCCCGAAGGCCACGTCGGCGCGATGGCGGGAACGGCGGGATGCGGCAAGCCGCCCGCACTGGCGAGCGGCCAGCACACGATCAACAGCGGTGGCCAGAACCGCTCGTTCATCCTGCGGCTGCCGCCCAACTACGACAACAACCGCCAATACCGCCTGTTCGTCGGCCTCCACTGGCGAGGCGGCACCGCGAACGACGTCGACTCCGGCGGCGGCGACGGCTACAACTGGTCGTACTACGGCCTGCGGCGGCTCTCCGACCAGGCGAACAACGGCACGATCTTCGTGGCGCCGCAAGGCAACGGCAACGGCTGGGCCAACCCGGGCGGTCAGGACACCACGTTCATCGACGACCTGGTCCGGCGGCTCGACGGCGGATTGTGCATCGACACAACGCAGCGCTACGCCGGTGGTTTCAGCTACGGCGGCGGCATGTCGTACGCGCTCGCCTGCGCCCGCGCGAACGTGTTCCGCGCGGTCGTGGTCTACTCCGGCGCGCAGCTCAGCGGCTGCGACGGCGGCAACCAGCCCATCGCCTACATGGGGATCCACGGCATCAGCGACAACGTGTTGAACATCGCCCAGGGGCGCGGGTTGCGCGACAGGTTCGTGCGCAACAACGGTTGTACCGCCCAGAATCCGCGCGAACCGAGTCAGGGCAGCAGGACCCACATCGTCACCGCCTACAGCGGCTGCCGGGCCGGCTATCCCGTGGTGTGGGCGGCGTTCGACGGCGGTCACACACCGGCCCCGATCGACGGCGGGGGCGACGGCTGGCGGACCTGGACGTCCGGCGAGGCGTGGAAGTTCATCAGCCAGTTCGGGGGCGGTGGCACCACTACCACCACGACCACGACCACGACCAGCACCACGACCACCACTCCGCCCGGTGACGCGGAGTGCAAGGTCAGCGATGCGATCAACGCGTGGAACACCGGCCTGACGTCGACCATCACCATCACGAACACGGGCACGGCGCCGATCAGCGGGTGGTCACTGGCCTTCACCCTGCCCGGCGGGCAGACGATCACGGGCGGCTGGAGTGCCGGCTACTCCCCCATGTCGGGCCAGGTGACGGCGAGAAACGTCGACTACAACGCCGACATCGCGCCGAACGCGTCGATCAGCATCGGCTTCCAGGCCACCCACACCGGCAACACCTCCGCGCCGGACTCGTTCTCCCTCAACGGCAAGACCTGCGCCATCTCCTCCTGACAGAGAGTGCGAACATCCCATGCGACAGAACAACGTTCTCCGGAGGGCGCGGTGGCTGGTCGCTGCCGCGTCCACCGCCTTGCTGCTCGCCGGTGGCGGGGTGGCCGACGCACAACCGGCATCCCCTGCCACCGGCGACTCCGGCCCGGTGGCGGCCGCCTGCGGCCAGGCACCGACCCTGCGCAACGGCACCCACACGATCCAGAGCAGCGGCAAGTCCCGTCAGTTCATCCTGAGCATCCCCGACAACTACGACCCCAACCGCCGCTACCGGCTGGTCTTCGGCTTCCACTGGTGGGGCGGCACCGCTGACCAGGTCGCCGGCGGCGGCAGTGACGGCGCGATCTACGCCCACTACGGCCTGAAGGCGCTGTCGAACAACTCGGCGATCTTCGTTGCCCCGCAGGGCATCGGCAACGCCTGGGCCAACTCCGGCGGCGAGGACGTCCGGTTCGTCGACGACATGATCAGCCGGATCGAGGGTGACCTCTGCGTCGACCCGGCGCAGCGCTTCTCGCTGGGCTTCAGCTACGGCGGCGCGATGAGCATCTCGCTCGCGTGCTCACGCCCGACCATGTTCCGCGCCATCGCCGCCATCGCCTCACCGGGCGAGATCAGCGGGTGCTCCGGCGGCACCGCTCCCGTCGCGTACATGGGGATCCACGGCATCAGCGACAACATCGGCTCCGGACGGGGCCAGCGCGACAGGTGGGTCCGCAACAACGGCTGCACCCCGCAGAACGCACCCGAACCCGCGCGGGGCAGCAACACGCACATCACCACCTACTACTCGGGCTGCCGTGCCGGTTACCAGGTGGTCTGGGCACCCTTCGACGGCGGTCACCAGCAGGGACCGGTGGACGGGTGCGCGGGCTGTGAGAGCGGTGCCCGCAGCTGGGTCAAGACCGAGGTGTGGAAGTTCTTCACCGGCGACACCCCGCCCACCCCGACCACGTTCCGGCTGCGTGGCGAGGCCTCCGGCCGTTGCCTCGACGTCAACGCCGCCGGCACGGCCAACGGCACTCAGATGATCACGTGGGACTGCCACACCAACGCCAACCAGCAGTTCACCCAGAACGGACAAGCGCTGCAGGTGACGGGCAAGTGCCTGGACGCACCCAACAACGCGGCCTCCGGCACGCAGGTCCAGATCTGGGACTGCCACGGCGGCGCCAACCAGAACTGGAACATCAACACCAACGGCACCATCACCAGCGTCCAAACAGGACTGTGCCTGAACTCCGCCGGTACGGCCAACGGCGCGGCCGCGACCGTGGCGACCTGCAACGGCAGCACCAACCAACGCTGGGCCAAGGCCTAGCCGACCAGTGTGACAACCGAAGGGACAACGATGTTCCATCACCACAAGGGGCCCTGCCATGTCCCGGTCTAGGATCGTGATCGCCCTGGCCGCCGCCAGCGCCGTGGTCTTCCTCGGCGCGGCCGGCATCGCGCTCGGCGGCACGACTCCCGACGGCCACGCCGGGATCACCGCGGGGACCGCGGGATGCGGCAAGCCACCGGCGCTGAACAGCGGCCAGCACACGATCAACAGCGGCGGCCAGAACCGCTCGTTCATCCTGCGGCTGCCTCCCAACTACGACAGCAACCGCCAGTACCGGCTGTTCTTCGGCTTCCACTGGAACGGCGGCACGGGCAACGACGTCGACTCCGGCGGATCCGACGGGTACAACTGGTCGTACTACGGCCTGCGGCGGCTCTCCGACCAGGCGAACAACGGCACGATCTTCGTCGCCCCGCAGGGCAACGGCAACGGCTGGGCCAACTCCGGCGGCCAGGACCTGAGGTTCGTCGACGACATGATCAGCCGGATCGACGCCGGGCTGTGCATCGACACCACGCAACGCTTCGCCGGTGGCTTCAGCTACGGAGGCGGCATGTCGTACGCGCTCGCCTGCGCCCGCGCGAACGTGTTCCGCGCGGTCGTGGTCTACGCGGGTGGGCAGCTCAGCGGCTGCGACGGCGGCAACCAGCCCATCGGGTACATGGGTATCCACGGCATCAGCGACAACGTCCTCAACATCTCCGCGGGCCGCGGGCTGCGGGACAGGTTCGTGCGCAACAACGGTTGTACCGCCCAGAATCCGCGCGAACCGAGTCAGGGCAGCAGGACCCACATCGTCACCGCCTACAGCGGCTGCCGTGAGGGCTATCCCGTGGTGTGGGCCGCGTTCGACGGCGGGCACACGCCGGGCCCGATCGACGGCGGCGGCGACGGCTGGCGGACTTGGACGTCCGGCGAGGCGTGGAAGTTCATCAGTCAGTTCGCGGGCGGCGGCGGCCCCACGAGCACCACGACCACGCCCAACCCGACCACGTTCCGGCTGCGTGGCGAGGCCTCCGGCCGTTGCCTCGACGTGAACGGCGGCGGCACGACCAACGGCACTCAGATGATCACGTGGGACTGCCACACCAACGCCAACCAGCAGTTCACCCAGAACGGACAAGCGCTGCAGGTGACGGGCAAGTGCCTGG
>NZ_VSRL01000630.1 GCF_012184385.1 Lentzea indica
CGTCGACTTGACCTATCCCCTCGGGTGTGGCTGCCTCCGTGCGACTCGTGACGGGACCACCCCACACCAACAGCACCACCTACGCAGCCGCAAGCCGCCAAAAGCAACCGGCGTGCCATCAACCCGCGCGCGGCGCTGGACAGGTCTTTGATCAGATTGGCGGGGTCTGGGGCAGCGCCCCAGAAAACTCTCGCAACCGCCAGGTGACAACGCAACGCGACCACCTACGGACA
>NZ_VSRL01000631.1 GCF_012184385.1 Lentzea indica
GTGTTCGAGCGACTCGGCGCGGCGGGAGCGTCGGCGCACTGGCAGCGTGCGCTCGCGTTGTTCACCGAGCTGGGCGCACCCGAGGCCGACGGCATCCGGGCCCGTCTGGCCCGCGCCCGTGCGGTCACCGTTGGCTGATGGCGTCTGCAAGTACCACCAACTCGCAGTTGGTAGTGAGCCTTTTCCATCCTCATGATCGAGTCTGTTGTTCGAGGACGTGGATGGCGCGGGCG
>NZ_VSRL01000632.1 GCF_012184385.1 Lentzea indica
AGGGAACGCGGGGAAGTGAAACATCTCAGTACCCGCAGGAAGAGAAAACAACCGTGATTCCGTGAGTAGTGGCGAGCGAAAGCGGATGAGGCTAAACCGTACTCGTGTGATACCCGGCAGGGGTTGCGTGTACGGGGTCGTGGGACCTCTTGGTCAGTTCTGCCGGACTGGCAACGAGTCAGAAAATACTGTGGTTAGAGGAATACGTCTGGAAAGCGTGAGCGTAGAGGG
>NZ_VSRL01000633.1 GCF_012184385.1 Lentzea indica
GGAGTTCGCCTGGACCGCGCAGTGCCCGACGTCGAGCACCCACGTGGCCGCCCACCCCGATCAGGCCGACCACGCCGGGTTGATCGAGGGCATTCTCATACGCGGTGCAGCGGTTCCAAGCGGGTTCCCATGCCCGTGCGCATCGCGTTCCAGAAGTCGCCGTTCGGCTGGGTCAGGACCTCGTCGAAGATGACGCAAGAGGGGTT
>NZ_VSRL01000634.1 GCF_012184385.1 Lentzea indica
AGAGCCCGGTGCTCAGTAATGGGCACGCCGGGTTCGGGAGGCGGCTCGGAGAAACCCATCAGCAGCAATGCTGACAGGGCGCTCCGAGTCGACCTCACCGGGTGTGTTGTTCGAGGGTGAGGATGGCGCGGGCGTAGTGGGTGACCCGTTCGGGGCTGGCGCGGACTCGGGTGAGGACGCGCCAGTTCTTGAGGGTGGCGATGC
>NZ_VSRL01000063.1 GCF_012184385.1 Lentzea indica
GACGCGGCCGCCGCCGCGGCGGGCCACCTCGTCCACGCGCACCAGGTCTGCCTCGGCGGGCGGGGCGGGCTCGCCGTCGCCCATCTTGTCGAGGCCGGGGATCGGGTTGCCGTAGGGCGAGGTGGTGGGGTTGCCGAGCAGCTTGATGAGCTTGCGCTCGACCGCCTCGCTCATCACGTGCTCCCAGCGGCATGCCTCGCTGTGCACGTGCTCCCACTCGAGCCCGATGATGTCCACGAGGAGGCGCTCGGCGAGCCGGTGCTTGCGCATGACGGCGATCGCGAGGTTGCGGCCCTGCTCGGTGAGCTCGAGGTGGCGGTCCTCCGCCACTATCACCAGGCCGTCGCGCTCCATGCGGCCGACGGTCTGGCTCACCGTCGGTCCACTTTGGCCAAGGCGCTCGGCGATGCGGGCGCGCAGTGGCACTACGCCCTCTTCTTCGAGCTCGTAGATCGTGCGGAGATACATCTCCGTGGTGTCGATGAGGTCGTTCACACCCGCTCCCCTTCGTATGGCGTCAATGGTAGTCGTGCCGGGGGACACAGGTGTCCGCGCGGGTGCAGGATGTGAGCCGTGCATCCCTTGATCACTCCTGAGGCCCTCGCCGACGCGCTGAGTGCGCGACCGGCCACCGTCGTGCTGGACGTCCGGTGGCGTCTTGGCGGGCCACCCGGACGCCAAGACTACGAGGTCAGCCACGTGCCTGGCGCGGTGTACGTGGATCTGGACACCGAGCTGTCCGCCCCGCCGGGTGTCGGCGGCAGGCATCCGCTGCCGGATCCGGAGCGGTTGCAGGAGGTGCTGCGCCGCGCGGGTGTGCGCGAAGGCGGCCAGGTCGTGGCGTACGACGCGGGGGACGGTTCGGTCGCCGCGCGGGTGTGGTGGCTGCTGCGGTGGGCCGGATATGGCGAGGTCGCGGTGCTGGACGGCGGGTTCGCCGCCTGGGAGGCGGCCGGCTTGCCGGTGACCGCGGAGGTGCCGCCGGCCCTGACGGGTGACGCGGCTGGGGACGTTGTGGTGCGGCCTGGGCACATGCCCGTGCTGGACGCGGACGAAGCGGCGGCGCTCGCTCACGAGGGTGTGGCTGCTCGACGCGCGGGGCGGCGGCTCGGTACCGCGGCGAGACCGAGCCGGTGGACCCCAAGGCCGGGCACGTTCCGGGTGCGCTCAACGCGCCGTCGACCGGGCATGTCGGCGCGGATGGGCGGTGGCTCGGCGAGGCGGAGCTGGCCGAGCGGTTCGCGGGCATCGGGGTGTCGGGTGACGTGGCTGTTGGTGCGTACTGCGGGTCCGGTGTGACCGCCTCGTCCGTTGTGCTGGCGTTGGAGCTTGCCGGGATCACGTCGGCCGAGAAGCCGGCGGCGCTGTACGCCGGGTCGTGGTCCAACTGGTGTGCGTTGGACCGGGAGGTTGCGACGGGCGGTTGACGCGGGCGAGCCGCGGCGTGCCGGGCTGCTGGGTCAGGCGTTCGGGATGCGTTCGAAGCCCTGGGTGGCGAGCTTCAGGGCGGTGGCGCAGGTGTCGATTTCCTCGATCGCCAGGACGCTCACGGAGAAGGCCGGGGTGATGACGTCCGGGTCGTCGGTCAGCATGACGGTGACCTGGCAGTCCTCCTTGGAAGCGCTGACCTGCCACGCCGTGTTGCCGCCGATCTCGATCTGCTTCTTCTCTCCGTCCTGCTCCGCCACGTCGGGAACCGTGACCATCTGGGTGATGACGGTGGACGGGCCGGTGGTGCTGTGGATGCAGCCACCGTCCGCTGAGGACTTGCCGCCGGTGGCGGCCTCGATGTCCGCGGCTTTGAGGACGCCGCAGGTCTCCAGGCCGGTCGCCTTCTTCTTGGTGGTGATCTTCACATCGCCCGGTTTCTGGGCGCTGGGGTCCGCGGGCTTCGTGACGGAGGTGCTGGCCGGCGGCTTCTTCGAGGTCGAGGTGCGCTCGGCGGGTTCGGGGGCCGCGTTGGTGTCGGCTGTCGCGGAGCCCTTGACCTGTTCGCTGCAGCCTGTGACGGCGGCGAGGGTCAGGCCCAAGGACAGGCCCAGTGCGAGGAGAGTGGCCGCTGGTCGCAGGTGCATGTCGCCTCTGACCCTTGTTCGGTGAGATCGGTTCCGGGGTCGGGTCCCCATGTTCGTGGCCGGCAGGGTGCGCCGGCGAGGAGGGACTGTAGGCGGCTCGGGGGCCGTGGGCACGGGTCGCGGCCGGCCGGCTACCAACACGTGATCACCGGTTGGGCCGATCGGTGGGTAGGTTGCTGGCCATGGGTAAGGCAGCCGCTGTTGTCTGGGACAGGTCCTTCCTCGGGTACGACCTGGGTGGCGACCATCCGCTGAATCCTGTTCGGCTCGACCTGACGGTTCGGCTCGCCACGGCGCTCGGGGTGCTTGAGGGCGTCGAGTTGCGGTCGCCCGAGGCGGCCAGTGACGAAGAGATCGAGCTGGTGCACCGGCCGGGGTATTTGAGCGCCGTGCAGGCGGCGCCCACGGCCGGGTGGGACGTCGGGCACGGGCTGGGGACACCGGACAACCCGGTGTTCGAGCGGATGCACGAGGCGTCGGCGTTGGTGGTCGGCGGGTCGCTGGCGGCGGCTCGGGCCATCGCGTCGGGTGAGGCGGATCGGGCGATCAACATCGCCGGCGGGCTGCACCACGCGATGCCGGACAGTGCGGCTGGGTTTTGCGTTTACAACGACTGTGCGGTGGCTATTGAGTGGTTGTTGCGCAACGGGGTGGAGCGCATCGCGTATGTCGATGTCGACGTGCATCACGGCGACGGGGTGCAGACGGCGTTCTGGAACGACCCACGGGTGTTGACGATCTCGGTGCACCAGCATCCGATGAGCCTGTGGCCGGGCACCGGGTGGGCCGGCGAGGTCGGTGCGCGGGAGCCGAGGGGAGTGCGGTCAACGTGCCGTTGCCTGCGGGGACGCGAGACGGTGCCTGGTTGCGGGCGTTTCACGCGACGGTGCCGGCGCTCCTCAAGGCGTTTCGGCCGCAGGTGCTGGTCACCCAGTGCGGTGTGGACACGCACAAGGAGGATCCGCTTGCCGACCTGGCCTTGAGCGTGGACGGGCATCGGGCGATCTACCAGGCGTTCCGGGCGCTGGTGAACGAGCACGGGTACAAGTGGCTCGCGCTCGGCGGTGGCGGGTACGAGCTGCTCAGGGTCGTGCCGCGGTCGTGGACGCATCTGCTCGCGACGGTGCTGGATCGCGATGTGGACCCTGACCGGCCGTTGCCGGCGGATTGGGTCGCGCATGCGACACGGATCGCACCTGGCTGGCCTTTGCCTGCGTCGATGACGGATGGATGCGACCCTGTGCACCAGCCGTGGGGCGGGGACGCGGAGGAGCCGGTGGACAAGGCGATTCGCGACACGCGTCGTGCGGTGTTCCCCTTGCACGGACTTGATCCCGACGACCCCAGGGACTGACAACGTGCCAGAACAAGACGCTGGCAGAGACCCGTTCGACTTCCCGAGGCACTGGGAGGCGGACGTCGTCCTCAGTGACGGCGGCACCGTTCACCTGCGACCGATCACGCCGGACGACGGTGAGAAGCTCAGGGAGTTCCACGGCAGGCTGTCCGAGCGGACGCGGTACTTCCGGTACTTCGGGCCCTACCCGCGGATCCCGCAACGGGACCTCGAGCGGTTCAGCACGGTCGACCACCACGACCGGGTGGCGCTCATCGCGTTGCTGGGCGACGACATCGTCGCCGTCGGGAGGTTCGACCGGCTCCATCACGGCGAGAGCGCCGAGGTGGCGTTCGTCGTCCAGGACGGGCATCAGGGGCGCGGGCTGGGCAGCATCCTGCTCGAACACCTCGCCGCCGCGGCCAGGGAGGTCGGGCTGGCGCGGTTCGAGGCCGAGGTGCTGGCCGAGAACGGGCAGATGGTCCGGGTGTTCCGCGACGCCGGCTACCAGGTCAGCAGGGCGTTCGAGGAGGGCGTGCTGCACCTGGAGTTCGCGATCGACCCCACCGACGAGTCCGTCGCTGTCGCCAGGGCCCGCGAGCAGGCCGCCGAGGCACGCAGCGTGCACAACCTGCTGCATCCCAGGTCCGTCGCGGTCATCGGCGCCTCCACCGACCCGACCAAGATCGGGCACGCGGTCCTCAAGAACCTCCTCGAAGCCGACTTCAACGGACCCGTCTACCCGGTCAACGCCGAGCACCGCGCCGTCAGAGGCGTCAGGGCCTATCCGACCGTGCTCGACATCCCCGACGACGTCGACCTCGCCGTCGTCGCCGTCCCTGCCGCCAGCGTCGACGAGGTCATGGACGGGTGCCTCGCCAAGGGCGTGAAGGCGCTCGTCGTCGTCTCCTCCGGTTACGGCGAGACGGGTCCGGACGGTCTGTCCGCCGAACGCAGACTCGCGGCCGAAGCGAGAGCGCACGGCATGCGCGTCGTCGGCCCGAACGCACTGGGCGTGCTCAACCTCGACCCCAAGGTCCGCCTCAACGCGAGCCTCGCCCCGATACTCCCGGAACGGGGCCGCGCGGGCTTCTTCTGCCAGTCCGGCGCCCTCGGCACGGCCATCCTGGCCAACGCCGCAGGCTGGGGTCTCGGCCTGTCCACGTTCGTCTCGGCGGGCAACCGCGCCGACGTCTCCGGCAACGACCTCCTGCAGTACTGGGAGACCGATCCGGCCACCGACGTCGTGCTGCTCTACCTGGAGTCGTTCGGCAACCCGCGCAAGTTCGCGAGGCTCGCGAGGCGGCTCGGGCGCACCAAGCCCATCGTCGCGGTGAAGTCCGGCCGGCACGCCGTCGTGCCCGGCCTCGCCGCCACCGCCGCGAAGGTCGACGAGGCGAGCGTGCAGGCGCTGTTCGAGCAGGCCGGCGTGATCCGGGTCGACTCGCTGGCCCAGATGTTCGACACCGCGCTCCTGCTGGCCCACCAGCCGCTGCCCAAGGGCAAGCGCGTCGCCGTCGTCGGCAACTCCACCGCCATCGGCCTGCTCGCCGCCGACACATTGCTCGCCCAGGACCTCGACCTCGCGGGCGACCCTTTCGACGTCGGTGCCCAGGCCACGCCGGAGGAGTTCGCGAAGGCGGTGAAGGAGGCCCTCGACCGCCCCGACACCGACGCCCTCGTCGTCGTGTTCGTCCCGCCGATCGCGGTCCCCGGCACCGCCTACGCCCGTGCGCTCAAAGAAGCCGCACACCGCACGAAACCGATCGTCTCCACGTTCCTCGCGGTCGAGGGCATTCCGGAAGAGCTCAAGATGCCGGGGAAAGGCTCGATCCCCAGCTACGCCAGCCCCGAACGCGCCGTGCTCGCGCTGGCCCGCGCCATCCGCTACGCCCGCTGGCGTGCCGCACCCCAGGGCAACTTCGTCCGGCCGGAGGGCATCGACACCGCACGAGCCCGGTCCATTGTGGACGGCACAGAAGCCGAACTCAGGCTCGACGACCGCAAAGCCGTCGAGCTGCTGGAGTGTTACGGCATCGACGTCGTCCCGTTCCGCATCGCCAACAGCGCCGAGGAGGCCGTGCGGGCCGCCGACGAGCTCGGCTACCCGGTCGCGATGAAGGCCACCAGTGAACGCCTCCGTCACCGCACGGATCTCGTCGGTGTGCGGCTCGACATCGCCCAGCAGGAATCGGTCACGGCCGCCTACCACGACCTCGCCGCGCTCTCCGGCAAACCGGGCGTGTACGTGCAACGCATGGCGCCCAAGGGAGTCAGCTGCGTCCTCGGCCTGCAGGACGACCCGAGCTTCGGCACGCTGGTCTGGTTCGGACTGTCAGGTCTGGTCAGCGATCTCCTCGGCGACCGCGCCTACCGGGCAGTACCCCTCACCGACACCGACGCCGCGGAACTCGTTGCCGCACCGAAGGCCGCACCGCTGCTCACCGGCTACCGCGGCGACGAACCCGCGGACCTGAAAGCGCTTCAGGACCTGATACTCCGTTTGGCGGCACTGGCGGAGGACCTTCCGGAGGTGCGATCGCTGAAGCTCGAGCCGGTTCTTGCTTCTGCCGCAGGGGCTTTCGTCAGCAGTGCCCGCATCGTCATCGGGCCGCCTCCGTCCCTGCACGACGCCGGTCCGCGTCGCCTTCGTTGATCGGTTACCTCAACGATTCTGTTGTCTCATTCACTCCGAGGTATGGACATGCGTCCGATCGCCGCCTAGGTTTCCGGCATCGCCGAGCAACGCTGCCTCAGTTGCGTCGGCGCATGCCCGTGGAACCATGCTGTAAGAGGGACGAATGACGCCGAGAGCGCTACTCCGCCTGGTGGCGACAACATGTGCGGCCGTGCTTCTCCTCGCCTCGTGCGCGGGTGGTGACGAGTCCACGATGGTCGGCAAGGTCAACGCGAACGACCGTATGACCATCGCCGTGTCGTACGACCAGCCGGGCCTGTCGGTGCGCAGGCTCGACGGCTCCTACCGCGGATTCGACATCGACGTCGCCAAGTTCATCGCGAAGGAACTGGGCGTCAAAGAGCAGAACATCGTCTGGAAGGAAGCGCAGACCGGCAACCGCGAGACGCTGCTGACCAGCGGTGAAGCCGATCTCGTCGTCTCCACCTACTCGATCACCGACAAGCGCAAGGAGACGATCGACTTCGTCGGGCCGTACTTCGTCGCGGGTCAGGACTTGCTCGTGCGCGTGAACGAGAGCCGCATCGACGGCCCCAAGTCGCTCAACGCGAGCCTGCGCCTGTGCTCCAGCGCGGGCTCCACGTCCGCCGCGTACGTGAAGGACCAGTTCGCGAAGGACGTGAACCTCGTCGAATACGCGAAGTTCAGCGACTGCGTCACCGCGCTGCTGGCCGACAACGTCGACGCCGTCACCACCGACGACGTCATCCTCGCCGGTTATGCCGCCCAGAACCCCGAACTGCTGCGGGTCGTCGGCGACCCGTTCAGCAAGGAGGAGTACGGCGTCGGCCTGCATCGTGACGACCCCACCAGCAAGGCGAAGGTCCAGGCAGCGCTGCAGAAGATGATCGACACGGGCGCCTGGCGCAAGTCGCTGGAGGCCAACATCGGATCTTCCGGCTACAAGATCCCCGACCCGCCCAAGCTCGCGCCCTGATCACACAGGGCGTGACGTAGGCTCACGCCACGTGAACCGCGTCCCGCCGCACCGCGCTGATCGACCCGTTCGCGCGGGGATTCCAGAACACGGCCGAGTTCCGCGCTACTACGCGGTCAAGGCCGAGCTGTTCGACCTCGTCGAGACCCTCGGCGAAGGCACCGTCCTGCCGTCCGAACGCGAGCTCGCCGAACGGTTCTCCGTGTCGCGCGTCACTCTCCGCCAGGCCGTCAGCGAGCTGGTGCTCGAAGGCTTGCTCATCCGCCGCCAAGGCAGCGGCACGTTCGTCGCGCCGCCGAAGCTCGTCCAGCCGTTGTCGCTGGTCAGCTACACCGAGGGCATGCGCCGTCAGGGCGTCGAGCCGAACCGCACCGTGATCACGGTCGAGGAGTTCGGCGCCGACGATGGCCTGGCCCGCGACCTGATGCTCGAACCCGGCGACCCGGTCATGCACCTGGAACGAGTCCTGCTCGCCGACGACGAACGCATCGGCCTCGAGTCGACGTACCTGAGCCTCGGCCGCTTCCCGGACCTGCTGGACAAGCTCGACCCGGCAGGATCGCTCTACGCGTGTCTCACCGAACGGCTCGGCGTGCGCTTCGCCGAGGCCGAGGAACGCGTCGAGACGGTGCTCGCCACGCCCCGTGAGGCACTGCTCATCGGCACGAACCCCGCGCTGCCGATGCTGCTGCTGCACCGCGTCTCCTACGACGTCGACGGACACCCGATCGAACGCGCCCGGTCGCTGTACCGCGGTGATCGGTTCAGCTTCGTCGCCAGGCTGCACGCGGACCGTTAGGAACGGAACAGAATCGGTCTCCGAAGCGTCTGAGGATCATGGCGCTGGAACCGGAGATCGGGCTCGTCGGCAGGGACGACATCACCGCACTGGTGGAGTCGTTGGTGGAACGCCGCCCGAAGAACCCTCTCCCGGTGATCGTCGCGTTCGGCCCTGGCGGCAGCGGCAAGACGTCGCTGCTCGACCACGTCCGCCGGCGCTACCGCGACGCCCCGACGGCCAAGGTCGACCTCGACAAGGCCGGTTCCCGCTCCTGCAAGGACATCCTCGACGTCGCCGCCGAACAGCTGCGGTCCTACCAACACGCCGAGTTCGGCCGCATGCGGCTGCCGCGCTACGACCTCGCCCGCCTCGCGCTGCACCCGGAAATGGACATCGGCACGGGGGACGATCCGCACCACCGCGCCCGTGAGCTCGCCGCCAAGCAGATGACTCGGCTCGTCGCCGTCGCCGACGCCGCCGAGGTCGTCGAGATGCTGCCGCCGGCACAAGGCATGGGGAAGGTGCTGCGGCCGCTTCTCCTGTGGCTCATCGGGCTCGCGGTCGTCGCGCCACGGCCGTTGCGATGGCTGCTGGGCGGGCCGCGGGTCGCGAGTGCGTTGCGGTGGTTCGAGAACTACGTCGGCAAGGAGCTCGAATCGGGTCACCGCCCGAAGTTCGACGCCGCACTCGTGCACACGTGGAGCCTCAACCGCGCCGGCGACACGCTGGAGATCGACCGCCTGCTCGTCGCCGCGTTCCTCGCCGACATCACGGCCGCCTACCGGTTTCGCGGCTACCGCAGGATGAACAGCCTGCTGCTGCTCGACGGCGCCGACCTCCTCGACGGCATCGACTCCTACCTGCCGCCGAAACGGCCACGACCCGCCGCTCGCGCCACCGACTTCCTGAGCCTGCTCGCCGAGCGGCGCGTCAAGGAGCCGCACGTGCCGCTGCTCGTCATCGCCACCAAGCAGTCCGCGCCCGTGCTGCCCGATTCGGCACCGTCGGTGTTCAAGCCGATACGCCTGGAGCCCTTCACGCTGGCGCAGACCCGGCAGTTCCTGGCCGAATGGAACCGCACCCGCAACAGCACCGTCGAGTCCGAGGCGCTCGTCGAGGAGCTGCAGGAGGTCACGCACGGCCACCCGCTCGCGGTGCGGCTCGCCATTCAGCTCGTGCAGTTCGTGTTCGCGCGCGACCAGGTGCTGCCGTCGGTCCGTGCGGTGTTCGACGAACGACTGCCGGTCGACGAGGCCACAACGTTCCAGGACGCCACGGTCGGCGACTACCTGCTTCTCCGCTTCTTCCAACGGATTCCGGGCACGGAGGAGATGCCGGAACGCGAGGCCGCGCGCGAGATCTTCGCCCGCCTCGCGGCCCCGCGACTGCTCGACCGGCACGTGATCCGCGCGCTGCTGCCCGCGTCGTGGTCGGCCGAGAACATGCGCGCACTGCTGGCACAACTCAGCTTTGTGAGCCAACAGGGCGACAACTTCGTGCTGCACCCGCTGTTGCGTGACCTGCTCGCGCGCAGACTCCGCGAGGTCCCAGAAGACCAGGCGTTCTCACACCTGAACGTCCATCGGCTGCTGAAGGATCGCTACGACAGCCTCGGCCAACGCGAAGACGCGCTCTACCACGCACTCGCGCTCGGCGAAGTCCACCTCGTCGCGCATCGGCTGCGCCCACACGTCGACGAACGCAGCGACCGCTGGATCGCCGAGCTCGCCGCCATCGCCGAGGCTCCGATGCCGCCGGGCGAGGGCGAGCCGGACCTCGACGAGGAGCCGCGCACGTGGTGGGAGCGTTTGAGGACCGGCACCAAGCTCAACCTCCACCGCCGCTACGACCGCGTTGTGCGCCCGGAGACAGGGTTGCTGGAGGACGCCGTCATCGCCACCTGGGAACTGCGCTCCCGCAGCCGGATCGTCCGTCCGACGGTCGAGATGTACGACCGGGTCCTGCGTACCCACCAGGAACTCGACGGCGCCGAGGAACGCCTGACCGCTTACCGCACGATGAAACGCGCACTCGAACACAACACGCCCGCGTCTCCACCGGCGTCGTTGCCGCGCCCATCGACTGTCGGAAGGTATCCGTATCCGCGGCGCTGGCCCGGACGCAACGCGTTGCGGCGCGGCGCCGTCTATCTCGTCGTCGTGCTGCTTGTGTTGTACGGCGCGGCTTTCTACCTCAAGAGCAGCAACCACTGCTTGCGCTACGGCATTCTCGAACCCGGCGAGCTCGTCGCGGACCTCGCGGGCAAACGTCCGTACCTGTCCGAAATGGACGGCGTGCAGTGCGTTGGTCTCAGCGAGAAACCGGGCCGGTTCGCTCACGGTGACCCGGCGTCGCAGAACAACGACGACGCAGAGGTCGAAGAGCTGGCGAAGCTCATCGCGGAGGAGAACGACCGCGCCGCCAAGGTGAAGGACCGCCATGTCGTCACGATCGTCGTCGCCACGATGCTCAGCTCCGGCGAGCGGGTGAAACGCGATCTGTCCGCGGGCGTGAACGAGTTGCGCGGCGCCTATCTCGCCCAGCGCGACTGGAACCAGCTGGACGGGCTCGGCCGCAACCCGTTGGTACGCCTCGTTCTCGCCAACTTCGGCGGTGAGTCGGTGCACGCCGCTGAAGTCGCCGAGCAGATCCGCGCTTACGCCGAGCGTGACCCGTCGGTGATCGCCGTGACCGGCCTCGGGCAGAGCCGCGAGACCACGCAGTCCGCGCTCGCCGTGCTGGGTCCGTCGAAGGAACGGCCGACGGGCATCCCGATGGTGGGCTCGTCGTTGTCGTCGACGAGCTTCAGCCAGAAGCCTTACTTCTTCCGCGTCGCTCCCTCCAACGATCGCCAGGCTCAGGTCGCCGCCCGCGTCATCGAGCGCACCGAAGCGTTGCGCGGCCGGCCGTTGCACCTCGTGCGCAGCCCGGGGGACGAGTACAGCTCGGATCTCGCAGACGAGTTCCAGGAACTGCTGAAGCCCGAACAGCACGACTACGACGAGACGGCGAACGCGGTCGCCGCCCAGCTCGGCCGAGTGGTGACGGAGATCTGCCAGAAGTCGCCGAACCCGCTCATCCTCTACACGGGCCGCACCGCGGAGGTCGGCGGGCTGCTGACCGAGCTGAGCCACAGCCACTGCACCGACCCCGTCGTGTTCGGCGGGGACGATCTCACCCAGCTGGAGACGACGAACTTCACGGATCTGGAAGACATCAAACGATTCGCCGACGGCAGGCTCTACTTCACGACGTTCGCGTGGACGCCGGGCCGCGAACCGATTCCCCCGCCGACGCAACAGTTCTTCACCACCTACGAAGCCGCGCAGAAGCGGCATGCGAGGCGGGCATTCCTTTCGGGCCCCAACGGACACGTTCTGCTCGCCTATGACGCCGTCAGCGTTGTCGCGCGCCACACCCCCGTTGGGGCGTCACGAGAAGAGGTGTTCAAGAGGCTGCGCACTTTGCGTGACTTCCCCGGCGCGTCCGGGAGGCTGACGTTCGACCGCCCCGGCGCGAGCGACACGTCCGGCGCCGATCCGGCCGGCAAGCTGGTCGTGGGCCAGATCGTCAAGCTGGACAACGGTTTTCTCGTGTCTCGATACGTCGCGCACGAGGACACGTGACGGTGCGGCGAAGTGACTGCGGGTCACCGGACCCCGTGCGGCCACAGGAAGATACCGCCCGTTCGCACTCGTTTCCCGGTCAAGTCGCGGAGGTACTGTTGATGGCACGAACTCAGGATGTCCGCGACGGTGCGGAGGAGCGGGGGTGTGCCGTGTCCTTCAAGGCGGAGTTCCTCGCTGAACTCGAGGATTGTCTGCGCGGCTACGGCGCGGTCCCGGTGAGCAATCCCGACGCACTCGCGTTGTTCATCGAGTTCGTGCGAGCTCTTCCGGACAGCGATCAGAAGCTGCGCTGTCTCGAAGGCGTGGATCAGGGTTCCGGGTCGTTCTGGAACAACCCGGCGGTGTGGTGGGAGCAGGTGCCGCGGTTCGGTGCGGGTCTGCCGCGATGCGGATCGGCGGAATGCCGGAAGTTGCTGGACGACATGCTCGACGAGGCCATCAGCGACGAGATCGACGTGCTGGAGATGGAGATCCGCGAGCTGCCCAGCTAGTCACGACATGCCTGCCGGCGCCGCCAACCTGTTACGGCCACGGCGCCGGGGCGCATGATCGAGCACAGCGGTTATTTGACGGCCACGAGCGACTTGAACAGTTCCCGATAGCGGTGGAGAGCCAGTCGCAAGTCCTCGGTCTGTGGATCACCGTTTCCCTTGAGCTGCTCGGTGAGGGAGCGGTGCCGGGAGGTGAGCTCCTCGATCGCCCGCTTCACGAGGTCGTCCGCCTTGCGGACGGCGGCCTTCGGGTCGTCGACGAACTCGTACTGCACGGCCTGCCACTCGTCCTCGAGCTTGCTGGACGACCGCTGCTCCGTGCGCTGTGCGTCTGGTGTCCGCTCGGTCTGTGACGTGCGCTCTGCGTGTCGCTCCGTTTCCGGCGTGCGTTCGGCCTGCGACGTGTGCTGCTCCGCGTGCCGCTCCGTCTGCGTCTGTGTCTGTGTTTGCGGTGTGCGTTCGGGTTGAGCCGTGCGCTCACCGCGTTCGGTCTGCTGCTCGGTCTGTTGCGGCCGAGCCGAGGTGGGCGTGGGAACAGCCGCGTGGGTGGGTGCCTCAGACATCCGTCTTCTCCTTCCGCACGGCCTCACGGTCCTTGCTCGGAGCCGCACCGTGTTCGAGCAGGTCGGTGAACAGCTCGCGGTAGTGCACCATCGCGGTGCGCAAATCCTCGGTGCTCGCCTCGCCGATCTCCTGGCGTTCGGAGATGTCGTGCGCCTTGCGGTAGTGCTCCAACGTCCGCGCGTGTTCGACGGACAGCACGCTCAGCTGCGCCTCGTAACCCTCGGTGGGATAACCGCGCTCGGCCATCAGATCGGTGACCAGCCGGTCGGCGTCCGAGATCGCCTTCTCCGGCGAGTCGACGAACTTCGCCTGCACGCCGGCCCAGTGCCGCCGGTAACTCTCCTGTGCCGAAGGGGAAAGCGGCTTCAGGTCGAACTCGCTGTGGCGGTGTTCCCGCTGCGCGAGCTCCTTCTCCGCGGCCGTTCTGCTGTCGCTCTGCTCGACCGCGTGGTCGTACTCGGGGCCGAAGCGATCGCGCAGCTTCTTGCGCTGCCAGGCGGGCCTCACCACGAACGCGAGGACCACCAGCACCACGAGAACCGCGACCACCAGGCCGATGATTGCGCCCGTTGACATGGAAAAACCTCCAAGACAGGCCAAAGACTCTGCTGTCCTGGAGGCTTCCCGTGTTTCCGAAGGGGAAACATCAACCCTTGATACAAACCACCTGCTTGAGCTTCGCGACCACCTCGACCAGGTCGGACTGGTTCGCCATCACGGTGTCGATGTCCTTGTAGGCGCCTGGGATCTCGTCCACGACACCGGCGTCCTTGCGGCACTCGACACCACTTGTCTGGGCGGCGAGATCCTGCTCGGTGAACGTCTTGCGAGCCTTGTTGCGCGACATCCTCCGGCCGGCGCCGTGCGACGCCGACTCGAACGAGTCAGGGTTCCCGAGCCCGCGCACGATGTACGAGCCGGTGCCCATGGAGCCGGGGATGATGCCCAGCTCACCTCGTCCGGCGCGGATCGCACCCTTGCGGGTCACCAGCACGTCCTCACCGAAGTGCGTCTCCTCCGCCACGTAGTTGTGGTGACAGGAGATCGGCTCCTCGAAGAGGATCTGCGGGAACTCGGCGCGCATCACGTCGCAGACCAAACGCAGCATGACCGCGCGGTTACGCCGCGCGTAGTCCTGCGCCCAGTACAGGTCGTGCCGGTACGCCGCCATCTCGGGCGTACCCGCGAGGAACACGGCGAGGTCCGGGTCCGGCAGCTCGGCGTTGTGCGCGAGCGTGCGCGCCACCGAGATGTGGTGCTGCGCCAGCTCGTTGCCGATGCCACGCGACCCCGAGTGCAGCATGACCCACACGCGCTGGTCGGTGTCCAGACACACCTCGAGGAAGTGGTTGCCGCCGCCGAGCGTGCCCATCTGGTGCAGTGCCTTGTCGGCGCGCGCCTTCACGGCAGGCGTCAGGTCGTCGAACTTCCTCCAGAACGCCGCCCAGTCGGACGCGTCCCTCTCGGTGAACGCGGTCGCCCTGTGCTGACCGAAACCGACCGGGACCACGGCCTCCATGCGGGACCGCAACCCGCGCAGTGTCTCCGGCAGGTCGCTCGCCGTGAGCGAGGTGCGTACGGCGGTCATGCCGCAGCCGATGTCCACGCCGACGGCCGCGGGGGAGACGGCGTCGCGCAACGCGATCACCGACCCCACCGTGGCGCCCTTGCCGTAATGCACGTCCGGCATCACGGCGATGTGCTTGACGGCCCACGGCAGCGCGGAGATGTTCTGAAGCTGGCGCATGGCGAACTCTTCGACCTCATCGGGCCGAGTCCACATGCGGATGTCCACGTTCTGGCCGCGGACCACGGTTGCTGCCATGGGTACGAGGTTAGGCTGCGTTTTGCTTGATCCACAAAGGAGTTTCGGCTTCGGCACCGACGAACTCCCACGTTCCCTTGCGCACCTTGGCCTTGCTCATGTCGCCGCCGAGGTTCGTGACGAACGCCCGCACCGTCGGCAGGTCGTTGACGTCCGCGATCAGGATCGCCTTGTCCTGCAACGTGACGCTGCCGCCGCCGAGCTTCTCGCGCGCGACCGCGTCCTTGAGCAGGCCTTCGCGGACCTGCTTCGCGGTGATGCCGTCGACCTCGACCTGGATGGCGTCGACCTTCGGAGAGTTCGCGGGCAGGAAGCGGAACGTCAGCACCGACTCCTGCCTGAACTGCTTGCTGATCGTCGAGGCCGTGTGGCGCAGGCTCTCCTCCCCGAGGGTGACGTCGAACTTGCGCGAGCGTTCGAACGTCGTCTGCTGAAGTTCGCTCGACCAGAACACACCGTCCAGCAGCGTGGAGCGGGTCGTGACGCCGCCGTTGGCGAACACGATGCCGCGGACTTCGCGGTCGAACTTGACGAGCCTGTCCTGCAGGCGCGGGTCGGCCGGATCGGTGATGATCGCGGTGTTGTTCGTCGCGAAGATCTCCGGGCACGGCAGCGGTGCGCCCGCCGCCGTGCCCGTGGGGATCGTGAACGCCAGCACCGACGTGACTGCCACGAGAAGCTTTCGCATGCCGCACAACGTATGGCTCCGGCGTGAACTGGGCATGTGGAATTCCGCTCAGCGGGCCACCGCGCGCTTGTACTGGTAGTTGGCCAGCGGCACGAAGATCAGCAGGAAGATCACCACCCAGCCGAGCGAGGCGAGCACCGGGTGCTGCAGCGGCCAGACGTCCGGTGGAGGCGACAGCGGGGAGGTGTTGCCGAACAGCTCACGGGCGGCCGCCGTGACCGCCGACACCGGGTTCCACTCCGCGATGTGGCGCAGCACCGCGGGCAGCCTCTCCGACTGCACGAACGTGTTCGCGATGTAAGTGATGGGGAAGATGAAGATGAAGCTGGCGTTGTTGAACACCTCGGGACTGCGCACCAGGAGCCCGATCCAGGCCATCGCCCACGAGAACGCGTAGGCGAAGAGCAGCAGCAATGCGACCCCGGCGAGTGCCTCCAGCGGTGAGGAGCGGATGCGCCAGCCGACGATCAGGCCGGTGACCATCATGATGACGATGACCAGCGCGTTGTTCACCAGGTCGGAAGTCGTGCGGCCGACCAGGACGGCGGAGCGCGCCATCGGCAGCGAGCGGAACCTGTCGATGATGCCCTTGGTGATGTCCTCGGCGAGACCGCTGCCGGTGATGGTGGCGCCGAACAGCACGGTCTGCGCGAAGATGCCTGCCATCAGGAACTCCCGGTAGTCCATGCCCGGGATGTCGATCGAGCCGCCGAACACGTACGCGAACAGCAGCACGAACATGATCGGCGCCGCGGTCGAGAACACCAGCAGGTCCGGCACTCGTTTGATCTTGATCAGGTTGCGCTTGGCGACCACAGAACCGTCGGCAAGTGCTTGCAGCAGCTTCACTTCTTGTCATCCCCCTCGGCGTGGTGGCCGGTCAGGGCCAGGAACACGTCGTCCAGCGTCGGCCGGCGCAGTCCGATGTCGAGCACCTTCACCGACTCGCCGTCCAGACGCCGGATCGCCTCCATCAGCACCGCCGATCCGCCCGCGACCGGCACGGTGAGGTGGTGCTGGCGTTCGTCGGACTCCATCGCGCCGACGGCGAGATCGGCGAGCGTGGACCTCGCCGTGCCGAGCTCGGCGGGCGTGGCGACGGAAAGCTCCAGCCGTTCGCCGCCGACCTGGTCCTTGAGCTGGTCGGCGGTGCCTTCGGCGATCACCTTGCCGTGGTCGATCACGGCGATCTGGTCGGCGAGACGGTCGGCCTCCTCCAGGTACTGGGTGGTGAGCAGCAACGTCGTGCCGCCTTTGACGAGCTCCTCGATCACGTCCCACATGCCCAGGCGGGAGCGCGGGTCGAGGCCCGTCGTCGGTTCGTCGAGGAACAGGACGCTCGGCTTCGCCACGAGCGCGCCCGCGAGGTCGAGCCTTCTGCGCATGCCGCCGGAGTAGCCCTTCACCGGGCGATCGGCGGCGTCTTCGAGGTCGAACCTGGCGAGCAGTTCGCGGGCCCGTTCCCGGCTTCTCACACGGCCGAGGTGGTACAGGCGGCCAACCATGTCGAGGTTCTCGAACCCCGTCAGGTTGTCGTCGACGGCGGCGTACTGGCCGGAGAGGCCGATGCTCTTGCGTAGTTCGTTGGCTTGCTTGCGGACGTCGAGCCCGGCGACACGTGCTGACCCCTCGTCGGCGTCGAGCAGGGTCGTGAACACCCGCACCGCCGTCGTCTTGCCCGCGCCGTTGGGACCGAGCAGCCCCATGATGGTGCCTTCAGGCACTTTGAGGTCCAGGCCGTTGAGTGCGACGACCGACCCGTAGCGTTTGACCAGGCCTTCGGCCACGATCGCGTCTGTCATGCGGGCATCATGGCCTTCCGGTCTGACAATTTCGTCCGATTTTGCGTCCTGGCATCGGGTGATTGACAGGCGGATTGAACGTGAAAATACTTCAGTGTCATGGACCGCGTGTGCGTCATCGGGGCAGGCTCTTCCGGCATCGCCGCATGTCAGGTGCTCAGTGCCCGCGGCATCGAGTACGACTGCTACGAGACCGGATCCGAGATCGGCGGCAACTGGCGCTACCTCAACGACAACGGCATGTCGTCGGCCTATCGATCGCTCCACATCAACACTTCACGGCAGATGATGGAGTTCAAGTCCTTCCCGATGCCCGCGCATCTGCCGGTCTACCCCTCGCACTTCCAGATCGCCGAGTACTTCGACGACTTCGTGAAGCACCACGGGTTCCGCGACCGCATCCGGTTCCGAACCGAGGTGACCGGCGTTTCCGTCGCATCGGGTGGTTATTCGGTCACTACGCGCGATCGCGATACGGGGGAGGAGGTTTCGGGCACTTACCGTTCAGCGATCGTCGCGAACGGGCACCACTGGTCGCCGCGGATGCCCGAACCCGCGTTTCCCGGTTCGTTCGACGGCGAAGAGCTGCACGCGCACTTCTACAAGACACCCGAGCGTTTCGCGGACAAGAAGGTGCTGGTTCTCGGCATCGGGAATTCGGCCTGCGACATCGCCGTCGAGTCGTCGCGAGTCTCCGCCCGCACGTTTCTGGCGATGCGCCGCGGCGCGCACATCATGCCCAAGTACCTGTTCGGCATGCGACCGATCACCTCACGACCTCGCCGCTCGCCCGGTTCGCGCCGGCCTGGCTGCAGGCGTTGTCCGTCCGGGCGATGCTGCGGCTGGCGCGCGGCAAGCTCTCCGACTACGGCCTGCCCGAGCCTTCGCACGGCATCCTCGCCGCCCACCCGACGGTGTCCGACGACCTGCTGACCCGTCTCGGGCACGGCGACATCACGGTGAAACCGAACGTTGCGCGGTTGGACGGCTCCGGAGTCGTGTTCGCGGACGGCAGCCGTGAGGACGTCGATGTGATCGTCTACTGCACCGGTTACAAGATCGACTTCCCGTTCCTGGACGCTGCCGAGTTCACG
The DNA here is from genome assembly GCF_012184385.1 of Lentzea indica. GTDB lineage: Bacteria > Actinomycetota > Actinomycetes > Mycobacteriales > Pseudonocardiaceae > Lentzea > Lentzea indica. The sequence continues at coordinate 17,921 of NZ_VSRL01000063.1, forward strand.
GCTGTGTCGTCCGCCGACAACGAGGTGTCGCTGTACCGGCGGGTCGTGGATCCGGCGCATCCCGGGCTGTACTTCCTCGGCTTGATCCAGCCGCTCGGGGCGATCATGCCGCTCGCCGAGGCCCAGTCCGAGTGGATCGCCGACCTCGTGACCGGTCGTGCTGCGCTGCCGCCGGTGCCGGAGATGAAGGCGGAGATCACCGCTTACCGGGAGTCGCTGCGGAGCCGATACGTGAAGTCGAAGCGGCACACGCTGGAGGTCGACTTCCTCGGGTACCAGCGTGAGCTGCAGGAGGAACGCCGCGCCGGCGCCGCCCGTCGGTAGGGTCCCCGGCAGCGTCGTGTCCGATCTGGACCATCAGACGGTTCGCAGGTCGCTGACACGATCGTCCGATCGGTCGGGTTGCCGATCGTCCCGGACACCGATGGGCCGCTTCGCGCACAGGTGCGCAGGGGCCACGATCTTGCGGCACATGCGATTCGACTGATCTTTGCAATGAGTCTTTTGACTTCGTCCGCAAACGTCTTTTGCATCCGGATGGGTCCGGCGCGGCGATATATCAGTGGCGGAGGACCTCTGACGTGCCCCTTAGCAATGAGTCTTTTGACGGCGTCGTCAAAAGACTCATTGCTAAGGGTGTGAGCGGCGAAATGGATCGTGGGGCGGGCGGGGGCGTGGGTACGGTCGGGCGGTGTCCACGACTGTGCAGGTGATCGTTCTCAACGGCGGGTCCAGCTCCGGCAAGTCGGGGATCGCGCGGTGTTTGCAGGCGGTGTTGCCGGAAGCCTGGCTGGCGATCGGCGTCGACACGTTGATCGACGTGATGCCCGCCCGGTTGCGGCTCGGGTCGGAGGGGATCGGGTTCGCGGCGGACGGTGAGGTCACCGTCGGGGTGGAGTTCCGGCTGCTCGAGGACGCGTGGATGGAAGGGGTCGCCGCGATGGTGCGCGCCGGGGCACGGGTGATCGTGGACGACGTGTTCCTCGGCGGACCCGAGTCGCGGCAGCGGTGGGAGAAAGTCCTGGACGGGCTGGACGTGCTGTGGGTTGGCGTGCGGTGCGATGCCGCTGTCGCCGCGGGCCGGGAGCTCGCCCGCGGCGATCGGGTTTCCGGGATGGCCGAGGTTCAGGCCGATCTGGTGCATCGCGGGATGACCTACGACGTCGAGGTCGACACCGCGCGGGCCGAGGCGATCGAGTGTGCGAAGGCGATCGCCGAGAGGATCAAGAGCCCTTAAGGGCGGGGTGGGTCGTTCGGGGCGCAGGAGCCGCCGCCCTGTGGCCAGCACGAAGGACCCGCGTTGATCGGCGAAGTGAGCCTCGCTGCCGACAGGATCGTCGCAAGATCCGTATCCAATATATTGCCCAGGGCCATCCAGCGGGCGAACACGCACGGCCAGACCTCGCCCGACGATGAGACGGCTACGGCGCCGTGGCCGCAGCGGCCGCACAGCTGGTCAGGACCGGGCGAAGCGTTTGCGCCGCGGCCGATACCACGAACGCGATCGATGCCGACGTTGGAAACGCCAAGCCGCGAAAGTTCGGACTGGGCCGCGCGGGTGCGCTGCCGGCCGATGCGGTTCGACGAGCTGACATCGATGACGCCGGCGCGCAGCGGGATCTCGCGGTTGAGAGCCTCGGCGATGTTGGCCCTGGTGCGGTCGTGGCTGCCGCGCCGGCGGGTGATGGCCTCGTGCTGGGCGGCGGTGTCGGAGTAGTAGCTCGTGGCCAGGCGCACGCCGGGACGGGAGAAGGCGTCCCAAAGGCGCGGGCCGACGTGCACGAGATTGCTGAAGACTTCGACCGTGAGGCCGGTGGACAGTGCGCGGTCCACGAACTCGGGCAAATCGGGATGCAATGTCGGCTCGCCGCCGATGAACTGAACCGAGCGGGCGCCGAGTTCGGCGACCTCGTCGATCACCCGGAACCAATCTTGAGCTCTCAGCACGCCCTCGTTGCCGTGCGGTCCGGAGTCCGCGTAGCAGTGCGTGCAGCTCAGCTGACATTTGCCGGTGATCTCAAGCCATGCGAAACGCAGGTCGGTCATGTCCCGCTCCCCTGGACGTCGCCGTGCGATGACCATCTTGCCCCTGCGAGCCGCAAATGGAGCTGTCGAATTCATTTGAACATCAGTCTGATGTTGGACTGGTGACATGTTTCCGACACGAATCCGGCGGGCGCCTCGCCGGATTGGTATCGACTGACTAATCAGTCGTCAGTCAGCAGCACTCACAACTGGTGCAGCAGTCGTCCATCCCCTTCACCTCCCCTCCGGCGGGCACCACGGTGGACAGTCGGTCCCGACCATGTCCACCAGGTCAGAACGGAGCCGCGCGAGCCTGGCCATCTCCGTGTCGATCTCGGCGATGTGCCGCCTCAGCAGCTCCTCGGCCGGTTCGCACGGGCACTCGCCGGTGTCGCGGACGGCGAGCAACGACGAGATCTCCCGCAACGTCAGCCCGAGGCGCTGGCAGTCGCGGATGAACCGGATACGGTCGGCAGCCGACGACGGGTACTGCCGATACCCCGACGGGGTGCGCGGCGGCGGCGCGAGCAGTCCCGCGCGCTCGTAGTACCGGACCGTGTCGGGCCGGACTCCGACCTGGCGTGCGAGCTCGGCGACTCTCATGCACCCAACGCTAAACCTGTGAGCGCACTCCAATGTCAATAGGAGCAGGGGTCAAGCGCGCGTCATCACGAAACAGGCGAATCCGCTACCGGGCGCGGGCTCCGGCAGCCGCTCGATGTCGAACGAAGCACCGAACAGCCGCTGCTCGGCACCGACCGGGAGGCCGGGGAACCGTCCACCGCGGCGCTTCCACCAAGGGATCTCGTCGTAGAAGCACCACATCACGAACACCGAACCGGGATGCGACAGCCGATGAACGGTCGCCGCCATCGCGTCCTGCGCGGGCCCGCGCATGTCGTCCAGCACGCTGTAGTCGACGAGCAGGTCGAACGTCCCGGTGACACCGGGAATCGAGGTGGCGGTCAGATCTCCGGCCACCCACGAGATCGACAACGAGGAAGGCGTCGAGCGCCGGGCCTTCTCCAGACCGACGGGAGAGTAGTCCACGCCCGTCACGTCGAACCCGTGCGCCGCAAGGAAGATCGAGTTCGCCCCGCTGCCACAGCCGAGGTCGATCGCGCGACCGGGCGGCACACGCCCCGACGTCACCAGCCGCGCGAGCTCGGACCGCGGCCCCGCCTCCCACGGCGCCCAGGTCCGGTACATGAAGTCGTAAGCGCGACGACCGACCATGACAGGCCTCCCAACGAAAGCGGGGCCACCGACGTTACGTCAGCAGCCCCGCTCACCAAAGCAACTCAGTGCACGCCCAGCGCGCCGTCCACCCTGCGCGGGATGCCCAGCGGGTTCGCGTCCTGCAGTTCCGCCGGCAGCAACGCGTCCGGCCACGACTGGTACGTCACCGGAGCGATCCAGCGGCGGATCGACGTGGCACCCACCGACGTGTGCAGCGGGTTCGTCGTCGACGGCCACGGACCGCCGTGGTGCTGGCCCCACGCCACCGCGACACCGGTCGGCCAGGCGTTGAAGATCAACCGGCCCGCGACGCGACGCAGGATCTCCGCGATCTCACCGGCCTCCGCGTGGTCCGACTCGGCGGCGTGCACCGTGCCGGTCAGCGTGCCCGGCAGCTTCGCCAGCACCGAGTGCAGTTCGGACGGCGACGAGTACGTCACGACCAGAGCGGCCGGACCGAAGTGCTCCTCGGTCAGCTTCTCGAGGTTCTCCTCGAACACCGACACCGGCACGCTGAACAGGCGCGGCGACACCGCCCACGCCTCGTCCGGCCGGGTACCCGTGGACACCACGGTCACCAGGTCCGACGCCGCCAGCGCGTCCGTCGAAGCCGTGTAGGAGTCGCACATCCGCTCGTTCAGCATCGCGCCACCGGCCGTCGCCGCGACCGCCTCGCCCAGCGCGGGCACCAGCGAAGGCGGCGCGAAGACCAGACCGGGGTTCGTGCAGAACTGCCCGACTCCCATCGTCAGCGACTGCGCGAATCCGGCGGCGATATCGGCCGTGGCCGCGCCAGGCAGGATCACCGTCGGGTTCACGCTGCCCAGTTCGCCGTAGAACGGGATCGGGTCCGGCCGCCCTGCGCCAGGTCGAACAGCGCGCGGCCGCCACCGGTCGACCCGGTGAAGCCGACCGCGCGAACGACCGGGTGCTGCACCAGCGCGACACCCGACTCGGTGCCGTAAACGATGCCGAACACACCTTCGGGCGCCCCGGCGTCACGAAGAGCGTCGATCACGACCCGCGCGGTCTCGCGCGAGGTCGACGGGTGCGCCGAATGTGCCTTCACCACAACGGAACAACCGGACGCCAGCGCGGAAGCCGTGTCACCACCGGCCACCGAGAACGCGAACGGGAAGTTCGACGCGGAGAACACCGCGACCGTCCCGAGTGGACGGAGGATCCGCCGCAGCACCGGGCGTGGCGGAATGATGTCCGGGTTCGCCGAGTCCAAAGTGGCCTCGACGTAGCTGCCCTCGCGCAGCACCTCCGCGAACAGCCGCAGCTGGTTCGTGGTGCGCTTCAGCTCCGTCGTCAGCCGCGGCACACCGAGAGCCGTCTCGCCGTCCGCGGTCTCGACGAGCAACGAGGACTCGGCGTCCAGCGCGTCCGCGACCTTCTCCAGCACCATAGCGCGGTCCGCCGCCGGAACGACCGACCAAGCAGAGAAGGCGACAGCCGCAGCCGAGGCGATCCGGTCCACCTCGCTGTCGGGGGTCTTCGCAACCGGCTCGCCGAACGGCTCACCGGTGCGCGGGTTGTATCCCTGCACGACGTGGCTCAACGCCCTGCCTCCTTGACTGCCGTGTCGAAATCGGGGCCGCACCAGGCCCCGCCCACGTACTTCGCAGCGTACGACGAGGGATCCAGCTCACCGCCGTGCTGCTCCAGCACCTCGGCGGCGTACACCTCGGAGTCGTCCTGCGGCTCGTAACCCAGCGCGCGGGCCTCGTCGAGCGAGAACCAGCCGCGCTTGTTGTCCGAAACGCCCCACACGATCCGGAATCCCGGCGACGCGACGGAAAGGCACGCCTCGAACAGGCGCGCGCCGTCGTCCGGCGACATCCACGTCGACAGCATCCGCACGTCACGCGGCTTTTCGAAGCACGAACCGATGCGGACCGCGATCACGTCCATGCCGTACCGATCGGCGTACAGCGACCCCAACGCCTCCAGCGCCACCTTGGACACGCCGTAGTAGGTGTCCGGGCGCGGGAAGAGGTAGTCACCAGCCTCACCGTTGGCGCGCTCGACGTAGCCGACGGCGTGGTTCGAACTCGCCAGGACGACGCGGCGGACCCCCTGCCGCCGCGCGGCTTCCAGCACCGTGTGCGTGCCGTCGATGTTGACGCTGAGGATCTTGTCCCACGGTTCCTCGAGGCTGTGGCCGCCGAGGTGGATCACCGCGTCGATGTCCTTCATCGCGGCTTCCATCGCGGCCATGTCGGTCACCGACGCCTGGACGAGCTCGACGTTCTCGCCGTCAGCGGCCGCGGGTAGCTCCGCGATGTCCAGCAGCCGCAGGACGCGGCCCTCCGCCGCGAGGCGAGAACGCATGAGCGTGCCCACCCCGCCACCGGCGCCGGTGATCAGGATTCGTGCGGTCACGGGTTGGACCCCTCCGTCTTGTGCAGGTACTCGGCAAACTCAATCATCGACCGAACTGGCGGAGAAGCTCGGTGATCGTCCGGGCGGCATCCAGCAGAGCGGCGACGACCTGCCGCTCGTGCTCGGGGTCCAGTCTGCCCAGTGGGACCGAGCAACTCATAGCGTCCAGAACGGGGTTTCGATAGGGCAGCGCCACCGCGAAACACCCCAGCCCAGGCGTGTTTTCTTCGCGTTCATGCGCATACCCGACATTCCGGAACCCGGCGAGCTGCTCGTGCAGCGCAGCCCGATCGGTCACGGTGTTGGGGGTCAACAGGGCCAGCTCGTCGGGAAGGATCAGGTCGACCTCCTCCGGCGTGCGCGTCGAGAGCACGGCCTTGCCCAGCGACGTCGAGTGCGCGGGTAGCCGGCGGCCGACGCGCGACACCACGCGCAAGTGGTGCTCGGACTCGCGGCTCGCCAGGTAGACGACGTCCGCGCCGTCCAAACGGGCAAGGTGCACGGTCTCGTTGATGTTCTGGCGGACCTGCTCCATCACGCGGATCGCCGCGCGCACGACAGGGTCGTGGTCCAGGTAGGACGTACCGACCAGCAGCGCGCGCACGCCGATGCCGTACGTGCCCCGGTCCGAGTCGACCTCCACCCAGCCGCGCGCGACCAGCGTCTGCAGCAGCATGTAAAGGCTGGACTTGGGATAGCTGAGCTCGCGGTGCAGCTCGGTGAGCGTCAGCCGGCGGTCCGACGCGGAGAGCACTTCGAGCAGCTCCACCGTCCGGTCCGCGGACTTCACTGCGCCCGGACGAGCTGTGCCCTTGTCGATCGGCGACGCCACCTGGCCTCCTCGAAACCCGTACGCAACACGCCCTTGACACGTTGCTGTGCTGATTCTTACAGTCCTGCATCAGGTTCACAAGTACGACCCCGATTCACATACGTGAAAACGAAGGGCCCGACGATGCGCCGTAGAACTGCCACAACAATCGCGACACTCAGCGTGGCCGCATTGCTTGCCGGTTGTGGAAGTTCGACGCCCGCGGCATCGAACAAGGACCCGAACAAGCCCCTCGAGGTGTGGACCCGTTCGACGGAGGCGACCGCGAAGGTCTACGAGAAGATCTTCAAGTCCTTCACCGAGAAGACCGGTGTGCAGGTCGACTACAAGCCGATCTTCAGCGACTTCGACAAGCAGGTGCAGCAGCGCGCCGCGTCGAAGGACCTCCCGGACGTGGTCATCACCGACACCGGCTCGCTGGGCAACTTCGTCAAGCAGGGCTGGACGACCGAGATCAAGCGCGAGGACATCGCGGGCGGCGCCGACATCGTCGACCGCGCCTGGAACAACGGCAAGGGCGCGGACGGCAAGTACTACGCCATCCCGTACTCGACGCAGGCGATGGTCACGCTGATCCGCAAGGACTGGCGCGAGAAGCTCGGCAAGCCCATCCCGACGACGTGGGAACAGCTCGACGACCTCGCGAAGGCGTTCACTCGCAACGACCCCGACGGCAACGGGCAGAACGACACGTACGGCATGCTCGTGCCGGGCACGGTCGACCGCGGCTACCTCGCCTGGTGGGCGGCCAGCTACATCTGGCAGGGCGGCGGCGACATCCTCGAGGAGGAGGGCAACGGCAAGTTCGCCGTCGGCATCGACTCGCCGGAGTCGACCAAGGCGGTCGAACGGCTGCGCAAGCTCTTCTGCGAGGACAAGGTCATGCAGCCGGGCTCGCTGACGCTGAGCACGAACGACGCGCACCCGCTGTTCGAGTCGGGCAAGAGCGGTATCTACCTGACCGGCCCGTACATGATCGGCCGCTTCGACAAGTCGGTCGGCAAGGACAAGTACGAGGTCATCGCGTCCCCGCGCGGCCCGGCCGGTGCCACGGTCCTGGGCGAGGGCGAGGACATCTACCTGATGGCCGGGTCCGCGAAGACCGCTGACCAGAAGAAGCTCGCCGAGTACCTGATCACGCCAGAGGCGCAGCAGGCCGGCATGAAGGGCGACCCGCAGCCTGTGGTTCGCCTGCCCGTCAACAAGAACGTCGACGTCAACGCGACCTACAACGACCCGCGCTGGGCGACCGTGGCGGGCGTGTACAAGAGCGAGGCGCGGCCGTTCCCGAGCGTCCCGAACTTCACCCCCTTCCGGCAGAAGACGTCGGAGACCCTGAACTCCATCTTCGCGAAGTGCCCTGCCGACTCCTCTGCCGAGCTGAAGTCCCTGGCGGACGCGCTGAAGAAGGAGCTTGAGAACCAGAAGGCGTCGCAGTGACGGCAGTTCAGTCACACAGCGACACCCAAGACGTGGGCTCGACGGCTAGTGGCGGCGGTGCCGTCGAAACCCACCCCGTGAGGCGGCGCCGCCGGCGCCGCCTCACGGGAGCCACCTTCACCCCGTGGCTGTTCCTCTTCCCCGCCGCGCTGATCTTCCTGGTCTTCAAGTTCATCCCGATGGCCGAGGGAATCCGGCTCTCGCTGTTCGAGGTCCGGCCTTTCCTCGGCGACATCTTCGTCGGGTTCAAGAACTACGCCACGATCCTGCAGGACGAGAAGTTCCTGACGGCGAGCTGGCACACCCTGGTCCTGGCCGGTGGGCAGACGCTCGGAGCGATGCTCATCGGCTTCTTCCTGGCGTTGCTGCTGGAAGGCCACGCCAAGTCGCTGTGGTTCGTGCGGTCCGCGGTGTTCCTGCCCGTGGTCGCCGCGACCGCGGTCATCGGTGAGATCTGGCGCCTGTTCTTCTACCCGGCGCCGGAAGGCTTCCTCAACGAGGTCATCTCCTGGGTCGGTCTCGGTCCCTGGGAGTACATCCACAACACGGACACCTCGCTGGTGTCGGTCATGTTCGTCGGCATCTGGAAGCACGCGCCGTACGACATGGTGCTGATCCTCGCCGGGCTCGCGGGCATCGACCGTCAGCAGTACGAGGCCGCCGCGATCGACGGCGCTTCGACGCCGCAACGGATCTGGAACGTCACGCTGCCCGCGTTGCGCCCCGTCATCACGATCCTCCTGACGCTGGCGGCGATCCGCGGCCTGCGCGTCTTCACCGAGGTGTACGTCCTGACCGGCGGTGGTCCCGCCGGATCGACCGACGTGTGGATGACGCGCGTCTACACAACGGCGTTCGAGCAGTCCGAAGCCGGTCTCGCATCGGCTGGTTCGGTGCTGTTGTTCCTGGTTACCTTGGTTCTCACGGTCAGCGTGCAGTGGTACCGCCGGAGGAAGGAGGCGCGATGAGCGTCAACTCGAGCCGCTTCGACAGCGCCCTCGGCTGGTCCACCCGCAAGGACGCGTGGCTCAGCAAGGGCATCCGGGTTCTTTTGAGCGCCCTCGCTGTAATCCTTTTCTGCGGCCCGTTGCTGGTCATCTTCTCCGGTGCGTTCGACCACAACCCGGACCCGACCCAGCTGTCGGTGTTCCCGGACAACCCGTCGCTGATCAACTTCCAGGTGGCGGCGGAGAACAAGATCTGGCACTACCTGATGAACTCGTTGATCATCGCCGGTGGTGCGTTGCTGTTGCAGCTGGCGGTGAGCGTTTTCGCCGCCTACGCGTTGGCGCGCAAGAAGTTCCGCGGTCAGGCCATCGCGTTGTTGGTCATCCTTGCCACGATGATGTTGCCGGAGGAGGTCATCGCGATCCCGCTTTCGCTGGTGATCGGAGACCTACCGCTGGTGCACGTGAGTCTCAAGGGCACCCTGCTCGGCGTCATCCTCCCGTTGGGGGCGTGGGGTTTCTCCATCTTCGTCATGACGGAGTTCATGAAGGAGATCCCCGCCGAACTGGAGGAAGCGGCCAAAGTGGACGGTGCCGGGGAGCTGCGCCTATTCGCGCAGATCATCCTCCCCCTGTGCAAGCCCGCGCTCGGCGTGATCGCCGTGTTCGGCTTCAACATGATTTGGGAGCAGTACCTGCTCCCCCTGATCGTCGCCGCTGACCCCTCCGATTACACGCTCACGGTCGCACTTCTCGCGCTCAGATCCGACGACATGGTCGGGACGGGCATCGTGCTGGCCGGAGCGTTGCTGGCGCTGGTACCGAGCCTGGTCGTGTACCTGTCGCTGCAGAAGTCCTTCCTGCGTGGGATCACCACCGGAGCGATCAAGGGATGAGTGTCTGGTATGCAACTCGATGGTGTGCTGTTCTTTCCGGTGACCCCGTTCGACACCGAGGGGAACATCGCGTACGACGTGCTGGCTGAGCACGTCAAGCACGGTGTCTCCGCCGGGCCGGGCGCGGTGTTCGTCGCCTGCGGCACCGGCGAGTTCCACGCGTTGGAGCTGGGCGAGTTCGAGCGTGCGGTGTCGGTCGCGGTCGAGGCGACCGCGGGCAAGATGCCGGTGTTCGCCGGTGCGGGAGGCTCGGTCGCGGCGACCAAGCAGTTCGTCCAGGCCGCGGAACGCGCGGGGGCCAACGGCATCCTGCTGCTGCCGCCGTACCTGGTGACCAACCCGGCCGCCGGTCTCGTGCGGTTCGTGGCCGAGGTCGCCGGTGCCACCGAGCTGCCGATCATCGTGTACCAGCGCAACAACGCGCGGTTCACGCCGGAGACCGCCGTCGAGGTCGCGTCGATCCCGAACGTCGTGGGCTTCAAGGACGGCATCGGCGACCTCGACCAGATGCAGCGCATCGTGCTGTCGGTTCGTGCCAACGTTGACAAGCCGTTCCAGTTTTTCAACGGCCTGCCGACCGCGGAGATGACTCAGCTCGCGTACCGGGGCATCGGCGTCGAGCTGTACTCGTCGGCGGTGTTCTGCTTCGCGCCGGAGATCTCGCTCGGCTTCTACAACGCCGTGCAGGCCGGTGACACCGAGCTCGTGAACCGCTTTCTTCTCGAGTTCTACAAGCCTCTGGTCGAGCTGCGGGACAAGGTTCCCGGATATGCGGTTGCCCTGGTGAAGGCGGCGGTGCGCGCGAACGGTCTCGACGTCGGTGGCGTGCGGCCACCGCTGATCGACCCGGCCGACGAGCACCTGGCCGCTCTCGACAAGATCATCGCTGCGGGTAAGGCTCTGCTGGCATGAAGACTCCGTCTTTGAAAATCACCGAGATCGTCCTGACGCCGATCGCGTTCCGCGACCCGCCGCTGCTGAACTCGGCCGGCGTGCACGAGCCGTGGGCGCTGCGCACGATCGCCGAGGTGCACACCGACGAAGGCATCTCCGGGCTGGGGGAGACCTACGGCGACCTCGGGCACCTTGAGCGCTCGCGGTCCGTCGTGGACTCGTTGATCGGCCTCGACGTCTTTGCGCTGAACGAGATGCACGCGCGTGTGGCTGGTGCCCTGGGCGGCAAGACGGGCGTGGACAAACACGGGCTGACCGGGAAGATCACGGCGGAGAGCACCGTCGACCGCGTGTACTCGCCCTTCGAGGTCGCGTGCCTGGACATCCAGGGCAAGGTGCTGGGACGTCCGGTGCACGACCTGCTGGGTGGCGCGATCCGTTCGTCCGTGCCGTACTCGGCCTACCTGTTCTACAAGTGGGACGGGCATCCCGGCGCCGAGCCGGACGAATGGGGCGAGGCGATCGACCCCGCCGGCATCGTGGCGCAGGCGCGGAAGATGATCGGTGAGTACGGGTTCGGCTCGATCAAGCTCAAGGGCGGTGTGTTCCCGCCGGAGCAGGAGATCGAGGCGATTCGCGCGCTGCGCGAGGCGTTCCCGGACCACCCGCTGCGGCTGGACCCGAACGCGGCCTGGTCGACGGCGACGTCGTTGAAGGTCGCGGCGGAGCTGGACGGGGTATTGGAGTACCTGGAGGACCCGACGCCGGAGATCTCCGGGATGGCGGAGGTGGCCGCGAAGGCGCCGATGCCGTTGGCCACCAACATGTGCGTGATCGCGTTCGAGCACCTCAAGCCGTCGGTGGAGCAGGACGCCGTGCAGGTGCTCCTGTCCGATCACCACTACTGGGGCGGTCTGCAGCGGTCTCGTCAGCTGGGCATGATCTGCCAGACGTTCGGCATCGGCCTGTCGATGCACTCGAACTCGCATCTGGGCATCTCGCTGGCTGCCATGACGCACCTCGCCGCGGCGACACCGAACCTGAACTACGCGTGCGACACGCATTATCCGTGGAACGCGGCTGACGAGGTTGTGGAGCCGGGCGTGCTGTCCTTTGTGGATGGTGCTGTGCCGGTGCCCACGACGCCGGGTCTCGGCGTGTCGCTGGATCGTGATGCGCTGGCGCGTCTGGCGGAGAACTACGTTCGTTGTGGCATCACCTCGCGTGACGACACGGGCTACATGCAGAAGTTCGACCCGAGCTACGAGAGGAAGCGTCCCCGGTGGTGAAGTCGGTTGTCCACGCCTATCCGTGGGACCTGATCGGTGACCCGGACGCTGTTGCGCGGTACCAGGGGCTCGGCGTCGACGCGATCGCCCTTGCCGCGTCGTACCACACCGTTCGGGCCGCGACGCCGTTGCACCCGCGGCACCGGTTGGTCGACGCTCGGCACGCGGCGTTCTACCTGCCGGTGCGCACCTCGAAGTTCGGCAGGCTGGTGCCCGCGGAACCGTCCTGGATGGACGGTTCCGATTCGTTCGGTGAAGCGGCGGCTTTGGTTCGTGCCGCGGGATTGCCGGTGTACGCGTGGACCGTGCTGACGCACAACTCGCGCCTGGGTGACCTGCACCCGGACGTGACCGTGGTGAACGCGTTCGGGGATCGCTACCCGTACGCGTTGTGCACCGCGCAGCCGGACGTTGTCGAGTACACGTCGGCGCTGGTGTCCGAGGTGCTGGAGCTCGGTGCGCCGGACGGGATCATCCTCGAGGCCTGCGGGCCGCTGGGGTTCTTCCACGGCGGGCACCACGAGAAGACCGATGGCACGGACTGGAACGCGGTGCAGCAGAAGCTGTTGTCGCTGTGCTTCTGCTCGGCCTGCACCGCCCTGTACGCCGACCCGGATGCCCTGCGCGAAGCGGTCCGGGCCGGGATCGATCGCGGGGCGCCCAGCGTGGAGGAAGCGCTGGGCGTGCTCGCGGAAGACGTTCAGGCTGTGCGCACCGGTGTGGTGCGGTCGTTGCGGCAGAAGCTGGTCGGTGAGATTCGTGCTGCCGCGCCCACGGTTCGGATCGGTATGCACGTGACGGCGGATCCCTGGGGTACCGGGCCGTTCGCGACCGTGGCCGGCGGTCTGGATGCGGACGTCGACGTTCTGACGACGATGTGCTGGCCCGGCCCGGATGTCGCCGTGCCTGGGATCGAGGCCCTTCGCGCGGCTGCTCCTGACACGCGGATCGCCGCGTACGTGCTGGGGCTGCCGCCGAAGCCGGCCGACGGCGCGGCGTTGTCGAAGGAGTGGCTGACTTACCTGGACGCGGGGGTGGAGGAGTTCCACCTCTATCACGGCGGGCTGGCGTCCGCCGCTCGCCTGGAAGCGCTGCGCGAGGCGGTCGCGGCCGTTTCCCGGTAACTGTGAAGCGAAGTCACTGCAACCCGTTGTGAGCGCGGTTCCGTCCTCTGAACATGAGGCACATAGGAACCGTAGTTGGCACTGGCGTCCTGCTGCTGGTGATCTCGGCCTGCGGCAGTGCGCAGAACGCGGGCACTGGGGCGGGTGGCGGTCCGACGTTGCCGACCGCCACCTCGCCTTCTGAAGTGCCACCGGGCATCGCGCCCGGAGAGATTCCGCCGGACGGCAAACCGGTGACAAAGCTGGACACCAACGCTTTGTCGTCGGAGTATCCGCGCACCGTGTGGACACAGGGCGACGGGAAGACCGTCGGTGTCATCGCCCAGGAGGGCGGGTGCGGGAAGGCCAGCGCGTCCGTGCTGGAACAGTCGGCTTCCGTCGTGAAGATCGAGCTCGTCGAGACGCTGCCGCTGGACAAGCAGGCGTGCACGATGGACATCCGCTTCCCTCCGCTAACGGTGCAGCTTTCCGAGCCCCTTGGTGAGCGCACGGTCGCGTTGACGTCGCGGCAGGAACAGAAGTAGACCTCCTCCCCACGGTGCCCGGTCGGCATCTGCCCCGCCGGCCGGGCATCTCTTACCTCACCGGGCCTCTTGGCCCGGTTTGCAAGGATGGTGCGCATGAGAAACGCCGTCGTTGCCGTTGCTCTTGCCGTTGTGCTGGCCGGCTGCTCGTCGGGCACGCAGTCCGGCGCGCCCGGAACCGGCTCCTCCAGCGGTGCGCCCACTTCGGGCACGTCCGCGCCCGGTTCGTCCGGCTCTTCCGGAGCGAGCCCCACCTCCGCCCCTGTTCAGCCTCCGGTCTCGATCTCGGAGGAGAAGCCGGTCGTCCCGCCCAACGTCACGCCGGTGCCCAAGGAAAAGGTCGACACGACATCGTTGTCAGACACCTACCGCTCCGAGGCCTACGTCTTCGGCGACGGCCGTGACGTCGAGGTCTTCGGCGTGGGCGGAGGGTGCAAGGAGGCTCGCGCGGAGGTGACCGCCCAGTCCGCCGAGGTCGTCCAGATCACGCTCGTCACGATCACCAAGCAGCCTCCGGGCACGATGTGCACCCAGGAGATCCGCCAGGTGCCGTTGACCGTCCGCCTGGCCGCGCCGCTGGGTGACCGGCGCCTGGTCCTGGAGTCGCGCGAGGAGACCGCCTAATACATGGATCTTCAACTGGGGGAGCGGCTTCTCCACGTCCACGACGTCGGTGAGGGCGTGCCGGTGTTCTGGCACCACGGCACGCCGAACCTCGGCCTGCCTCCGGAACCGCTGTTCCGTCCAGGCGTGCGCTGGGTGTCCTACGACCGTCCCGGCTACGGCGGGTCGACCGCCGTGCCGGATCGGACGGTGGGATCGGCAGCCGCTGATACATCGCATATCGCCGACGCGCTCGGCATCGACCAGTTCGCGGTATTCGGGCACTCCGGCGGCGGACCACACGCCCTCGCGTGCGCCGCCCTGTTGCCCGACCGCGTGACCGCCGTCGTCGCCAGCGCGTCGTTGGCGCCTTTCGGCGCTGACGGTCTCGACTGGTTCGGCGGCATGATCGCTTCGGGTGAGGCGTCGCTGAGAGCGGCGGCCGCCGGTCGTGCAGCGAAGGAAGCGTACGAGGCGTCTGGCGCTGCCTACGACCCTGAGTTCACCAAGGCCGACCTTGCGGCGCTGGACGGCTCGTGGTCGTGGTTCGGCAAGGTCGTCGGCCCGGCGCTGACGAATGGCCCTGGCCCGTTGATCGACGACGACCTCGCCTATGTCACGCCGTGGGGCTTCGACCCTGCCTCCATCCGTGTGCCCACCCTTCTGCTGCACGGCGAACGCGACGGCATGGTTCCGGCGTCGCACAGCCGGTGGCTCGCCTCGCGTATCCCCGGCGCGGAACTCCGCCTGACCCCAGGCGACGGCCATATATCAGTCCTGAACCACGCCCCGGCTGCCCTCGACTGGCTGCTGGCTCGCTGACCGTTCACGCACTTCTCGATCTTCGCGTAACCCGCTGACCTGCCCCTTAGCAATGACTCTTTGGACGTCGTCCGCAAAAGACTCGTTGCAAGGGGCTGGGAAGCAGGTGGGCGGGAGCGAGCCGATATATCAGTTCAGGCGTCGGCGAGGAACTCGATGCGGTTGCCGACGCCGTCGAACGTGTGGAAGCGCAGTCGGCCGGGGATCTCCGCCGGATCGGCCCAGATGACGGGGTGGCCCGCTGCCGCCACCGCCTCGGCGACCTGGGGCAGGTCGACCACGAACGCGGGGTGCGCCTTGCGTGCGGGGCGGAAGTCGTCTTCGACGCCCACGTGCACCTCACCGCCGCCTGGCACCTCGAACCAGCAGCCGCCTCGTGCGGCGAGCAGGGGCGGTTTGGGCAGTTCTCTCCAGCCCAGCACGCCTGTGTAGAAGGCGCGCTGCTTGTCCTCCGCACCTGCTGGGCAGGCGACCTGCATGTGATGAATCAATGAGAAACCCCCGATCAAACAGATACAGGACAAGCGTACTGTTTGATCGGGGGCCTTCGTGGACCAACTGCGGGACTAACGGCGGAAGCTGATCTGCAGGGTCGGTGTGGACGTCTCGGCGAAGAAGTCGTTGCCCTTGTCGTCGACGACGACGAAGGCGGGGAAGTCCTCGACCTCGATCCTCCAGACCGCCTCCATGCCGAGCTCGGGGTACTCGAGGACCTCGACCTTGCGGATGCAGTCCTGCGCCAGCCGCGCCGCCGGGCCGCCGATCGAGCCCAGGTAGAAGCCGCCGTGGGTGTTGCAGGCGGAAGTGACCTGCTTGGAGCGGTTGCCCTTGGCGAGCATCACCAGCGAGCCGCCCGCGGCCTGGAACTGCTCGACGTAGGAGTCCATGCGACCCGCGGTCGTCGGGCCGAACGAACCGGACGCGTAGCCCTCGGGGGTCTTGGCCGGTCCGGCGTAGTAGACCGGGTGGTCCTTGAGGTACTGCGGCATCTCCTCGCCGGCGTCGAGGCGTTCCTTGATCTTGGCGTGGGCGATGTCGCGGGCCACGACCAGTGGACCGGTGAGGGACACGCGGGTCTTCACCGGGAGCTTGGTGAGGACCTCGCGGATCTCCGACATCGGGCGGGTGAGGTCGATGCGGACGACCTCGTCGGACAGGTCCTCGCCCTCCACCTCGGGCAGGAACTGGGCCGGGTCGCGCTCCAGTTGCTCCAGGAACACGCCCTCGGGCGTGATGCGGGCCTTGGCCTGGCGGTCGGCCGAGCACGACACTGCGACGCCGACCGGGAGGGACGCGCCGTGGCGGGGGAGGCGGATGACACGCACGTCGTGGCAGAAGTACTTGCCGCCGAACTGGGCGCCGATGCCGAAGTTCCGGGTGAGTTCGAGAACCTGCTGCTCGAGGTCCTTGTCGCGGAACGCGTGGCCCAGCGCCGAGCCCTCGGTGGGCAGGTTGTCGAGGTAGCGGGCGGAGGCCAGCTTCGCGACCTTGAGGTTCTGCTCGGCGGACAGGCCGCCGACGACGACCGCCAGGTGGTACGGCGGGCATGCGGCGGTGCCGAGGGAGCGGAGCTTCTCGTCCAGGAACGAGGCCAGGCGCTTCGGGTTCAGCACCGCCTTGGTCTCCTGGTAGAGGAACGTCTTGTTCGCACTACCGCCGCCCTTGGCCATGAACAGGAACTCGTACACGGGCTCCTGGCCGGGCTTGTGGAACACCTCGATCTGCGCGGGCAGGTTCGTGGCGGTGTTCTTCTCGTCCCAGAACGTCACCGGCGCCATCTGCGAGTAGCGCAGGTTCAGCTCCTGGTAGGCCTCGAAGACACCACGGGCGAGGGCCTGCTCGTCGTCGCCGCCGGTCAGGACGGTCTCCGAACGCTTGCCCATGATGATCGCCGTGCCGGTGTCCTGGCACATCGGCAGGACACCGCCCGACGAGATGGCCGCGTTGCGAAGCAGGTCCATCGCGACGAAGCGGTCGTTGCCGGACGCCTCGGGGTCGTCGATGATCTTGCGCAGCTGGGCGAGGTGCGACGGGCGCAGCAGGTGCTGGATGTCCCGGATCGCCTCCTTCGCCAGCATCGTCAGCGTCTCGGGGGCGATCTCCAGGAACTTGCGGTCACCGGCCTCGATCAGCTTCACCCCGTCCGACGTGACGAGGCGGTACTCGGTCTCGGTGTCCTTCGCGAGAGGAAGGACATCGGTGTACTCGAAAGTGGTGGGCACGGGGTACACAGCTCCAACGGTGTGCAGTTCGGATCAGAAAACCGTACCGCCATCACAGGGGTGCATTGATGTGATCCCCGACCACCGTGCCCGAACACACGGAAGGCCGGGGCAGCCCCCGGCTGCCCCGACCTTCCTTCGTGTGCGACGACGGGCGTCGCGTGGCTCTGGTAACGCCCGACCGTGCCGTGAGTTGAGTCACAAGTCAATACTGCCGGACGGGTGAGATCCGACCGTGACTACGAGGCGTACGCACGCAGCTTCGCGGCGCGTTCGCCCTGGCGCAGCTTCGACATGACCTCGCGCTCGATCTGCCGCACCCGCTCCCGCGACAGCCCGAACCGCTTGCCGATCTGGTCCAGCGTGCGGGGCTGACCGTCCTCGAGCCCGTAGCGCAGCCGGATCACGGCCTGCTCGCGCGGTTCCAGCGTGGCGAGCACGCGGCGCAGGTCGTCCTGCAGAAGGCCGGAGATGACGGCACTCTCGGCGTCGGTCGCGTCCGAGTCCTCGATGAAGTCACCGAGGGGAGCGTCCTCCTCCGTGCCGACCGGCATGTCCAGCGATACCGGGTCACGCGCGTGGTCGAGCAGGTCGGCGACCTTGTCGACGGACAGGCCCGACTCCTTCGCGAGCTCCTCGGTCGTCGCCTCGCGGCCGAGCGTCTGGTGCAGGTCGCGCTTGATCCGCGCGAGCTTGTTCACCTGCTCGACGAGGTGGACGGGGAGGCGGATGGTGCGGCCCTGGTCGGCCATGCCGCGGGTGATGGCCTGGCGGATCCACCACGTCGCGTAGGTGGAGAACTTGTAGCCCTTGGTGTAGTCGAACTTCTCGACGGCGCGGATCAGACCCAGGTTGCCCTCCTGGATCAGGTCCAGGAACGCCATGCCGCGGCCGGTGTAGCGCTTGGCCAGCGACACGACGAGACGCAGGTTCGCCTCGAGCAGGTGATCCTTGGCGCGGCGGCCGTCGCGGACGAGCTCCCCCATCTCGTCGCGCCGGGTGGGCGTGAGTCGCTTGGCCGTCTCGAGGACGTGCTGCGCGAACACACCGGCCTCGATGCGCTTGGCGAGCTCCACCTCCTCCTCGGCGGTGAGCAGGGCGGTCTTGCCGATTCCGTTCAGGTAGACTCGAACCAGGTCGGCTGCTGGACCCTGGGCGTCGAGCTCATCGACGACGGCGGGCGTGTTCTCTCCGACTTCACGGTCGGAGATCCTCGTGACGGTCATGGATCTCCCTCCCCCTGCTGCGGGCGACGCTGCTGTCGGTCAGGACAGTCGCGCGTGGCGGTCAAGGCGGCGCGGCGCTGCGCCCTGGTTGCCGGTTGCGGCGGGCCCGCTCGGGATCCCATCGCTAGCTGGCTGATACCTGGGTAACGAAGACGATTCCGAATTCGTTCCCGACTTCCTGACCTGAAGACGTCACCGCTGTCACAGCGGTTGCGCGACTAATCTGAGGATTGGCTGAGAACCCTTTAGTCAAGGGGCCGACTAGACCTCGACGAGCACGGTGAACGGGCCGTCGTTCACGCTCCGTACCTTCATCTCGGCCCTGAATCGTCCCGTTTCGACGCGCGCGCCCTTTTGGCGTAGTTCCTGCACGACGGCGTTCACCAACGGTTCCGCGTGCTCGGGCCGCGCGGCCGCCGTCCAGGACGGGCGGCGGCCCTTGCGCGTGTCCCCGTAGAGCGTGAACTGGCTGACGACCAGCAACGGAGCGCCCGTCGACTCACATGACTGCTCGTCGTCGAGGATGCGCAGTCCGTGCAGCTTCTGCGCCATTTTGCGGGCGTGCTCGGCCGTGTCGTCGTGGTGCACACCGAGCAGCACCAGCAATCCGGGTTCGCCGATCGCGCCGACGATCTCCCCTTCGACTTCGACACTCGCCTCTGTGACGCGCGCCACAACCGCTTTCACGCGGGAATCAACATTCCGTGCCGGATGAGATCACGAACGATCGGCAAGGCCGCTTCTGCATCGATTTCCCCGTAAGCGAACTCGAGCAGCGAGAGCAGGTCCTCCAACGGCAGCGCACCCGTGCAACCGGCGATGAGCTTCGCGGTCGCCTCGTCGACCTCGTGCTGCCAGCCGGGCCCGTCGGTGCGGTGCAGCCGTGCGACGACCTTGCGCCAGCCGTCCTCGCTCGGCTCGGACACCTCTTCGAGCAGCACGGTGTCCGCCACCCGGAACCGCCGGCTCAGCAGGTCGGGGTTCGCGCGCAGCCATGCGACGTTGTCGAGCCACCGGGCCGCCTCCGGGCCCAGCGGGTCGTCGTAGGCGTGGCGCAGGTCTTCGCACACGACCTGGGAATGCATCTCGTCGGTGCGCCGCAGCGTCACGTAGCCGAAGCCGACGCCCGCGACCTGGTTCTCCTCGAACCAGTCCAGCCACGCGCTCGCCTTGGCCCGGCCCTCTGGGCTGCGCGGGTCGACGCCCGCGTCCTTGAGCCACGTGCCGACGTACAGAGCGGGCTCGGCGATGTCGCGCTGCACGAACCACGCGTCGATTCCGCCGCGGGGCAGCCAGCTGGAGACGCGTTCCTCCCAGTCCTCGCCCTTGCGGTGCAGCCACGACGCCAGCAGCTGGCCGACGCCGCCCTCGTTGAGGAACGCGGGCAGCTGCCGGATGACGAGCGCCGACGCGTCGTCACCGCCGAGTCCGGAGTCCCGGTAGACGTAGTCCACGCGCGGCGGGCCGACGACGAACGGCGGGTTGCACACGACCTGGTCGAAGCGCCGGTTGCGGACCGGGCCGAACCACTCGCCCTGCAGCGTCTCCACGTCGAGCCCGTTGATGCGGAACGTGCCCTGCGCGAGCCTCAGCGCGCGCTCGGACAGGTCGGTCGCGGTGATGCGTTCGGCGTGCGTGCTGGCGTGCAGTGCCTGGACGCCGCAGCCGGTGCCGAGGTCGAGCAACGTGCCGACCGGCGTGCGCTTGGTCGCGCGGGCCAGGCTGATGGACGCGTGGCCGACGCCGAGCACGTGGTCCTCGGGGACCGCTCCGCCCCGCAGGTCGGAGTCGAGGTCGGCGATGACCCACCAGTTGTCCTCGTACGGACGCACGTCCAGTCCGGCCGTCAACTGGGCCGTCAACACGTCGTTGTTGACGAGGTCGTCGATGTCGGCTCCGTCAAGTGCCTTGCGGACGTCCTGCTCTGGTTCCTGGTCGCCGAGCAGGAACAGGCGGATCAACGTGCCGAGCGTCCCGGCGTCCTTGCTCGCACGGCGGGCGGGCTCCGGCTCGCCCCTGCCGAGTGCGGCGTGGGCCTGCGGGCCGAGCGCGTCGACGACGCCGTCAGCGGTGTAGCCGGCGTTCAGGAAGGCCTCGCGCAGGCGAGCGCAGAGATCAACGGAAAGATCGGGGTGCACGGGTCGACATGCTTTCACGCCGCCTGGTTCACCGCGTGATCCGGAGGGCGATGGCCATCGCGAGACGCTGCTCGGGATCGTCGAGGGGGAGAGGCGTCACCTCGGCCATCTTCTGCATGCGGTACCGCAACGTGTTCGGGTGCACGTTGAGCACTCGCGCCGCCGCCCGCACGTCGCCCTGCGCCGCGAGCCACGCCCTCAACGTCGCCGCATATTGCGTCCCGTACTCAGCGTCGTAACGCAATATATTGGATATCGGCCCGCGCGTCGGGAGACGCCCGGCTTCTGCGACGGCGGCGAGCCGGTGCAACAAAACCTGTGCCCACGCGTCGTCGTATACAACCGGTGCACCGGTTGAGAGAGCGAGGCATTCATCGGCCTCCTGCCGTGACGTCGGCAGCTGCGTCGCCTCGGCCGGACCGCCGATGCCGGCCAGCACGGTGGCCTCGGCCGGCAGCTCGCGGACCAGGGAACGCACCCACTGGACGGCGTCGTCGGCGGCCGGGATGACGGTGTAGAGGACGTTGCCGAACAGCGCGCTCCGCCCAGGCCGCGACCAGCCGAAGCCCGCGGTGGCCCGCTGGAACGCGAGCACCGCCGCACCATGCTCGCCCTCGCCGGCGTGGGCCTGCACCGCG
>NZ_VSRL01000064.1 GCF_012184385.1 Lentzea indica
GGGCGGGTCAGCGCGGTCGTGGTCGCGCGAGTGGTCGCCGCCTTGGTGGCAGGCGCCTTCGCGGCCGCGGGCTTCGCAGCGGCAGCAGCGGCCGGCTTGGCAGCAGCCTTGGCGGCAACAGCCTTCGGCAGCTTCTTCGCACCGCTGATGACGTCCTTGAACGTCGAGCCGGGGCGGAACGCGGGCACGTTGGTCTTCTTGACCTTCACGGTCTCGCCCGTGCGCGGGTTGCGCGCGGTGCGAGCCGCACGGGCGCGCTTCTCGAAGACGCCGAAGCCCGTGATGTTGACCTTCTCGCCCTTGTTGACGCTTCGCACGATCACATCGACGAGGCCATCAACAGCAGCACCCGCGGTCTTCTTGTCTCCCAGGCGCTCGGCGAGCGCCTCGATGAGCTGGGCCTTGTTCACTTCCAGTCCCTCCCAGGACGCTCACGGCCCTAGCGTCGGGCCGACTAGAACGCAACGGTAGGCCCAAAACGCAAGAAATACCAATCGCCACGCCAAAATTTTCGTTGTGGCGTGGCTAATTGCGCCCCTTCGAGGGACAGGAGGCGCCGGATTCGCCCCTCTCAAGGGGAGAATCCGGCCCCCTCTCAGACCGCTGGAAGCGGATCCGTTGTGGGCAACCAAGTCTGGCGATTGGCCTCGAATCCGCTGATCTCGGCCTCGTGGCGCAGCGTCAAAGCGATGTCGTCGAGCCCTTCCAGAAGGCGCCAGCGGGTGTAGTCGTCGATCTCGAACGGGGCAACCAAGTCCTTGGCGCGAACGGTCTTGTCGGTGAGGTCCACGGTGACCGGCGTGCCGGGCTCCGCCTCGAGCAGCTTCCACAGCAGCTCGACATCGGACTGGCTGCACTGCGCCGCCACGAGGCCCTGCTTGCCGGCGTTGCCCCGGAAGATGTCGGCGAAACGTGACGACACGACCACGCGGAAGCCGTAGTCCATCAACGCCCAGACGGCGTGTTCCCGAGAGGATCCGGTGCCGAAGTCGGGGCCCGCAACGAGGACGCTGCCCGCCTTGAAGGGCTCCTGGTTGAGGATGAAGTGCTCGTCACCGCGCCAGGCGGCGAAGAGCCCGTCCTCGAACCCGGTGCGGGTCACGCGCTTGAGGTAGACGGCCGGGATGATCTGGTCGGTGTCCACGTTGGACCTGCGCAGCGGCACACCGACGCCCGTGTGGGTGGTGAAGGCATCCATGGTCAGTTCTCCAGGTCTGCGGGGGCCGAGAGGGTGCCGCGCACGGCCGTGGCAGCGGCGACGAGCGGAGACACGAGATGCGTCCTGCCGCCCTTGCCCTGCCTGCCCTCGAAGTTGCGGTTGGAGGTCGACGCGCTGCGCTCGCCGGGCGCGAGCTGATCCGGGTTCATGCCAAGGCACATCGAGCAGCCGGCCTGCCGCCACTCGGCGCCCGCGTCGAGGAACACCTTGTCCAGGCCCTCTTCCTCGGCCTGTTTGCGCACCCGCATCGAACCGGGCACGACCAGCATCCGTACTCCAGAAGCGACGTGCTTTCCCTTGATGACGTCCGCGGCGGCGCGCAGGTCCTCGATGCGCCCGTTCGTGCACGAACCGAGGAAGACCGTGTCCACGTGGATGTCGCGCAGCGGCGTGCCGGGCTCCAGGCCCATGTACGTCAGCGCCTTCTCGGCGGCCACGCGCTCGTTCTCGTCCACGATCTGCTCGGGGTCGGGAATGTTCGCACTCAGAGGCAGACCCTGCCCCGGGTTCGTGCCCCACGTGACGAACGGCGTCAGTTCGTCGGCGTCGATGTGAACCTCGGCGTCGAAAGTCGCGTCGTCGTCAGTGCGCAGCGTCTTCCAGTAGGCGACGGCCGCGTCCCAGTCCGCGCCGGACGGTGCGTGCGGACGGCCCTTGATGTAGTCGAAAGTTGTCTCGTCCGGTGCGATCATGCCGGCGCGCGCGCCCGCTTCGATCGACATGTTGCAGACCGTCATGCGCGCTTCCATCGAGAGGTTCTCGATCGCGCGGCCGCGGTACTCGAGCACATAGCCCTGTCCGCCACCGGTTCCGATCTTCGCGATGACCGCGAGAATGATGTCCTTCGCCGTGACGCCAGGCCCGAGCTCGCCGTCGACGTTGATCGCCATCGTCTTGAACGGACGCAAAGGCAACGTCTGCGTCGCCATCACGTGCTCCACCTCGGACGTGCCGATGCCGAACGCCAGCGCGCCGAACGCGCCGTGCGTGGACGTGTGACTGTCACCGCAAACAACCGTCATGCCGGGCTGCGTGAGGCCGAGCTGCGGGCCCACCACGTGGACGATGCCCTGCTCCAGGTCACCCATCGGGTGCAGCCGCACGCCGAACTCCGCGCAGTTGCGGCGAAGCGTCTCGACCTGCGTGCGCGACACGAGATCCGCGATCGGCTTGTCGATGTCGACGGTCGGGACGTTGTGGTCCTCGGTGGCGATCGTCAGATCGGCACGACGGAGCGGGCGCCCTGCCAGACGCAACCCGTCGAACGCCTGAGGACTGGTGACTTCGTGCAGCAGATGGAGGTCGATGTAGAGCAGGTCCGGCTCCGCACCACTGCCGTGGCGCACAACGTGTGCCTCCCACACCTTCTCCGCGAGCGTGCGGCTCATCGCGACATCTCCCACATTATGGACGTGCCGACAGATCTGGACTTCTCACTGTCTGGGAAGTTAGTATCGGCTTGTGGGACAGCATAGCGGGATCGGCGTGCTGGACAAGGCAGTGGCCGTGTTGAACGCCGTAGCAAAAGATCCGTGTGGCCTGGCCGAGTTGTGCAATCGCACCGGCCTTCCACGAGCGACCGCGCACCGCCTGGCCGTGGGCCTGGAGGTGCACCGGTTGCTGCGCCGAGGCTCCGACGGCCGCTGGCGTCCAGGCGCGGCTCTCGCCGAACTGGCCGGCGGCGCAACGGACCCGTTGCTGGACGCGGCTTCCTCCGTGTTGCCGCGCCTGCGCGACATCACAGGCGAAAGCGTGCAGCTGTACCGGCGCGACGGCATGCAACGCGTCTGCGTCTCAGCCGCCGAGCCTCCTTCAGGCTTGCGCGACACGGTTCCCATCGGCGCGCGCCTGCCCATGACCGCCGGCTCGGGCGCGAAGGTCCTTGCCGCATGGGCAGACCCAGGCACCCAACGCGCCGTCCTGGCCGACGCCGTCTACGGCGAACGCACCCTCCTGGAAGTCCGCCGCCGAGGTTGGGCACAAAGCGTCGCCGAACGAGAACCCGGCGTGGCCTCAGTCTCAGCCCCGGTCCGAGACTCCTCAGGCGCAGTGGTGGCAGCAGTCTCCGTAAGCGGCCCCATCGACCGCATGGGCCGCCGCCCAGGAGCCCGCTGGGCAGCCGACCTACTAGTAGCAGCCGAGGCCCTACAAAGCCGCCTCTAACCCCCCACCAACCGCCCGACAGGACGGCCGCCTCGAACTCCCAACGATCCTCGGCGCTGCCAGCCGGGCCGCCAGGAGTCGGTCGGCGGCAACAGACGGGTGATCGCCGCCAGAAGGATTCGACGGACGCCGAGAGGCGGCCCGCCGCAGAGGGATTCGACGGGGCGCTGGGAGACGGCCTGGTGATCGCTCTGCCAGAGCGAGTCCTCGGACACCGGGAGGCGGCCCGTGGTGTCAGATGGATGATCGCCGCCAGAGGGATTCAACGGCCGCCGCGTCCGCCCTCCAAGATCGTGGCCACCATCACGAGACTTCGCCGACAACAGGAGCGCGGTGGCGACTGCCGGCAGCCTGAAAGGCCACACGTGAGCCATGGCAGCACCGCGTGTCGCGCGGACCAGTGCGGCGTGTCGCATCTCAAACGCCAACGGCCGCCCCCTGGGCGACCAAGGCGACCAGCACATCGTTCCGGGCCTGCCGCAGCGACCAGTCCCCGAAGGGCTGCGCCTGACCGTGGAAGCGCACGGATAGCAAGCCGGACAGAAGTTCTCGTTCCACACCCACAGCGACTATCGCGTCAGGGCGGCCCAGGACTCTTGTAGAGACACCAGCCAAGATGTGGCGCAGCGCACTACGTCAATCCAAACCACCGACTAGTCACCACATACGAGTTCATTCCAAGAACCACCACTAACCCGCCCCCACACTTACTTCCGGCGAGCGAAGCGAAGCCCAATGGCAAGCGAAGCGAAGCCTCAACCCCCGGTGGCGAGCGAAGCGAAGCCCCACCCACAACAATGGCTTCAACCTACGGGGGGTCCGGGGGGCGAAGCCCCGCCGGCTGGGGGTCTGGGGGCTCGGCCCCTAGAAGACAATGCGAATGAGGCCTGTCAGCGCTTTCCGCTGACAGGCCTCAACCACCTCTGTAGCCCCGAAGGGATTCGAACCCTCGCTACCGCCTTGAGAGGGCGGCGTCCTAGGCCGCTAGACGACGGGGCCCTAGAACTTCTTGCCGTTGAACCTTATCAGATCATTCTGTCCGGTCCAAATCCGGCTATTCAGTTCTTTTTCTTGCTACCAGCTCCGAAAGCTTGCCCGAGGGCAGTTCTTCCGTAGCAGCTGGGGTACCAGGACTCGAACCTAGACTAACTGAACCAGAATCAGTCGTGCTGCCAATTACACCATACCCCATTGGCTTTCACGATCGACTTCGGTGTCCCGAAGGAGTTCCGAGGCCCTCGTTGCTGCCGTGAGAAATACTAGACCACGCGGCCACCAGAAGTGAAATCGGCCCCCACCTGCGGGCAAACGAGCAGGTGAGGGCCGGTCTCAGGGCTGATCCAACGACCGATCCGACGACCATCCGGCGGCCGATCCGACGGGGCGTCAGGCTGAGGCGGTGGAGAGCTCGCACACGAGGAGCTCCGGCAGTTCCGCCAGCGACGTGATCGAGGACAGTCCGGCGGGCAACGTGCCGCCGGTCGGACCTGTCCGGTTGATCCAGACGCCGTGCATCCCGGCGTCGCGCGCGCCGATGGCGTCGGCGTGCAGGCGGTCTCCCACGTGGACGGTGTCGCCGGGCGAGACGCCCAGGGCGAGGCACGCCGTGTGGAAGATCACGCGGTCCGGCTTGGCGCAGCCGACCTCGCCGGCGATCAGGACCGCGTCGAAGTACTCGGACAGGCCGAGTTGGGCGATCTTCACGCGCTGGTGGCGGCCGGAGGCGTTGCTGATCGCGGCGATGGGAAGGCCCGTCGCGCGCAACCAGTCGAGCATCGGGATCACGTCGGGGAACAGGCACCAGCCTGCCGACAGGACCTCCTGGCGTGCGACCTCGCGGCGGGTCGATTCCTCCAGTGTCAGCTCCTCGCCGAGAGCGGCGAAGAAGGCCTGTGTGCGGATGTTGCGCATCGACTCGTACTGAAGTTCACCGGCTAGCTGGCGGGTCACGTGGTCGTCGGTGATTCGCTGCCACAACGACCAGGCGTCGGCGTTACCGACCATCGAGGCCAACGCGGCGCGCGAAGAAGTGCTGTAGTCGACAAGTGTGTCGTCGACGTCCAGGCACACAGCGCGGATCTCGCCGGTTCTCTTACGCGTGAAAGTCGGGGACGCAGTTGTCACCCCGGAAGGTTAGGTGCGAGGGGGCCTCGTCCGATTCGGCTAACGAGGTGATTCCTGTGGGTCCTTGCACGATCAAGCGGACCTTGAGGCCCCGAACGACCTAGTGAGGCTCCTCCGAGCGCCGAATGCAATCACCCGGTCGAGTGTTGTTCGGCAACTCGGCCGGCACAGCCCGAACAGGCCGTTCCGCGGGCGCGACACCATAGCCCGCACGGCGGTGTTCCACATCTGCCGCAACCATTTCGAGGCCTGGTTTCCCAGACCGTCCACAGAGGACCTGTAAGCCGGGAGAGCCACGCCACTCGGAACTCCGCTTGACGCACGCGGCGATCACGAGCATGCTGAGTTTATTCAACAACGGTTGAAAAGAGGGGATCATCATGGAGAGGACAACCTGCGTCGTCGTCGGAGGCGGACCTGCGGGGATGGTGCTGGGGCTGCTCCTGGCGCGCGGTGGCGTCGAGGTCACGGTGCTGGAGAAGCACTCCGACTTCCTGCGCGACTTCCGCGGCGACACGGTGCACGCGTCGACGCTCACGCTGATGGACGAGCTGGGGCTCGGGCCGGCGTTCGAGCAGGTGCCGCACCAGAAGGTCGACAAGATGGAAGCGATGCTCGAGGGCGGTGCCAGGGCCGTGATCGGCGACCTGAGCCGGCTTCCCGGCGCGCACAAGCACATCGCGATGGTGCCGCAGTGGGACTTCCTCGACCTGCTGGCGGACGCGGGCAAGCTGGAGCCGACGTTCACGCTGCGGATGAACGCCGAGGTCACGGCGATTACCAAGAGCGGCAACAGGGTCACTGGCGTGAAGTACCGCGACCGCGCCGACGGTCACGAGGGCGAGATCGCCGCGGACCTCGTCGTCGCGGCGGACGGTCGGGGCTCGATCCTGCGCGAGGCGGTGAACCTGCCGATCTACCAGTTCGGCGCGCCGATGGACGTGTGGTGGTTCCGCCTGCCACGCAACGAGGGCGACCCGGTCAAGGGCGGCGCCGGGAGGTTCAGCGCCGGCAGTGCGCTCGTGCTCATCCCGCGCGGCGACTACTTCCAGTGCGCCTTCTTGATCCGCAAGGGAACGGACCAGCTGATGCGGCGCGAAGGCGTCGAGAAGTTCCGGGAACGTGTGCAGACGCTCGTGCCGTGGCTCGCGGACCGGGTGGACCACATCACGGATCTCGACGAGGTCAAGCTGCTGGACGTGAAGCTCGACAGGTTGCGGCGCTGGCACGTGGACGGGCTGCTGTGCATCGGCGACTCGGCGCACGCGATGTCGCCCGTCGGTGGCGTCGGCATCAACCTCGCCGTGCAGGACGCGGTCGCGGCTGCCACGCTGCTCGCGAAGCCGCTGCGGGAAGGCAAGGTCACGAGCAGCGTGCTCGCGAAGGTGCGCAGGCGCCGGTTGTTCCCGACCGTCGTGATCCAGACGCTGCAGCGGGTCATCCACCGCCTGTTCCTCGGCAGGAAGCTGAACAGCACCGAGACGGTCTCCAGCCCAGGAGTGCCGAAGCCTCTCGCACTGGCGCAGCGATTCCCGTGGCTGCAGGCCGTTCCGGCTTACGTGATCGCGATCGGGCCACGCCCTGAGCACGCGCCGGACTTCGCGCGGAGGGCCCCGCAGACCATCGTCAGGTCGTGACGAAGGCCTCGGACGACTCGCCGAGCACCATCGCCACGGCGTGGGCGCGGTCACGAGCGCCCAGCTTGCGCAGGATCGCCTTCACATGGGTCTTCACGGTGTCGTTGCTGATGAAGAGCCGCTGGGCGATGCGGGCGTTGTCCATCCCCTTCGCCATCTCGGCCAGCACGTCGAACTCACGCGCCGACAGCTGGCCGAGCGAGGCAGGAGGAGGCATCCGCGCCGGTAGACGCGCCAGCGACCCCAGCCGTGCGTCGATCGTGGCCGGCGCGCCCCGCACCGCGGCCGAGATGAGCGGCAGCAGCTCGGCCACGGGTGAGGTCTTCAGCAGGTAGGCCACCGCGCCGGCGTCCAGCGCCGCGCGGGCCCAGCTCGGACTGTCCGCATTGGACAGCACGACGACACGGGCGCTCGGCCGGTACTGCGCCGTGTCCCGCACGGTGCGCAGCGGTCCGGCGCCCGGCACGTCGAAATCCGTGACGACCAGGTCCACCAGGACGCTGCGCAGACAGCGCGCAGCGTCGGCCACGGTGTGGGCGATACCCACAACGCGGAAGCAGTGCGTGCGGTGCAGCGAGATCCGCAGCCCCTCGGTGATGAGCTGCGAACCGTCGACGAGCAGCACACGGGTGGACGCCAGGTCCGTCATGACACCGGGAAGTTACTAGCGGGTACCCAGGTGCGTAACCTGCCGGACGCCGGATTGCTCCGTACGGCTACCTATTTGCGACCGGATTGGTGAGCGTGCCAAGGCCGTCCACAGTCACGGAGACGGTCTGTCCGGCCCTGATAGGCCCAACGCCGGCCGGGGTTCCGGTCAGGATCAGGTCGCCGGGCAGCAGCGTCATCACGGCGGACACGTACTCGATGAGGCTCGGAATGTCGTGCACCATCAACGAAGTACGGCCGTCTTGTTTGACTTCCCCGTCAACCTCGGTGACGACGCGGACGTCGGTGGGGTCGAACTCGGTTTCGATGAACGGACCCAGCGGGCAGAACGTGTCAAAACCCTTGGCACGCGTGAACTGCACGTCCTTCTTCTGCAGGTCGCGGGCCGTCACGTCGTTGGCGATGGTGTAGCCCATCACCACGCTCATCGCCTTGGCCTTCGGCACCTCCCGGCACGGCTGGCCGATGATGACCGCCAGCTCGCCCTCGAAGTCCACGCGCTCGGACGCTGCCGGGATCTTGATCTCGACGTTCGGCCCGATCACCGAGGTGTTCGGCTTGAGGAACACGAGCGGTTCCGCGGGCACCTCGTTGCCGAGTTCGGCAGCGTGGTCGGCGTAGTTGCGGCCGATGCCGATGATCTTGGTCGGCAGGATCGGCGCCAGCAGCCTGACGTCGGCCAGCGGCCACTTGCGGCCGGTGAACGTGGGCGTGCCGAAGGGGTGTTCGGCGATCTCTGCGGCTTCCTCACCGTGAACAGCGACGAAAGCAACGCCTTGCGGATGAGCGATACGGGCAATACGCACTGTGTCAGTCTACGAGTAACCAGCCAATCGAGGTGTTGCGCCCGGAGGGAGCGCTGGCCGCGCGTCAAGGGCGCAACAGGCCACGCAGCGACTTGTGTACGAGCGCGTCACACAGCGCGAGCCAGGATGCCTCGACGATGTTGCCGTGCACACCCACGGTGGTCCACTCGCGCTCGCCGTCGGTCGACTCGACCAGCACACGCGTCACAGCGTCCGTACCGGGATGTTCGGTGAGGATGCGCACCTTGTAGTCGGCCAGCTCCACAGTGTCCAACCAGGACAGGTGCGGCAGCAACGCCTTGCGCAGCGCCGCGTCGAGCGCGTGCACGGGGCCGTTGCCCTCGGCGGTCGCGATGACCCGCTCCCCCGCGACGTGCACCTTGACCGTGGCCTCGGACACGATCTCGCCGTCCGAGCGGTGGTCCAGCACGACCCGGTAGGACTCCAGCGTGAACGGAGGTGGACCGTCCAGTTCGGACAGCTCTTTGCGCAGCAAGAGCTCCAGCGACGCGTCGGCCGCCTCGAACGACCAGCCCTTCGCCTCCAGGTCTTTCACGCGCGCCAAAGCGCTGCCGACCTCGGTTGACCGGCCGGCCAGGTCGAGCCCGAACTCACGTCCCTTGAGTTCGAGGCTCGCCCGACCGGCCATCTCGGTGACCAGCACCCGCATGTCGTTGCCGACGATGTCCGGATCGATGTGGTTGTACAGCTCCGGATCCACCTTGATCGCGCTCGCGTGCAGACCCGCCTTGTGAGCGAATGCTGACGACCCGACATAGGCCTGGTGGGTGTCGGGTGCGATGTTCGCGATCTCGGCCAACGCATGGGAGACACGGGTGAGCTCGGCCAGTGCCCCGGTCGGGAGCACCTCCATGCCGAGCTTCGTCACGAGGTTTCCCACGACGGCGAACAGGTCCGCGTTGCCTGCTCGCTCGCCATAACCATTGGCGGTGCACTGAACGTGCGTCGCGCCCGCCTGAACGGCCGCGAGGGTGTTCGCCACGGCGCAGGACGTGTCGTCCTGGCAGTGGATTCCTACTCGGAAACCGGTCTTCTCGATCACGCCGGCGACCGTCTCGGCGAGCCCCAGCGGGAGCTGGCCACCGTTCGTGTCGCACAGCACGACGACGTCCGCGCCACCCTCCACAGCGGACTCCAGCACGCGCAGCGAGGTGTCCGGGGAGAACGCGAAGCCGTCGAAGAAGTGCTCGGCGTCGAGGAAAACACGCCTGCCGTGGTCTTTGAGGAACCTGACGGTGTCGCGCACCATCCTGAGGTTCTCGTCGGTGTCCGTGCGCAGCGCGCGTTCGATGTGGCGCAGGTCCGACTTCGCGACGAGCGTCACGACCGGTGCCTGCGAGTCGAGAAGTGCCTTCACCTGCCGGTCTTCCTCGACCTTGACCCCGGCCTTGCGGGTCGCGCCGAACGCGACCAGCTTGGCGTGCTTGAGCTCCAGGTCACCGGCCGCCGCGCGGGCGAAGAACTCGGTGTCCTTGGGCAGTGCGCCGGGCCAGCCGCCCTCGATGAACCCGACGCCGAGCCCGTCCAGCAGCCGCGCAACCGCCAGCTTGTCCGTGACGGAGTACGAAATGCCCTCACGTTGTGCGCCGTCGCGCAACGTCGTGTCGTAGACGTGGAACTCGTCGTTAGGGCCGGCCATCGGGGTCATCTCCTCATCCGGACAAACAAAAAGACCCCCCGCGGGATGCGAGAGGTCTGCGCGTCGGGTGCCAGGGGCGGCACTACCCGACGCGCTCGTCGATAATGATGGCGAGGTGCTGAGCCATGACCGGGATGCTGCCACAGCTCAGCACGACGTACCAAGCGTCGGGAGGAAATCTCCCACTATCTGGTCACGCTGAGTACTGCCACACGCCTGACAGTACTGAGCGGTCAGCGAAACGCAGCGACGTTCTCCGTGGCCCACTGTGAGAACGGGGTGGCCGGCCGGCCCGTGACCCGCTCGACGGTGTCACGCACGGCCAGCAACTCGTCGTTGACGTCGCCGCCCGTGAGATCGAGTACCGCGTCCGCGATCTCGTCTCCCAGGTGAGAGGCCAGTTCCTGATGGGCCTCCTCCCGGCTGATCTCGACGAACGACAGTTCCCGTCCCAGAGCGGCCGCGATGTCCGCCACCTGCTCGCGGGGTGTGACGCGCCGCGGCCCGGACAGCGGGTGGATCCGGCCTCGATGGCCGGGCTCGGTGAGCGCCGCCCGTGCGACCGCGGCGATGTCCGAGGGATCGATGGCCGGAAGTCCGGTGTCCGGGTAGGGAGCACGAACGGTGCCGTGGTCCCGGATGGACGGTGCCCACATCACGGTGTTCGAGGCGAACTGCGTCGGCCGCAGGATCGTCCACGCCAAGCCGCTGGCCTTCAGCAGCTCCTCGGCGGCCCGGTTCGCCTGCGCGGCCGGCAGGTGTGGATGGGTCTCGACCGTGATGGACGACACGAGCACCACGTGCTCCACACCCGCCTGCCGAGCGGCTTCGAGGACCTCGGCTTCAGCGCCGAAGCCCTGCAACAAGAACAGCGATCGCACACCTTCGAGCGCCAGGTCGAGGCCGCCCGCGTGAGTGAGGTCTCCCTCGACGGCTTCGACCCCGGCCGGAAACTTCGCTCGTGCGACGTCCCTGGTGCGCCCTCTCACCGCCCCGGCACCACACACCCGCAACTCCTCCAGCAGAACGCTTCCGATGTTTCCGGTCGCCCCGGTCACCAGGATCATGGCAGCGACGCTATGACCTCGACCAAACCAGAGGTCAAGCGGAAGCCAGGTACTTCGCGAAGGCCTCGATGGACGCCGGGTTGCGCGGCGACTCGACCAGCGCCGCGTACGGCAGGGCGTAGAAGCGCTTGTTCTTGATCGCCGGCGAGTTCCGCAGCGGCGCGAAGCCCTCGAGGAACGCCTGCTTCTGCGCGGGCGTGTTCGCCTCGCCGTCGGCGTAGTCCACGATCAGCACGACCTCGGGGTCGCGCTGCACGACGGTCTCCCAGTTGACCGTGGTCCAGCTGTCGTCGAGATCGCCGAAGATGTTGTCGCCACCCGCCTTGCCGATGACGTCCTGCGGCGCCGCATTCCTGCCCGACGTGAACGGCTGGTCCTGGCCGCTGTCGTAGAGGAACACCTTCGGGCGCGGCTTGCCCGCCATCACCTTGGCCGCGTTGTCGATCTGCTGCTGGTAGCCCTTGATGAGCGCCTCCGCCCTGGCCTCGACCCGGAAGATCTTCCCGAGGTTGCGCAGGTCCGTGTACAGCGCGTCGAGCGCGGGCATGATGCCGCGCTGCTTGCCCGCGCCGTTGCGGCACGCCTCGGTCAGCTGGTAGGTGCCGATTCCGAGCTGCTTCAACGCGTCCGGGGTGAAGCCGCTGCTCTCGCTGAAGCCGTAGCTCCAGCCGGCGAACACGAGGTCGGCGTTGGCACCCTGCACGACCTCCTTGGAGATCTTGTCCGCGAGCTTCTTCGCGCTGTCGAAGTCGGCCTTCCACGGCGAGGTCTGGAGGTCGACGGTGTTGTCGCCGTCCACGACGTACCCGGCCATGCGGTCCTTGAGGCCCAGCGCGAACATCAGCTCGGTGATGCCGGTGTCGTTGGTGACCACTTTGGACGGCACCTTGTCGAACGTCACCTGCTGACCGCAGTTCGTGACGGTCACGGGGTCCGCCTTCGAGGCGTCCTGCGCGACCGTGGCACCACAGCCGGAGACCAGCAGCAGGGTGGCTGTGACGATGGCGGTTCTCAAGGGGTGACCTCCTGGTCGAACAGGAGCTGTGGAACTCCCGTTGTCGGGTGGGCGACCACGTGTGCGGTGACGTGGAAGACCTTGGCGATCAGCTCGGGCACGAGAACCTCAGCGGGCGTGCCGTGGGCGACGATGCGGCCTTCGTCGAGCACGTACAGCCGGTCGCAGTAGGACGCAGCGAGGTTCAGGTCGTGCAGGACGGTGATGATCGTGACGCCGAGCCCTCGCGCGAGCGAGAGGACGTCGAGCTGATGGCGGATGTCGAGATGGTTGGTCGGCTCGTCGAGGACAAGCACGCGCGGCTGCTGGGCGACGGCTCGCGCGATCAGCACGCGCTGGCGTTCCCCGCCGGACAGGCTGAGGAAGCTCCGATTCGCGAGGTGCGAGACGTCCACTGTGGCCAATGCGTCGGACACCACCCGCGAATCGTGAGCGGGGTTGCGGTCGTGCGGCAGGCGGCCCATCTCCACGACCTCCGCCACCGTGAAGTCGAACTCGACCTGCGACTCCTGGGTCAGGGCGGCGAGGACCCCGGCGATGTTCTGTCGCTTGTGGACGTTCTCGCCGTCGAGCAGGACGGTGCCGGCGTCCGGCTTCAGGGCGCGGTAGACGCAGCGCAGCGTCGTCGACTTGCCACTGCCGTTGGGACCGACGATGCCGACCACCTCGTTCGAGGCGTGCAGCGTGATGTCCTCGACGATGTTCTGGACGGTGACACCGGTGAGCTCGACGCGCATCAGCGTCCTCCGAACACGTACGCCTTGCGGCGCATCAGCAAGATGAAACACGGAACGCCGAGCGCGGCCGTGATGACGCCGAGCGGCAGTTCCTCCGGCGCCGCGAGCATCCGTGCGGCCACGTCCACCCACACCAGGAAGCTCGCGCCGGCGATTGGGGCGAGAGGCAGCACCTTGAGGTGATCGGCGCCCACGACCATGCGTGTGAGGTGCGGCAGCATCAGCCCGACGAAGCCGACCGCGCCGCTGACCGCCACCAGCACGCCGGTGATGGCCGCGGTGACGACGAACAGGTGCGTGCGGAACCGGTTGACCGCCACGCCGAGCGTGGTCGCGGTCTCGTCGCCCATCGCCAGCGCGTTGAGCTGCCGGGCCTTGGTCATCAGGTAGACGATCCCGGCGGCGGTCACGGCGGTGGCGACCGGCAACGACTGCCAGTTCGCCCCGCCGAGACTGCCGAGCAACCAGAACATCGCCGCCCGCGCCGCCTCACCGTGCGGCGCCTGGAACACCAGCAGCATGGCCACTGCGGAGAAGCCGTACGCGAGCGCGGTCCCGGTCAGCACCAGCCGCAACGGCGTGAGGCCCCGGCTCGTGCGCGCAGTGATGTACACCAGCGCTGTGGCACCGAGACCAGTGAGGAAGGCTCCGGTCGAGAGCGCGTAGACACCCAGACCGGACAGCACGCCGAGCGTCGCCACGGCCGTCGCCCCCACGCTCGCGCCCGACGAGATGCCCAGGACGTACGGGTCGGCCAGCGCGTTGCGGACCATCGCCTGGATGGCCACGCCGACCGTGCTGAGCCCCGCGCCGACCACCGCGGCCAGCAGCACGCGAGGCAGCCGGATGTCCCAGACGATGTGGTACTGCCCGGCCTGGTCGGCGGGAACGGTTCCACCTGTGATGGCCGCGTGCAGCAGCTGCAGGGTCACATCGAACGGGACCGCGACCGGGCCGAGCGCCACGCCCGCGACGATGCTGACGGCGAGCACGCCGACGAGCGCGCTGATCTTCCCGATCACTTGGTCCCTTCCCGCAGTCCACGGCAGGAGTCGGAGTTCCTCTTGTGCCGTGTGCGGGTAATCGGGCTCGCCCCGTGAGGGACCTACCGTTGCGGGTCAGCGCCGGACTTCGACCGGACTTCCCCCGTGCACGACTCACGCACTCTAACCCGGTAACGCAGGAGCGCCGCACGCCCCTTCTGCTCCACCGAGCCGAGGTGCAGATCCTCGGAGAGCCGAAGCCGCTGCCCGGAACCGGCCATCGTCGGGAACACCAAGAGGCGGTACTCGTCGACCAGGCCGTGTCCGGCCAGCGTGTCCACGACGCTGAGGCTGCCGGTGACGATGACGTCCTGGTGCGCCTTGCGCCTGCGCACTTCCTCCACCAGGTCGTCCTCGACGAGTGACGAGTTCTGCCAACCGTCCACGCTGGTCAGCGAGCGAGAAGCGACGAGCTTGGGGATGTTGTTCATCCTGGTGGAGAACTCGTCGGTGCGGCCGGGCCAGAGCTTGGCGAACAGCTCCCAGGTCGTGTGGCCGAGCAGCAAGACGCCGGTGTCGAGCAGCGGGCCGAGGCCGAACTTGTCGCCGGCCACCGCTTCCGGACCGTGCCGGAACGCCCAGCCCCCGGCAGGGGTGCCCGCGGATCCGTCAGGGTCCTCGACGACGCCGTCCAGTGTTACGAACTCGATGACGATCAGATCGCTCATGCCACTACATACCGGCGAGGCCCCGCATACTCATCGCGATGACCGACACGATCTTCGAGACACGCGTCGAGCAGCACCGCGCCGAGCTGCTGGCCTACTGCTACCGGATGCTCGGGTCGGTCCACGAGGCGGAAGACCTGGTGCAGGAGACGATGCTGCGGGCGTGGAACGCCCGCGAGCGCTACGACGAGCGCAAGGCGTCGATCCGGACGTGGCTGTACCGGATCGCCACCAACGTGTGCCTGACCGCGTTGGAGGGCAAGGCGCGCCGGCCGCTGCCGTCCGGGCTGGGCGCGGCGAGCACCGATCCGGAGACACCGCTGCTGCCCGCCTTCGAGGTGCCGTGGCTGGAACCCTTCCCTGACGCCCTCGGCCCCGCCGAACTCGCGGTGCGACGCGACAGTCTGCGGCTCGCCCTGGTCGCGGCCATGCAGTCGCTGACGGCCCGCCAGCGCGCCGTCTGGGTGCTGCGCGAGGTGCTGGCGTTCAGCGCCGCCGAGGTGGCAGGGCAGCTGGACACCTCGGTCGCGTCGGTGAACAGCGCGCTGCAACGGGCACGGGCGGGCCTCGCGGGCGTGGCGGAGAACGAGATCGCTCCACCCGACGATCCGGCCGTGCGGCAGACCGTCGAGGCCTATGTGCGTGCCTTCGAGGCGGCCGACGTGACGGCGCTCGTCGAACTGCTCACCGAGGACGCGATCCTGGAGATGCCGCCGGTGCCGTTGTGGTTCCTCGGCAGGGACGACTACGGCTCGTTCATCCGCCGGGTGTTCGCGATGCGCGGGACCGGCTGGCGCATGATCCCGGCCGCGGCCAACGGTCAGCCCGCGGTCGCCGCCTACGCGCCCGACGCCGACGGTGTGCACCGGCTGCACACGCTTCAGGTGTTCACCGTCGTCGGTGGACTGGTCGCGCACACCGTGGTCTTTCAGTCTCCGGCGGTCTTCGCGGCCTTCGACCTGCCAGACTCGCTCTGACCTGCAAAAACAGAAAACTTCAAAAAAGTTCGAGGCTCGTGTCGATCCGTCGCCTGCCCTGTTCGACCTGTGGACGTCAGCAAGCGGAGAGACGAACAGGGAGACACACCATGAAGTTCATCCTGATCATGCGCGCCACCGACGAGGCCTTCGAGAACATGGGCGAGTTCGACTTCGACAAGATGCTGGAGACCGTCGGCGAGTACAACGAGGAGATGATCCGCGCCGGCGTGCTGCTGGCCGCGGAAGGTCTCGCTGACGCCTCAGAGGGTGTCGTCGTCGACTTCTCCACCGAGCCGCCGGTCGTCACGGACGGCCCCTACGGCGAGACCAAGGAACTGTTCAACGGCTTCTACATCATCAACGTCTCCTCGAAGGAAGAGGCGATCGAGTGGGCCAAGCGCGCGCCGATGACCGGCCCCGGCTTCAAGACCGAGATCCGCCGCGTGCCGACGATCGACGAGTTCCCGCAGGACAACGAGTGGATCCAGAAGGAGCGCGCCTGGCGCGAGGCCCACGGCCAGCTCTGAACAAGCGCTGAAACGCCGAAGCCCCGGCCGGAAACTTCCGGCCGGGGCTTCAAAACGTCTGAGAAAACTCAGCCCGTGCGCACGTTCGACGACACGAGAGCCGCGAGCCTGTCACCGATCGCGTAGGTCGCGCCAGGCGACTGGTGGTCGCGGGTCGCCAGATCGAACGCCACGGAGGCCTCGATCCGGCGCGACGACTCGTGCTCACCGAGGTGGTCGAGCAGCAGCGCCACCGACAGCACGGCGGCCGTCGGGTCCGCGATGCCCTGGCCCGCGATGTCCGGTGCCGAACCGTGCACCGGCTCGAACATCGACGGGTTGCGCCTCGTGACGTCCATGTTTCCCGACGCGGCCAGGCCGATGCCACCCGTGACGGCGGCGGCGAGGTCGGTCAGGATGTCGCCGAACAGGTTGTCCGTCACGATCACGTCGTACCGGCCGGGGTCGGTGACCATGTGAATCGTGGCCGCGTCCACGTGCTGGTACGCCACCGTGACGTCCGGGTGCTGCAGCGAGACCTCCTCGACGACGCGCGACCACAACGAGCCGGCGTGCGTGAGGACGTTCGTCTTGTGCACCAAGGTCAGGTGCCGCCGCGGACGGGCAGCCGCCCGTGCGAAGGCATCCCGGACCACGCGCTCCACGCCGAACGACGTGTTGATCGAGACTTCAGTGGCGATCTCGTGCGGTGTGTCCTTGCGGAGCAGACCGCCGTTGCCCGCGTACGGGCCCTCGGTGCCCTCGCGGACCACCACCATGTCGATCTCCGGCGGGTCCGCGAGCGGGCTGCGGACGCCGGGGTAGAGACGGGCGGGGCGGAGGTTCACGTGGTGGTCGAGCTCGAAGCGCAGCCGCAGCAGCAGCCCGCGCTCCAGAATTCCGCTCGGCACCGACGGGTCGCCCACCGCGCCGAGCAGGATCGCGTCGTGCTGGCGAAGCTCCCCCAGCACTGACTCGGGCAACAACTCTCCCGTGGCGTGCCAGCGCGCCGCGCCGAGGTCGTAGCGAGTGATCTCGGCCGCCGGAACGACCTCGCCGAGTACCTTCAGGGCCTCAGCGATGACCGCGGGCTCGATCCCGTCGCGAAGCAGGCCGATCACCTGGCCTCGAAGCCGGTCGAGGACCTGGCTTGGCTGCTGCGGGCAGTACGTGGTCACCAGCCGTTCGGCTTCGGCCCGGCGCTTCTGCCGCACTGAGCCGTGCTCGAGGTTTTCCTCAACGCCGGCGCAAGCGGCCGGGACGGCGGGGCCTGCCTCGCGTGTACGTGGGCGGGCGCCCACGTGCGCGGGCGCAGGCGCGCGGACACCCCCTTGCTCCTCAACCACAGCAGAACGGGACTCTCCCGCCTCCCGCTCCCCACTCCCTACTCCCCGGCCCTTCGCGGAAGGGTTCGTCGAGGGGTTCGCGGAAGGGATGCCGGAAGGGTTCGGCGAAGGGTTCGCGGTGGCCTCGACCAGCGGCGGCGCGGCCTGATCCTCGGTGATCGGCTCCGCTGCGGTTGGCGCTGTGCGGCTCGTGCCGCGCACCGACATCGCGGCCTTCACCGACGCGGGCAACGCCAGCGCACCGGCTTCCAGCTCCCTCGCGGCGACGGCCGGGGCGGGACCGGTGATCTCGGCAGGGAGGCGGCGCAGCTCGACCGCGAGTGCCCGGCGCAGCAGCGGCGACTCGATGTCGAACGCCGTGCGCAGCGCACCGCGCAGCATGTTCGGCTGCTTGTACAGCTCGTCGCGCCGAATGAACGACCGGACCAACAGCTCGTCCCGGTCGTGGTCGATCACCACGAAGCGCGCGGCGTCGAGCTCGGCGAGCGCGGCCCTGACAGCGTCGGCGTCCTGATCCGGGTGCGAGCGAGTCCAGCGCTTCACCGAGACGTCCAGCGCCCCGGCGTAGGTCAGCTTCTGCTGCGTGAGCAGCTGGACAAACATGAGCTTGGCCAGCGCGGAGAGGTTGATGAAGTCCTGGTCGTTCCAGATGGACAGGTAGATACGGGCGTGGTCGCGTGCCACGGAACTCTTCCCCCAACGAAAGCGATGTGCAGACAGCACGAGATGGCCGCGCAGCGGTGCGCGGCAACGAAGACAGCGACGCGGTGAACGCGTCAGATCAGGCGGACACGGCCTGACCGGATTCCTCGGCGCGACTGGATAGCAGCTCCGGGGCGGTGAGGTTGAGCGCGTAGACCGGCATCAACTTTCCGCCGTTCTTGCCCTTGCTGTCAGTCGAGCGCACGTAGCGGCCGGTCGACACGAGCACGCCGAGCGACAGCATTCGGCGCACGGTCACGCCGACCATCGGTGGCGCAACCCACGCGGGAATCCTGCTGCGCCAACGATTCGCCGTAGTCTCGCGGAACGGATCGCCCAGTGCGTCGTTCACGATCACGGCCGTCACGGCGCTGATGTTCGCGCGGTTGCGCGGCTCAGCGGCCAGCAGGGCGGCGATGTGCTCGATGGTCGTGCCGTAGTCCAGCGGCAGGCCGATCAGGTGCTGGGTGAGCTCAGCGGCGAGATCACCCAACACGGCCGGGGCATCCCCAGGGACAGCCCGACCGGTCCCCCGAGACCGGTCGGACTTCGTCCGGGTGCTCACGCGGCGGCCAGGACCTCGAACTTGCGGACCTGGCTGATGTCCTCGCATTCGCGGGCCACCTCGGGGTAGCGCTGCCGCAGCACCCCGACCACGACGGAGACGCGGAACTCCGACGACCAGCGGATGACGGGCACGCTGTTGACCGTGCCGATCTGGGCCTCACCGAGGCGCGCCTTCAGCGTGCCGCGCAACGTGTTCTTCAGGCTCGTGAGCCTGCCGATCTGCTCTTCAACGATCCGCAGCAGCTCGACATCGTGCGCCAGGTCGTCGAGCGCGACCGAGCCAGCAGTGGACATGGCGGCGTTCTTCGTAGTCATTGCGGTGGCCGCCTCCAGCGGCCAGAAAAGCGATTGCGGATTCGGTCAGCGAGAGTTACCGCCGGACACCCGCAGGTATCCGGCGCTGAATAGCTCAGCCAGCCAAACCGACAACAACGCTTCCTCCGCACGTGAGCCGCGCCGTCGACCACGACGCTTTTTCATGAGCCCCCCAGCTCTCACGCGCCGCCCACCCATAGGGGCGGCGAAACGATCATTCCAACATGCCTAGAAACCGTGACGTTGTCAAGTCAAACACCCTGTTCACGGTGGGTGCCGACCCTGACGACAGCCGGTGAGCGGCCAAGATCGGCTTAGTTCGGGGCCGAATAGTGCAATAAGCGTTGCCTGGATGCGTGCGAATACTTGCGCCGATGGAAGTAAATCGCGTTTGGGTTGCTCACGCTTTGTGTGGGATCGCTCACATGAATACATCAGATTTCGATGTATTCCGGTTGTGTTTGGATGTGAAAGATGCGAGCTGCTGAACGTCCTAATTGGAGCTTCCTGCTGTGCTGTTCTGTCAGGAATGGCCAACTCAGCAGAAGGCGCAGCGAGAGGCTGGCTCGATCGGCAGCGCGCCGGATCACCGGCGCAATAGGCTGTGGGTGTGAGCGACTACTTGCAGGTGACGACGACTGCTGATAACCGCGACACCGCCGCGAGCCTTGCTCGCTCTGCCGTGGCGGCTCGCCTGGCAGGTGCTGCCCTCGTTTCCGGGCCGAACACATCGTTCTTCTGGCACAACGGTGAGATGGGCGAGGGCGAAGAGTGGCAGGTGACCCTCAGGACGACGGCCGACAGGTACCTCGCGCTGGAGGCGCACCTGCTTCAGGAGCACCCGTGGGACAACCCGGAGCTCACGGCGATCCCCATCGCCGAAGCTCCCGAGGCCTACAAGGCATGGCTCGACAAATCCGTTAACGAGCGGTAGGCAGTCCTGCCGCGGCATCCAGGACACTTGTCACGGACGAGAGGGAGCGGTGCGGCCGAAGCCGATCGGTCACGTTGCTGATGCGCTCGACCGGTCGCACCGAGCCCACGCCCATCGCTAGGTCGATTGCTCGCTGCGTGATAGTTGCCGACTGTTCAACCTCGCCTGCGTCGAGGTAGGCGTGTGCCAGGGACGTCAGGTAGATCGCCTTGTCTCGGGCGTGCGTGTCATCGAAGCGACCGAGGGCGTCTTCGAGAAGCGGGACTGCGCGCAGTGGCCGGCGAAGCTGCGTCCAGCAACGCCCGCTCATGATCTTGATTTCGTCCTCGTCGACCCAGAACACCCAGTCTGGTTCGGGTCGGTTGCTGGCTTGATGGACGACCTCCGCAGCGGCGGCCAAGGCACGTTCGGTCTCATCCGCCTGCCCAGCCACGGCATGCGTCCAAGCCATTCGCTCCAGCAACAAGGCTTGCACTCGCGGCGTCGCGTGCTTCTTGGCGGTCTCGTAGGACGCGATCGCCATGTCGATGTTCGGGTTCTTGAACGTAACTTGTTGGTAGGCCAGGAAAGCCAGCGCATTTCCGGCCAACACCGAGTGCCCCGCCTCGGTCGCCGCGTCGAAGCTGGTCTGGTAGTGCTCCGTCGCCTCGGTGTGCAAGCCGGCGTCGAACGCCGCCCAGCCTGCCAGCTGCGCCCGCTCTGCGATCACCGCGGTGCAGGCTCGCTTCGTCTCGGAGGTGCAACTGGCAGCACGAACGAGGGCCTCGGTCTCTTCGAGCAACCGCGCGTAGATGCGATACGTGTCGGCGCCACCGAAGTAGTTGTCAAGGCGGCGAGCACGCGCGGTCTCGTTGAGAAGGCGCTTGACGTCGCTGCCACCGAGCCGTTGCCCATACGTAGCGCGTGCGAGGCTGGGCAACGAAGCCGCAAGTCCAGCTACAGCACCAAGAAATTCACGTCGCTGCACATCGCCCCCTTCGGGCTGGTCGTTGCCGCATGTCAAGGATTGGCGCTTGGCCTTGGCGCGGTCCACCGCCCTTCGTAGGGAGGAGGCGTCCACTTTCAAGGCCGCGGCCAGGTGCCTCTGCCAGAAGGGCGTCGGCAACCTGGTCTCGCTTTCCCATCTGGAGACCTCATGACGAGTCACAGGCCTGCCCGCACGATCCGACAGCCACGCCGCCAGTTGCCGCTGTGACGCAAGTGCGTCCTTCCGGCAGGCGCGCAGCAACGGCCCGATGGTCGGCTCGTGCATGTCCCACATCCTCCGGTGCGTTGGGCGCAAGCGCACCCATTGTGGCCACCTCCTCTGGCCGCCTGTTGCTAATGGCCACCTCTTCTGGCTACTCCGCCCGATTGGGCTAGCGCAATAACTTCGAGTCACCACAGAGGGCTGCCCGAACGGCGATGGTCCAGCGAACACGACAAGGGAAATTGCGCCATGACTACGCAGACCGATGGCAGACGCGTTGCCCCTTCCACTCCGCCAGGCACGCGGTCGGTGCTGCGAACGGAGGTCGCAGGCGGTATCCCTCTCGCACGCCTGGCGATCTCGGCGGAGGGCGAGCTGCCCGGTATTGGCGCGGCGGCAGCTCGCCCTTCGTCTCCCGCGGCCGATTTCTACACGAGGGGTTTCGGCTGGCCGGTTATCGCGGAGGGACTGAACGTCCTGCTTCGGTGCGGCGAACTCGCGGACGTCATGCTGATGCCGAGTGGGCTGGGCGGTGAGGTCAACCACTCGCTGAAGCTGTTGGGGCTGGACGCGCCGGTGCTGGAGGTTGTCGGATCGTTCAGGCAGTGGGGGTTCCTCTGCATGTCGCAACCGACGAGCATCACGAATCTCGGAGTCCTCTCCCTTCGTGGAGTTACGCACTACGGCGAGGGCTCTTACTTCACGTTGCCTCCGAGCCCGACCTGTAACTCTGAAACGCTTCGTTGGGTCTGCCCACCCAAGTCGGAGTCAACGGTGCTACCCCTCGTGGCGACCGTCATGTCGTGCACACAGACGGCATTGCAGCGATGAGCAGCCTTGCAGTCGCGGAAGAACCGAGACTAGTGAACGTCCAAAGCTCATTTGAGCGCATGCAGCGGATGGGGTTGCAGCCACTGCCGCTGCCCAACTCGACGGGCAGTGACGACGGCGTCCTCTACTACAGGGTGTTTCCGCGATACGTAGACACCGTCGCCGTCTGGGCTGAGACATACGCGGTTGCGCTCCGCGTACCCGCGCATCGGAACTGGGCGGCTCCGTTCGAGCCGTCGCCTGCGATCTACCGCTGCGTCGGCCCTCTCCACCTGGTCGTCTCCGGCTTGACGGAACTTGAGCCGTACTCGGACGCGAAGCACAGGCAGCAGCTCTAGCTGCGTTTGGGCGTCGCGTCTGCGCGAGCTGATCTTCCTTCCTGCGAGGTGCCTGCGCGGCGCCTCCACATTGGCCTGGAACTACTCACCAACGAGGGGAGGTAATGGAGATGCAGAGCGTGAGTTCGCTTGTCCTGGCGGTCGACAGTCTGTCGGTCGTGCGAGGTCGGGCAGATGCCGTTCACTCCGACGCGTCTGAAGACGCGGGCGGTGACGGTTGGAACGGCGACGGCCTGAACATCCCGGCAGACAGTGGCGGTGGTGAGACGGGGCTCGTCCTGGCCTGACCCAGCGAAGAGCACGAGCTTGAAGCTTGCTCGGTTCTGAAGTTCGCCAAAGCCGTTGGGGCATCACAACGTGGTGGTGCCCCAACGGTGCTCACGATCAGGGGAGGACCTGTGGAACACCTTTTGGTTCAGTCGATCGAGAAGGCGCTGGGGTGGGACAGCGCAGCGCCGTTGGGCCGCGGCTTTGCCCGTGGTTCGGTGGACGACCCTGAGCTGTGCGAGCGGATGCTGACGCCGCAGGGGTTGTTGGACATCGCCATGCGACGCAGCCTCTCGCCGCCGCAGTTCCGTTGTTTCCAGAAGGGTGACGAGCTGCGCCCGAACCAGTTCCTGACGCCCACAGTCAGCAGACGCGGACAGAGCCTGCCGATGGCGAACATGGACACGCTGTCTCATCTGATGCAAGCCGGATGCACTCTCGTCGTCGACGGAATGGACACCTTCGATCCCACGATGGAAGTGGCATGTCGGGCGCTGCAATGGTGGTCCCATGAGCTCGTGCAGGTGAACACCTACCTGACTACCGCCGATGCCGCAGGGTTCGGTCTTCACTGGGACGACCACGACGTTGTCGTGGTCCAACTCGCCGGCGAAAAGTCGTGGGAGGTGCGGGGAGCCTCGCGCGAGGCTCCGATGTACCGAGATGCTTCGCCGAATTCCGAGCCGAGCGAGGACATCGAGTGGGCGGGCACCATGCAGCCCGGCGACGTGATGCACATTCCGCGCGGCTACTGGCACACGGCGACTCGGACCGACAAGGACGACAACGGCTACAGCCTCCATGCCACGTTCGGTTTCGTGAAGCGCACCGGCGTGGACTGGGCGGCGTGGCTGGCGGACAGGATGCGTACCGACCTGTTGTTCCGCATC
Organism: Lentzea indica; assembly: GCF_012184385.1. Classification (GTDB taxonomy): domain Bacteria; phylum Actinomycetota; class Actinomycetes; order Mycobacteriales; family Pseudonocardiaceae; genus Lentzea; species Lentzea indica. Next base: position 23,674 of record NZ_VSRL01000064.1, read on the forward strand.
GACCTCGACCGCTTCGGCGCGAAGGACGATCAGGAGGTCCAACACAACGTCCTCTACGCCGAGCTGCTGCGGCACACCGAGTCCCTCACCATCCCGTCCTACCTCTCAGCTCGGGAGCGAGAACAGCCACCCGTGCGCTACGTCCACACCGGGGGCCTGTTCGGCCCGGTCACCGATGTCGTGTGCGTTACTCCGTTCCCGCCGCACATCCAGGTGAGGGGAGACGAGGTCACGGTGCTCGCCGTCGGCAAGCGGCTTCGGCTCGCTCGGCGCGCCGAGGACGCGGTGCGGCTGCTGCTGTCCGGTTACCCCGTTTCACTCGAACGGGTGGCTGGACTCACCGGCATCGACCCGACCCCACTCGCCGAGACCTTCATGAGGGAGGGGTTGTGCGCAGAACTGACCGAAGCGTTGCACTCGGCTTTCACCGGACTCGTCCCAGCCACGCACTGCTTGAGCACGCACTGAGCGTCGGAATCACAGACGTAGATACCGCGTTCAACTACCAGGCGTTCGACGGCCATCGTGAGCTGGCGATGGCCGCGGGCGAGCTCATCCACGAGTTCACCATCTCCACGAAGGTCGGCTACTTCCCGGTCGGCAACAGCAACTACCACTCACTTCGTCGGTGGATCCTGCGGCAGGCGATCGAGCAGACTGTCGATGACCTCGGTGTCCCACCGGCCGTGATCCTCCTGCACAACCCTGAGCAAACCCTCAAGACTCTTCATCCGGCGCAGGCACACGACCACTTCGCAGACGCGTGCGAAGAGCTGGAACGCGCAGTAGACGCGGGCCTCTGCGGTGCCTGGGGAGTTGCCTCCTGGGATCCTGCGCCGTTGGCGAAGGTGCTGCGTGCTGGCTCCGATTGTCCGACGCCGAGCACGCTGATGGTTCGCGCGGGCTTGTCGCTGACCGCCAAGCAACTCGACGCCGGCGAGAGCCTGGGCTGGGAGCTCAACCTCGACGCGGACCAGCGCTGGGGCATGAGTCCTTTCGGCGGCAGCACGAGCAATCCGACCTGGACGACGACCGACCTGTCCAGCTTCCTCGAACCGGAACAGGATCACACGCCCGTCCAGGCTGCGTTCAGGCTGGCGTTCGAGCTGCCACACTGCACCAGGCTGGCGGTCGGCACTGGGAACGAACGACACCTCAGCGAGTTGTGCGCCGCGATCCAACTCGAAGTGAATCTCAGTGCCGTCGACAAATACCGCGAACTGATCACCGCTCCCGGCTGATCAGCCCGTCCGGGAAGATTGCCGTCGATCGTCAGGAAGGACTTTGTTCGGTGTCAGCAGAGCAGCCGCGCCAGCCTCGGCCCATCGTCAGCTTCGACACGAGTGCGAACCCGCACGATGACGTGCTCGAACACGTCGAGCGCGTGTTTGATCTCGTGTTGGACCGCTCGTCCGTCGTGCACGGCGTCGGCGGAGTGACCGAGGGATTCCGCACCAGCCGCGGTACATGGTTGCGAATCGAGCAGCGGCTCACCTGGCGACTCAAGAGCGCTGCGTGGGTCGGCCTTGAGGCCGCTTCGACGATCGAGAACGTCCCGATTCCGGGCTGGTTCCAGAGCACCACGTGGGCTGACCCGGCTCGCGACCTGGTCTGGCGTGCTGATGAGGTCGAGTTCGTGGCTTCGCCGTCTGTGAGGTCTGCGGGCGGTCTGGAGGCGGCCAAGGCGCTCCCGACCACGTGGTGGGCGGGGATGCGCAGCTCATTGAAAGCGCTCAGCGAGCACAAGACCGAACGCGTGGGCGTGAGTCAGGACCACCTGACGCTGCGAATCGGCCAGGTGTTCGAAGGAGTGGACACGACGGTCGACGAGTGGGCGACAGCGCACGCCGACCTCCACTGGGGCAACGTCACCGTCTCCGGCCTGTTGATCGACTGGGCCGACTGGGGGCTGGCACCACGTGGCCACGACGCGGCCACGTTGTGGCAGGCGTCGTTGCCGGACCCGCAGCTTCTCGCACAGGTCGAGGCCGAGTTCGCTGATGACCTTCAAACCCGATCGGGGAGGCTGTCGCAGCTCATGCATTGTGCGAACGCCATCCGGATCGCGGACAGGCGCGGTACAGAGACTCCGTTCTCAGCACCCGCCAAGGTAGAGGCAGAGAAGTTGCTGGTAGACCTGCGAGGCTGAGTCAATATCACCAGGCCGAGGAGCACTGGGGTGGAGAATGCCTGGGCACGGTCCAGGATCACTCGTGGGAGGGCATCGTGGCGAGCACTGCAACGCAGACCGCCAAGCTAGAGAAGTGGTTCGACGTCGAGGACCGCACCGAGTGGCCGACCTTGCTCGTCGGAAACGGTGCCTCCGTCAACCTGTGGGGTGACTTCGCCTACCCGAGCCTGTACGAGCGGGCAAACCTTTCCGCGGTGGCCGAGGCGGTGTTTTCTGACCTTGGCGTCACCAACTTCGAGACGGTGCTGGAGGCTATCCACCACGCTCACGTGGTCGTCGAGGCGTTGGGGAACTCGACCAAGGAGATCGACGCGCAGTACGAGCACGTCAGAGACGCCCTGTTTGGCGCTGTCCATGACGTACACGTCGGCTGGTCCCAGTTCACCGACGACAGGTTCGACAAGATCGCCAGCGTGATCCAGGACCACGACGCCGTCTACACGACGAACTACGACGTCTGCATGTACTGGGCTCGTGTAGACGCGGTCAACCGGATCACGAGGCGGACCGTCATCGACTTCTTCTGGAGCACAGGGCACACGTTCGACTCTGAGAACGTGGAGGTGCGGGGTCGGACGGCCATGTACCACCTCCACGGCGCGATCCATCTCTGGCAGGACGACCGTGGGAACAACGGGAAGTGGACCAGTGCCAACGACGGGAACCTGCTGTCGCTGGCCCGAAACTACTCGCCTGGGTCGAGCAAGTGGCCGCTGTTCGTCAGCGAGGGGTCATCGAGAGCGAAGCTGCAAACGATAGGGCGGTCGCCGTACCTGAGCTTCTGTCTGGACTCACTCCGGAACGACCACCACAACACTGTCGTATTCGGACACTCGCTCGGGGAACAGGACAAGCACATCGTCGCCGCGCTGAACGAAGGCGATCCCCGCGAAGTCGCCGTGTCGATCTATCCGCGCAGTACGGACCAGTGGATCATCCAAGAGAAGGCTCGCATCACAGAGTTGCTTGGTGAGAACAAGGTCAGGTTCTTCGACAGCACGACGCACCCGCTAGGCGATCCGTCGCTGACCATTCAGAAGTCGCCCAGCCAGGTCTAGGCACGAGTGCGTGCACGCAGGCCCGAATGGCGCCTCCGGGCCTGCGTGTACAGGTCTTAAGCCAGCTCGGTCACAACCGGCCAGAGGCAACCCAGGCTGTGGCTAGCTCCACTGGTTCTTCCCACGGGGGCCAACAGCCTTGATGGATAGCTCAGGCCCCTGAGCAGCTACTACCGGGTTCTTATGCTGACCTGTACGGTCCACCAAACCCCCAGGTCACAGACCTGGGGGTTTCGCTTTGGAAGATCGCTGATACGTCCTTGACGCGCTTACACCCTGACTCGTCAAGCAACGGCATCCGGCGACCCGCCCTGCTCGCCATGCCAGGTGTGGAGTGGAACGCCGAACAGCTGTGCCGACCCGACAGTGGCAACGGCACAGCAGGTGCAACCTCGTGGTGCGTGGCCGCGGTACCCCGTCGCTGCGGCGAGCTGAAATCGCGTGCAGGCATGGCTTTTCAGCAAGTAGGGTGCGCGAGACCAAGGGGGGTGCGGCATGACGAAGCTGAACCAGATCATCGCGGTGGAGAAGAGTGTCAAAGGGGGCACGCTTCGGGACCTCACCGACGCGCATCACGGGTTGCAGAAGCCCGCGCTGCTGGCCGGTATCTCCCGGACGTACCAGCCGAAGGACGAGGACGGCGAGGTGCTTCCGCCGGAGTCCACTCGTGTGCAAGTCAAGGCCGAGGATGTGCTGCGGAAGACCGCCGCCGTGATGACTCGGCTCTTCGACGTCACAGCGACCAAGGACTGGGCCAACTGCGTCGCGAAAGCTGATGTCGTGGTCGACGGGCAGACGTTGCTCCGCGACGTACCCGTGTCGTACCTGCTCTTCCTCGAGAAGCAGCTGACCGACTTGCACACCTTCGTGAAGAAGCTGCCCCTGCTGGACGCGGCCGAGGACTGGAACTTCGACGAGTCCGCCGACTATTGGCGCACTGAGCAGGTCCGGACCATCCGCACCAAGAAGGTGCCGCGCAACCACGTCAAGGCCGAAGCCACGGAGAAGCACCCGGCGCAGGTCGAGGTGTACTACGAGGACATTCCGGTGGGTTACTGGACCACGGTGAAGTTTTCCGGTGCGCTGCCTGCCCGGCGGGTCAACGAACTCATCGACCGGGTGGAGAAGCTGCAGCACGCGGTGAAGTTCGCCCGGGAAGAGGCCAACAATCTGGAGATCACCGACCAGCATGTCGGTGAGGTGGTCTTCGGCTACCTGTTTCGGTAGCGTCGACAGACTCCCCCGCTGGAGCGCGGGGGTGCGCTCCCGATGGGAGCGTGAAAGCTGAAACTGAAAACGTCAGCCTGAACCACTCGGTCACAAGTGGGGGTTCGAATCCCTCTCCCGGCACCATCACGCCGGGATATCCCAATTGGCAGAGGCAACCGGGATCAAGCTCAGACTCTCGCTCCAGGTTCAGCATTTCCGCCGAACGCCAGATCGCCCGAGAACGGACAAGACTCGCCGAGGTGCAGGTTCGAATCCTGCTGGCCGCTCCACCATGCGGCCGTAGCTCAACGGAAGAGCGCGGCGACCTAAGGACTGATCCGACTCTTAAACGTCGCTGGTGTGCGCAAATGGGCGGCCAACCGGGGCCCTGGACTGGACATGTCCGGGGCCCACCCGCGATCAGGCGACGGGTGCCCACCGGGCGGATTGTGGTCTCAGGGCCTTCGACCAGCACATCGTGGTTGTGTGGCCCACTCGCTCAGCGAGCCTCCCCTTCGGGCCGTACGGCACCCGAACGGGAGGCTCACGCGGCGACTCAGGCCTCAGCGTCCGCGGTGGCTCGGCTCGGCAGCATGGCCGCAACGACGATCGTTGCAGCGGCGAGAACAGTCGCGACCACGAAGGCCAGCTTCATCCCGCTCAGCTGAGCAGACGCAGCGGCGGCGCCGTCGGCGACCAATTGACCTGCGCGTGCAGACATCACGGTCACCACGAGCGCGGTTCCGAGCGCGGCCGCGACCTGCTGCAGGGTCCCGAGGATCGAGCTGCCGTGCGGGTACATGTGCGGCGGAAGCGCGCCCATGCCGAGGGTGAAGATGGGCGTGAACGTCGCCGCCAGGCTCACCATCAGGAGCGCGTGCAGTGCCAGGACCTGCCAGTACGGCATCGTCATCGAGACCTGGGTGAAGCCGGCGAGGGAGAGCACCATGCCGATCGAGCCGGGGAGGACCAGCGGGCGGCTGCCGAACCGGTCGTACAGCTTTCCGACTGTCGGTCCCAGCAAGCCCATGGCCAGACCGCCCGGCATGAGCAGCAGGCCGGTCTGCAGCGGGCTGAGGCCTCGCAGGTTCTGCAGGTAGAGCGGCAGCAGGATCATCGATCCGAGCATCGCCAGGAAGCCGATGCACATGATGGCCAACGCCAGCGCGAAGGTGCGGTAGCCGAGGGTTCGCAGGTCCATGAGGGGCGCGCCGGTGCGTTGCAGCTTGAGCTGGCGGAGGACGAAGATCGCGATGGCCGCGGCGCCGGCGATGACGATGCCGATGGTCGGGCCGAGCTTGGCGTCGCCTTCGCCGAACAGGCTCAGGCCGTAGACCAGGCCGCCGAAGCCCAGCGTTGCCAGGGCCGCGCTGGACCAGTCGATGGAGCTCACCTGCGGCTCGCCGATGTTGGTCATCTGGCGGAGCCCGAAGTAGGTCACGACTCCCGCGATCGGCAGGACGGCCACGAACAGCAGGCGCCAGGAGCCGAGTTGCAGGATCAGTCCGGACACGGCTGGGCCGAGTGCGGGCGCCACCGAGATCGCCAGGGTCACGTTGCCCATCACCCGGCCTCGGTCCTGCTCGGGCACGACGGTCATCAGCGTGGTCATCAGCAGCGGCATCATCACGGCCGTGCCCGCGGCCTGCACGATGCGGCCGGCCAGCAGCACCGTGAAGGTCGGTGCGGCGGCGGACAGGGTGGTTCCCAGCAGGAACACACCCATCGCGATCGCGTACCCCTGGCGGGTGGTGACCCGCTGCAGGAACCAGCCGGTGATCGGGATCACGGCGGCCATGGTCAGCATGAACGCGGTGGACACCCACTGCGCCGCCTGTTCGGTGACGTGCAACGACTCCATCAAACGCGGGATCGCGTTGATCATGAGCGTCTCGTTGAGGATCACGACGAACGTGGCCAGCACCAGCAGGCGCACCACGAGTGGCGTTCGGCCCGCTTGCGCGGTCGGTCGGTCTTGGATCGCAGCAGGCATGTCAGGCCCTCACTAGGTTTCTGGCACTTGTCGTGTCGCGGCCAAGGCCGCCGGCATCAACGTTCGTCGTGACACCAGTAGAGACCGGCAGGTCTGACAGAACTCATCGGTCTGCCCGAGTGTTCCGCATCGCCGCGCCCGTCTCACCCGAATTTCGCCATCGGCGGATCGGGTCCTTGTCCGTCTACCAACGTGTCGAACGGGCAGGGCGCGAATCGACACTCGGTCCGCGGGAATCTGGGATCGAGTCGGAACCGGCCTCATCTGCGCAGCTCACGAGTGAGATGTTGCGATTCGGGGACACGCTGGGCTGTGCGGGCTAACGTCCCTCGCGTGATCTTTCTCCGGATTGTCCGTGTTGCCCTCATCGTTCTCGGCATCGGTGCGGCCGGCTTGGGCATGATCTTGATCGCCGTCGACGCCCGGATGTCGGGTGGTCCGATCTCCGCGTCGTGGAGCTGCAGGTCCGAGGGTGGCGGGACCAACCCTCGGATGACGTGCAGGACCGACTCGGCCACGTATGCAGGGCCGGGCGGGCTGGTCGACACCATCAGTTACCTCAGCCTCACGATCGGTGGTGTGGCGTTGATCGGTGCCGCTGTCGCGATCGGGCAGTTCGACAGGACTCGGATCTCGGCCGCACCGGCTCAGCGGCCGGGGCCGGTGCCGTCCGGGCCTCCGTTTCCGCCGCCTGGGCATGGGCCTCAGGTTCCGCCGCAGCCGGGCCACGGGTTCAGCTCGCGACCGTGATGACCACGTTGCCGCGCTTGTGACCTGCGTCTACGTAACGGTGTGCGTCGGTGATCTCGGTCAATGGGTAGGTGCGGTCGACGACTACGCGCAGCTTGCCCGCCTCGACCAGTGAGCTGATGACGGGCAGGGCCGCGCGTTTGTTCACGGACATGCCGGCGACCACGCGCTTGCCGCCGAGCAGCCTTGTCCACAGGGCCCAGAGGTTGTTCGCCAAGCCCGTGGTGGGGAGGTACTTGCCGTCACGACGCAAGGAGCGGCGGGACTGGCGGAACGAGGACTTGGTCACCGTGTCGAAGATGACGTCGTAGGCGTCCAGGTCGGCGGTGAAGTCGCGCACCGTGTAGTCGATGACCTCGTCGGCGCCCAGGGATTTCACCAGGTCCACGTTCGTCGGGCCGCAGACGGCGGTGACGTCGGCGCCGAGGTGCTTGGCCAACTGGACGGCGTAGGTGCCGATGCTGCCGGATGCGCCGTTCACCAGGACTCGGTGGCCGGGACGGACCTTCGCCTTGTCTCGGAGGAAGAACAGGGCCGTGGTGGCGCCGTCCACCGCGGCGGCTGCCTCGATGAAGGTCAGGGCGGCTGGTTTCATCGCCAGGGAGCCGGTGGCGGGGAGACGGACGTACTCGGCGTGGGCGCCCACTGCGAAGCCGGTGAAGCCGAAGACTTGGTCGCCTGGCTGGAAGTCGATCACGGCGGGGCCGACGGCATCGACCACGCCTGCGACTTCGAGGCCGAGGGTGCGGAGCCTGGAGCGAGGACGGCGCAGGCCGAGGATCACTCGGCCCCACAGGGGTTCGCCGCGGCGCATCGCGCATTCGGCCGTGGTCACGGTGGTGGCGTGGACCTTGATCAGGACGTCGCCGGAGCGCAGGACGGGGACAGGCCTGTCCACGACCTGGACGACGTCGGGCGGGCCGAACTTCGTGTGGACGGCGGCTTTCATGGGATGACGGTAGGGGCCCTGCACCTGTTGCGACGGAACGGATTTGCGATTCAGGGAGAAAGCAGGGTCAACACCTAGGGGTCTAGGACCGTGGTCTGAGATGAACGTTCGGACCGAGGGCCGATCCACGGCAACGGGTGCGGTGGAAGCGTCAACGGCCATGAGGTTTCCGAACGGGTGGGTTGGTGGCGCGGCGCTGGTGCTCGGACCGGTGCTGCTTCTGGTGGGCACGTTGTTGCGGTCGCCGTTCAACTTCTTCTTCCCGGACCAGTTGCGGGCCGTGGTCGAGCATCCGGGGTTGATGAAAGCGGCGTACACGGCGTTCCTCGCCGGGAACGTGGTGATGTGGGCCGCGGTGGCCTTTCTCGTGCAGCGGATCGGCGAGAAGAGGCCGAAGTGGGCGGCTTGGGGCGGGATGCTGGTGACGGTCGGCTTGTTCGAGCGGACGTTTCACGCCGGGGTGGATCAGGCGGCGTTCAGCGCGACGAGGAGCCTGGGCGTCGAAGGGGCCACGGAGCTGGTGGCGCAGGGCTACTCGGAGCTGCACCTGTTCAGCTTCCTGTCCTTCACGATCATGTTCGGGTGGTACGTGCTGGCGATCGGGGCGTACCGCAGTGGGGTGCTCGGGCCGGTCAGGGCAGCCGCGTTGGCGGCCATGGGGTTGTTGCCGCTCGGGGTGTTGAAGGGCACCGAGGCGCTGTCGATCGTCGGGACCGTCGGGTTGTGCGTTGCGTTGGTGCCGTTGGGGGTGCAGGCGATACGCGAGCAGCCGCGGCCCACCAGGCGGAACGTGCTGATGGCTGTGCCGGTGGCGGTGGGGTTAGGGGCTCTCGCGTTCGTGAGCACGCTGGGCTGAAGGCCAGGCGAACCAAAGACCGGCGAAAACGGCGAACGCCAGCACGCCGACCACCACCGCGGGCCAGCCGCCGAGGATCACTTCGGCCAGCAGGAGGACGGTGCCGGTCATGGCGAGGGCCAGGAAGGCGAGGCCGATCAGGGCGAAGGTGTTGCCCGAGCGGACGACGTCCTCGCGACGGCCCTTGCGGAAGAGGACCCGGTGCCAGGCCGCGGGGGCGGTGAGGCAGGCGACCGCCATGGCGGCGCACAGCACCGTGATCAGGTGAGTGACCCGGATGTAGCCGCTCACGGACGCGTACTTCTCGGTGAAGGCGATGGAGAGCAGGAAACCGAACAGGATCTGCACGCCCGCCTGGGCCACGCGGAGTTCTTGCAGCAGCTCGTTGACGTTGCGGGCGAGTCTGCGTTGGTCGGATTCCTCGGCTTCACTCACCATGTTCACGTACCCGGAACCGGCCAGTTGAAACGCCGGTCCCGTCTCAAAAATGGCGGAGCGCGGCCGATACCGCTAAGCAAGAGAGCCATGAAGACGTTTGCTGTCGCGGTTGCCGCCGCGCTCATGTTCACCGGAACCGCGCACGCCGAACCCGCGAAGGTGGTTCACACGTCCGCCAAGTTCCAGAACTACAGCCCCACGGCGAAGGCGGTCACGTACGACGCGGCGAAGGTTCCGGACGGAGCCAAGGTGACTGTGCTCGGAGTGCCGACGATCGGTGGTGGCACGACGGTGTTGTTGAAGCTCAAGGGATTGCTGCCACACCGGGCCTACGGCGCGCACGTCCACGTGAAGAAGTGCGGTGCGGCGCCGGCCGATTCGGGACCGCACTACCAGAACGTGGTGGACCCGGTGCAGCCCTCGGTCGATCCGGCGTATGCCAATCCCCGCAACGAGATCTGGCTCGACGTCCACACGGACGGCAAAGGTTTCGCGTACACATCGTCCACTGTGGACTGGCAGTTTGTTGAACGGCACGCACAATCTGTGGTGCTGCACAACGAGCACACGCACACCAAGCCCGGCGAGGCCGGCACGGCCGGGCCTCGGCTCGCTTGTGTGAACGTGCGGTTCTAGCGGTTGATGACAAAAAAGTCAGTGACGAACGCGACCGGGTCGCCCGCGGTGTTGCGCCCGACCCAGGTCGGGTAGACGCCGTCGCCCCAGCCGGTGGAGAACGCCACGACGTTCAGACCGGACTCGGGATCGGTGACGTTGGCGGGGCCGCGGCCGCCGCCCACCTTGCCGAGGGCGTCGATCAGGTCGCAGTTGCCCACCTCGTCGTCGGCCGCCAGGCGGTCCAGCGCGGGTGCGGCGGCGAGGTCGAAGAACGCGCCGGTGCTCGACTTCACGTCGTAGCCGAAGGGCTGCTGCATCGGCACGAGCTCGCCCGGCAGCACGGCCGGCGTCCACGAGTACGCGGCCTCGTCCTGGACCGTCACCTTCGCGGCGGCCACGCGGTAGCCCTGTCTCAGGTCGGGGAAGCCGTCGCTGTCGACCCACGAGACCAGGGAGACCGACACCGGGTACGTGCCCGGCTCGACCTCGGTGGTGAACGCCTCGGCGTCCTCCGGCCACAGCACGAACGGGTCTGCCGCGACGAGCCTGCCGGTCGGCAGGGCCAGCTCACCCACCTGCTGCACGGTGACGACCTGCTGTTCGCCGCCGCCGGTCGGCTTGCCGACCGGTCCGTCGACGAAGAACCGCTCGAACCCGGACCTGATCAGTTGAACCGCCCCCACGCCTAGACCACCTCCAGGGGCATGTTGGCAGAAGCCTCTGAGACCCGATCGGGGCACCGGGTGTGTTCGCGTTCCGTGAAGTCCTCCCGAATCGAACCGCGCAGGTGCCAGGCTTCACGGCATGGGGACGATCGAGGTGGTGCTGGGCGACATCACCACCGAGAACGTGGACGCGATCGTGACGGCCGCGAACGAGTCGCTCATGGGCGGTGGTGGCGTGGACCGGGCGGTGCACAGCGCGGCTGGTCCGCAACTGGCTGAGGCGGGCGCCGCGATAGCACCGTGCGAGCCTGGCGATGCGATGGCGACGCCCGCGTTCAACCTCGACCCACCCGTCAAGCACGTGATTCACACCGTCGGGCCGGTCTGGGACGGCGGTGCCCACGGTGAAGCCGAAACCCTGAGTTCGTGCTACCGCCGCTGCTTGGAAGTGGCCGACGAGCTGAACGTCCGGACCATCGCGTTTCCGGCCGTCGCCACCGGCATCTACGGCTTCCCGCACAGGCAAGCCGCCCAGGTCGCCGTCGAGACGATCAGGGCGACGAGAACCGACGTGGAACACGTCAGACTGGTCGCCTTCGACCAGGAGAACTACGACGCGCTCGCCGCCGCATTGGCCGCGCCGGTGGACTGACGGCGGAACGTGACGAACGTCGCCACCAGGTAGCGGTTCTGGACGCGTTCGCGGTCACTCTTGGTGAAGATCGCGGCTGGTCAGTGCCGTAACCTGGGGGGCGTGTCCGTTCCAGCCACCCTCAAGATCGGCCCGTTCGCCGTTGATCCGCCCGTTGTGCTGGCGCCCATGGCCGGCATCACCAACGTGGCGTTCCGGCAGCTGTGCCGACGGTACGGGGCCGGGCTCTACGTCTGCGAGATGATCACCGCCCGCGCCCTCGTGGAGCGCGATGCGATGACCATGCACATGATCACGTTCGACGAGGACGAGCACCCGCGGTCGATGCAGCTGTACGGCGTCGATCCGCGCAACGTCGGTGAGGCCACGAAGATGATCGTGGACGAGAACCTCGCCGACCACATGGACATGAACTTCGGCTGCCCGGTGCCCAAGGTGACGCGCAAGGGCGGCGGGGCGGCGTTGCCGTACAAGCGGGAGCTGTTCCGGCAGATCGTGCGGGCCGCCGTGCGGAACGCGGGAGACATGCCGGTCACCGTGAAGTTCCGCATCGGCATCGACGACGACCACCTGACGTACCTCGACGCGGGACGTATCGCGCAGGACGAGGGTGCACAGGCCGTGGCACTGCACGCGCGCACGGCGTCACAGCGTTACTCCGGCAAGGCGGACTGGACCGCCATCGCCAAGCTCAAAGAGGCCGTGACGAGCATTCCGGTCCTGGGCAACGGCGACATCTTCAGCGCCCAGGACGCGCTCGACATGGTCGCCGGCACGGGCTGCGACGGAGTGGTCGTCGGACGTGGATGCCTTGGCCGGCCGTGGTTGTTCCGCGACCTGCAGGCGGCGTTCAGAGGCGAACCCGTCCCGGAGGGTCCGAACCTCGGTGAGGTCGCGGCCATCCTGCGCACGCACGCCGAGCTCCTCGCGGCCCACTACGGCGAGGAGAAGGGCCTGCGCGACCTGCGCAAGCACATGGCCTGGTACTGGCACGGCTTCCCGGTCGGCGGTGACACGCGGCGGGCGTTCGCGATGGTGTCGAGCCTGCAGCAGCTGGACGACCTCATCGGGCAGCTCGACCCCGCCGTCCCCTTCCCGGACAATGCCGAGGGGCCGCGGGGCAGGCAGGGATCCTCGGCGAAGGTGGTGCTGCCGGAGGGGTGGCTCGACGACCCCGAGGACGCCACGGTTCCTGCCGGTGCGGACGTGATGCACTCCGGTGGCTGAACGCATCGCGGTCCTCCTCGCCTCGCTCGCGCTTCTCGCGGGCTGCGCCGGCCCGGTCGCGGGCACCGCACGACCGGTCCAGCTGGGCGACGGCGACCGCGCGAAGTTCAAGGCGTACTACGAGCGCCTCAACAAGGCGGGCGACGAGGGTGCGTCGCAGCAGCAGAAACTGCTGAAAGACACCCAACATCCGGACTTCCGGCAGAAGACGTGCGACCTGCGCGGTGCCACCATCAAAGTCGAACCGACCTGGTCAACGCTTCGGATGGACGCCGACTGGGCACCCCCTGGAGAGAAAGCTCATCCTCGCGGAAACGTCTACGTCGTGGCGGTCACGGTCACGCTGCGGCAGGAGGACGCGGTGATCGGCAGCCAGATCGGATCGCTGCACGTCGTGATGCTGGACGACGAGGTTTACGGGTTCGCGCCCTGCCTCGGTGGCTGAGCGGGTTGTTGATCACTTCAGCTCACTGGATCGGAGCAGCTGACGGTCAACCGGACGGGGGAAATCCCGCCTCCACGCGTCCTTCTTGCTCAAGCGCCGCCTCTTGGGGGACGACACCTGGCAGGTAAGGAGGTGACCGCGATGACCGCGCTGCGACCTGAGATCGCAGAGACCCAGCAGGCCGACGCCAGCGTCGACAAGCAGGGTCCTGGGCTTGTCGGCCTGCACGAGTCCATCGCGACGTTGCTCGCCTCCCGCGGCCAGTGGCGCCAGGCGTACCAGCACCTGCGTTCCGCTCTCGACCTTGTCTACGCCGACCGGGTCGAGGAGCCGCACGTTCCCGAGCAGCTGCGCCGCGAGGTCGACCGGCTGCGCAGGGAGCACGCGGAGGCCCGCGAGCAGAGCCTGCGCGACAGCCTCACCGACTCCTACAACCGCCGTTACCTCGACCAGCGGCTGATGGGTCTGCTGACCGAGCACGGCGCGTGCCGGCACGGGCTCGCCATCGCGTTGATCGACCTCGACTGGTTCAAGCAGGTCAACGACAGCTTCGGCCACCTGCTCGGCGACCGAGTGTTGCAACGCGTGGTGGAGCTGCTCCAGCAGGGCCTTCCGGAGGGCGCCTTCTGCGCCCGCTACGGCGGCGAGGAGTTCGTGCTCGTGCTGCCGCGCGTGGACGCGGCAACGGCCGTGGAGATCGCCGAGGCGGCCCGCGAACGTGTCGAGCGTCACCCGTGGCAGGAGGTCGCGCCGGGGCTTCGCGTGACGGTCAGCGCGGGCCTGGCGTACGAGCGCCCGCGGACGAGGCACCGGAACGCCCGGCGGTCGGCGCTGAGCAGCAGTTGCTGCGAGCCGACAGTCTCCTGTACACGGCCAAGCAGTCGGGCCGCAACGCGGTGGCGTACCGTGCGGACGGGCGGGTCCACCTCGCCGGCGCAGCGGCCGGCCGGCGTGCTATCACCGAGACACGTGTTCTCGGTTACTACTGAGTGAGCTGGCTCACCCGTTCAGGGCAAGCGGACTGCGCGTAATCGCGTATTGATCGAAGCCGTATCACCCGGAGTGGTCGTCAGAAGTCGGCTACATCCGTAGTATCGCGGGCGCAACTGACACGCCGGTGATGCAACCCTTGTGTCCCGGTCGTCGTCATCTCGTAATGACGAACCGGTATTAGCTTCTGACCCAGAAGGGAGATTGGGTGCCCGACGACCCCCGACGTGGCGGCCCCTCTTCCCGTGGTGATCAGGATCCCCAGCACCAGGACCAGCCGACCGGCCGTAGACGTCGCTCGATGGAAGGCTCTGGGGGCCTGAGCGTCTCGGACCTCATCGAGCAGCACAGCAGGACGAACATCCCCCGACCCGTCCCGCCAGGCTCGCCCGACACTCCCACGACAGGCAGGCGTGCCCTGCCAGACCCACCCGCCACGGGCAGGCGTGCACTGCCCGACCCACCGGCACAGCCACAGCAGCCTCAGCAGCCTCAGCCCCCGCGGCAGCAGCCGCCCGCAGCTCACCGGCCTGGTGAGCAGACGGGTACGCGCCCGCGGCCGCCGATGGCCGATCAGGCAGCCCCGCAGAACTTCACCGGTGAGCAGACCGGCAGGCGCCGTCGACCGGACGTGCCCGCCGAGCAGACCGGCACCCGGCCGAGGCCTCAGAACGGGGCCTACCCGCCTCCCGGCGAGCAGACCGGACAGCGACCGCGACCGGACGCGAACGGCATGCAGCGCCGCCCGGCACCCGGCGACCCG
>NZ_VSRL01000065.1 GCF_012184385.1 Lentzea indica
CTGGTCACCGCGAGCAGCGTCGTGGCCGCCGCGGGCGGCCGGCCGGAACCGCCGAGGAACCGTGCCGCCGCGATGTCCCGCGCGGCTTGGGCGATCCCGGTGTAGACGCCGAGCATGGTGATCGAACTGACCGTCTGACCGGCCAGCACCGCGTCGTTGTGGTCGCCGGCGGGCCGCAGGGACACCACGTTGGAGGCGTCGACCGGGCACTGGTCGAACGCGACGTCGGCCGTTCCCGAGGCGCGCATCCCGAGCCCCTCCCAGTCGTCCAGGACGCTGAGGCCGGGTGTGTCGCGCGGCAGCAGCACGACGCCCAGCATCGGCGGCTCGCCTTCGGCCTTCGTCTGGGCGTGCACGAAGAAGTGCGTGCCGATCGGCGCCATGCTGACCAGGGTCTTGCACCCCGACAGCGACCAGCGGCCGGAGTCGTCGCGGGTGAGCACGGTGACCCCGGTGGGGTGGTCCTTCACGGCGCCGCAGACCGCGGCCTTGCCGCCGGCCATCGACCTGAGCAGTTGTTCGGCCAGCACCCTGACCGGTTCCCTGCCGTGCCGCCACTCCCAGGCGAGCGTGAGGCCACGGCAGAGCTGGACGTGCCAGGCGAGCGCGGTCGAGGCGTCCGCCGTGGCGACGCTCGCCAGCGCCGCCGCCACGTCGTGCAGGTGGTCGACGCCCAGACCACCGAGCTCGGCCGGCACGGTCGCGCCCATCAGGCCGTCCTTGCCGAACGCCTCGAACGTCTCCGTCGGGAAGAGCGAATGGCGGTCGTTGTCCTCGGCGCCCACCCGGATCTGCGGAAGGTGATGGTCGACCAGGTCGAGCAGCACTCGACCTGGCGCCGTCAGCGGCGTGCGGAGGCCGGGGGCGCCGGTCGGCCGGGCGTGCTGTGTCGACATCGCGATTCCTTCCGTGACGCGGCGTTCAGGTCGTGCCGGGTGACCGGGACGGCGCGGTCAGAGCCGCACCGCTCTCGTGTTGAGGACCGCCAGCAAGGTTCTGGCCTGCACGTTGACGTAGCGGCTGTGCCGTGCCAGCGAGGCGAGCTGACCGGGGGTGAGCCAGTGGTATCCGGGCGGCGGCCGCTCGGGTGCCTGCTCCTCGTCGGCGTCCACCAGGAGGTAGCGGCTCTCGGCACGCAGGAACCGGCCGCCTTCCTCGCAGTGCGTTGCCGCGTAACGGATCCGCCGGGGATCGGCGTTCAGGACCGTGTCCAGGAAGGGCGACCGTTCCCCGCTCAGCGGATCCGTGTGCTCGCGCGGATGGCACTGGACCGTCGGGCCGAGTTCGACGACGTCGGCCAGGCCGCCCTCGGCCCGTGCGGCGACCAGCACGTGCGGCACCCCGCCGAACGAGCGGACGAGGAACGCGTGCGTGCCGGGACCCACCGGTTCGAGCAGCGGCTGACGCCACGCGGACACCTCCCGGTTGCCCGCCTCCACCGCGACCGCGACCACCCGGAAGTGCCTGCGGTGGACGTGCGCCAACGACATGTCGTCGCGTTCCCACTCCGCGAGGCGGGTCAGCGGCAGGAGCCGGGGCCGCAGCCGGCGCCGCGAGCGTTCGGTGGTCAGCCAGGACAGCAGGTCCGTGTCGGAGTGCAGCGCGCCAGCCTCCGCGTAGGTGGTCGGCGCTGTGGACAGCACCGTGCGCGCGTCCATGTTGACGACGTTGTCCAGGCGCAGGAGCTCACCGATCTGGCCCAGGGTCAGCCAGCGGAAGTCGTCGTCCTGCGGGACCTCGTCGAACGTCTCGACGATCATGTTGCGGTTCGACTTCTGGAAGAACCAGGAGCCGTGCTCGGACTGCAGCGCGTCGGCGAGCACCCGGTGGCGTCCTGGGCGGATGAAGTAGTCGAGGTACTTGACCCTGCTGCCCCCGTGTATCCGGGTGTAGTTGCTGTGCGTGGCCTGCACGGTCGGCGACAGCTGGAGCAGGTTCGTGTTGCCCGGCTCCATCTTCGCCTGCATCAGGAAGTGGAGCACCCCGTCGAACTCCTTGGCGAGGATGCCGAGGATCCCGATCTCGGGCTGCACGATGATCGGCTGCTGCCAGGTCCGTGACGGGTCGTCGTCGGGAACGACTTGCAGGCCCTCGATGCTGAAGTACCGGCCGGTCCGGTGCGCGAGGTTTCCGGTGGCGGGGTCGAACGCCCAGCCGTCGAGTTCCGAGAACGGGATCGGCCGGACCCGGAACCGGTGGGCCGCACGGCGTTCGGCGAACCACGCCGGCAGATCCGCGGTGCGCATCGAGACTCCCGCCGTGGTGGCGGCGGAGCGGGCGAAGCGGTGGGGAAGCTCGGTGTCCTCGCGTGTCTCCAGCACGGTCTCGATGGCCATCTGAACGACCTCTCTCTTGTCCCACCTGGCGCGACGGCCCAATGGACGTTGTCGCGGTCGGATGCGTCGGTGAGCTCAGCCTGCGGCACGTGCCCACGATCGCTCCACTTCGTACTTGCTGTCCGTTCGCCCCGTCCGCGTTCACGGTGGTTTCGGCTGAGGATGGCAAGTGCGGCACCGCATGCGTCCATTCTCGGGGGACCGGCGGGACGGGGAGCCACTCTCAGAATGCCCGTTTGTCCGTGAGTCGAAAGGATGACGGCGCGGGTGGTGGAGTGGTAGACCGGTCAGGGCGTGCCATTCAGTCCACAATGGATTGCCGGACGGGTGCCGCTCGTTGCGGGAAGAGCGCAGTTTGGAAGAAATCCGGAGGATGCGGCGCCGTTACGGTCATTGTCATGTGTGCACCGACTGAGCGGATCCCCGGCCTCGACCACCCGGTCGCGGGAGTCTGAGCCGTCATGCGGATGCAGGACCTCAGCCGCGCCTCCGGACTGCCGGTGCCGACCGTGAAGTACTACCTCCGCGAAGGTCTGCTCGCTCCCGGCGAGCGGACCGGCCCGAACCAGGCGCGGTACGGGGCAGAACACCTGCGGCGCCTCAGGTTGGTGCGCGCGTTGCTCGAACTGGGAGGCCTGTCCCTCGCGCAGGTCCGCGCGGTTCTCCGCGAGAGCCGGGTCCTGCCGCCACCGCCGTCGAGCGTGCCCGTCTCCGAGGCGGACCGCCGCTGGGCCCTGGACAGGATCGAGGTCCTCGCCCGCGCCCGCCGTTGGGAGGTCGCGGACGACGGACCAGCCGTCACCGCGCTCGTCGAAGTCCTCTGCACCCTCCGGGAGCTGTGTTCGGACGCGTTGCTGGAGCGCGTGGACGACTATGCGGACCTCGCCGACGCGATCACCGACTTCGACCGGGCGGGCCGTCACGACGCCGTCAGCGCGATTCTGGGCGATGCGCTGCTCGTGGCGTTGCGGCGGCTGGCCAGGGAATCCGCCGACGCTCCGGTGCCCGGTGACAGATGATCTCACTGAGGAGTGCTCGATGACGACTGATCTGCCGCAGGCCCGCCAACAGGGCTTGATGCGCACGCTCAACACCGTCGGCCACAAAGCCGCGGTCAACGTGTTCATGGTGGTCGTTCTGGCGCACTGGGCGGAACACCTGACCCAGGCCGTCCAGATCTACGTCCTGAACTGGCCCCGGCCGGAAGCGGGCGGTGTGCTCGGTCTGTGGATCCCGTGGCTCGTGACCTCGGAGTGGCTGCACTACGGCTACGCGATCGTGATGCTCGTCGGGTTCTGGGTGCTGCGGCACGGTTTCACCGGCCGCGCGCGCACGTGGTGGACCGTGGCGCTGGGCATCCAGATCTGGCACCACTTCGAACACCTGCTCCTGCTGCTGCAGGCGGTCACCGGCGCCAACCTGCTCGACAAGAAGGTGCCGACCAGCATCGCGCAGCTGATGTTCCCCAGGGTGGAGCTCCACCTCTTCTACAACGCCATCGTGTTCGTGCCCATGGTGGTGGCCATGGTCTACCACCTCCGCCCGACCGTGGAGGAACGCGCGCGCATGCTGTGTTCGTGCGCCCTGGAGAGGGTGTGATGGGCCCGCTGCTCGCTCAGGGGCACGACCACACCCTCACCGTCCCGATCACCATCGGTCCCATGGTGCTCAGGGTCGCGCTCATGGCCGCGATCCCCGCCGTGGCGGCGTTCGCCGTGCTGCGGCCGTTCGTCCCGGCGCCGAGCAGGCGGTCGAGGGCGGTGGTGACCGCGACATCGGCGTTGGCGGCGATCCTCTTGCTCATGGTCGCCGGCGCCATCGACATTCCGGGGCAAGCGGTGGTGCTCCTCCTCGCCGCGCTGGCCTGCCCGTTGGTAGCGGTGTTCGGCAGGCACGTCGACCGGTTCCGCACCCTGGTGAGCCGGACCGGCCCCTGGGTCCTGCTGACGGCAACCGCTCTCGCTGTCGTCAAGCTGGTGCACGGCCGGCTGGCCGACGGCCCGCCGGAGAAGTTCGCGGTGGTGCTGTACACGGGCGCGCTGCTGGCGCTCCTCGGGCTGTCCTGGTCAGCCGTCTGCCGGCCGAGGGGCAGGCCGATGAAGACGCTTGTGCACGGCACGGCGGCGGTGTCGGCGTTGATCGCGCTGGTGGGCACGACCCAGGCGACTTTGTCGCGACTGCCGGACTGAACCTGTTCCTGAGTCCTGTCTGCTTGCTTTCAACTCGGTGAACGCCTACCTGGAGGAGTGGCTGGGACCGCTGTGGCAGATGCCGGGCGCGACCACGCCTGCCTCGCCGCCGGTGAGGGCTGGACAGCCGAGGAGGCGCTGGCTACCGGCCTCTGCTGCGCGATCCGGCACGCCGACGACCCGGTGCAAAGCCTGGTGCGGGCAGCCCGAACCAGCGGCGACTCCGATTCGGTCGCCGCGCTGGCCGGAGCGTTCGCAGGCGCCGCACACGGTCTGGCCGCGTGGCCCGCGGACTGGATCGCACGCATCGAGTACGCAGACCAGCTGGCCGCACTTTCTTCTACCGCAACGGCATGAACCCAAGTCCCTTGTGGACTGTCGAGCCAGCGCTCCCTCTCGTCGGCTTCGTGCTTTCGATGTCCGGGCTGTGCCTACTCGTCGGGTTGGATGATCATCAGTCGGAACGTCGTCGACGGCGACTCGCGTCCGCAGGTCTGCAACATGTGCCAGGCCAGGTTGCCGGGGCCGTTGTCGGCTTGGGGAAGTCGTTGCCTGCTGATCCCGAGGATGCCGTCCGGGCTTTCGTCGAGAATCTCCGGCGTGCCGACGAGCACCGCAATGCCGAACGCCAGCACGTCGGCGCGCAGGTCGTCGTCCAGGTCGTCGGTGAGTCCGATCTTGCATTGTGGCTCGCCGTCTTCGTCGAAACCGAGGCCGACGAGGCCCGCGAGTCCCACGCTGTGGGCCGCGGGCACCTCGAACACTCGGATGCCGGTGCCCATGGCCAGTGCCATCAGTCTGGCTGTCGGCGTGGTGAGCAGGGGGTCGTTGATCGAAGCTTCGGCTGCGGGGTCGTTGGCGCGCTCGCACATAGTGCGTCAGATCGTATTGCCGAAAGCGCCCAGCCGCGCATGTGAGCCGGTTTGCCCAGCTCACAGTGTCCGGTCAGCCGTGTCGTACGCAGTGCCAGGTGGTGTCGGACATCGAGTCGCCGTAGTGGAGCCGGCAGGAGCGTGCCGCGGTTCAGCGGGGAGAAGAACGTTCTCGCAGATCAAGGCCGCGCTCAGCGTCCTCGCCTAGGCTGGAGCCTTCTCCCGTTCCTGAGGCAGGAACATCATCTGCTGCTCGACTCGGCTGGGCAATGCCCACCGGTAGAGCGGTACGGCGGCGGCGGTGGTGATCACCGCGACCAGTACGAGCATCGAGAACACCTCCTGAGTGATCATCTTCTGGGCCAGGCCGATGTTGATGAAGATGAGGATCATCAGGCCGCGGGCGTTCATGAGGCCGCCTACGGCGAACGACTCGCGCCACCCGAATCCGGTCGCGCGCATGGACAGCGCGCAGCCGAAGTACTTGCCCGCGAACCCGGCTACCAGGATGAGAGCGAACGGGAGCAGCATGGCGGCGCTGCCGAAGCCGTTCAGTTGGGTGTTGAGGCCGGACAGCGTGAAGAAGATGGGCAGCAGCAGCACGCAGACCACCTCCATCATCTTGCCGTGCAACGCCTCACGGAACGCCTTGTTGCGCGGCATCGCCAGGCCGGCGATGAACCCGCCGAACACCGAGTAGATCCCGATGTAGTCGGTGCAGAAGCCGGCGAGCAACACGACACCGACGACGATGTACATGTGGTCGAAGCCGAACTTGCCGTTCCGCTCGACCTGGTCGCCCAGGGGACGCAGCAACCGTCGTACCCCGAAGAGCATGACTGCGACGAACGCGACGGACAGCCCGATGGTGACCATCGCGCTACCGATGCCGGCGTTGGCATGCAGCGCGGACAGAACGGCGAGGAGGCACCACGCGGCAGCGTCGTCGATCGACGCGGCGAACAGGGTGAGACGGCCGATTCTGGAGTTCTGCAGTCCGCGTTCGTACAGGATCCGGGCGAGCATCGGGAACGCGGTGATCGACAACGCGCCGCCCACGAACAGCGCGAACTGGAACACGCTCACGGCCGGCAGGGACAGCTTGTCGTGCAGCAGCACGCCGACGCCGGCGCCGAGCAGCAACGACGGCAGGATTCCGGAGATGGCGAGTACCGCGGCCTTGCCGCCCTCACCCTTCTCCTTCGATCCGTGGTCGAGCCCGGCGCCGACGAGGAACATGAACATCGTCAGGCCGATCGTGCTCAGCACGTACAGGACGGGTTTGACTTCGGCGGGGAACAGCGACTGCTGCACGCCGGGAAACAAGGCTCCGAGAAAGGTGGGGCCGAGCAACACGCCGGCCACCATCTCGCCGAGCACCCTGGGCTGGCCGATCATCAGTGCGAGCCTGCCGCACCCCCACGAGGTGACCAGGATCGCCACGATTGCGGGTAAGACCTTCAACACCAGCAACAGATTCGGATCAGTGTGTTCCAGCAAAGCTTCCCCCTGTGGTGGTTACCCGCGGCAGTGGATCCGCAGTTCTCTTGGCCGGCGCGCGTGCCCGTTCACCACCGAGATGATCATCACGACGAAGAGTCGCAGCGCGACGTGGACTCCCTTTGCGTTTCAGCATCAATCCCTCCAGCGCAGAGGGCCGGCGTCCGGTCGGTCGGGCTCGACGGCGGTCAGCGGTTGGCCTCCGCCAGTTGCCATGCCCGTCGACGGGCCCTGACCAGCGGCCAGCAGAGGCACAACAACGCGGTGAACACCGAACCCACCTTCCAGGCGGCACCGAACTCCGCGGTGAACGCCGTGGTGATCAGTACCGACACCACGAAGGCCGCAGCCAGTGCGGTGGTGACCGGCGCCCCAGGCAGACGGAATGGCGCCGGGTCGAGCCCTTCAGCGGTGCGGCGCCGGCGAAACGCCCAGTGCCCGGCGAACACCAGCAACCAGGTGATCATGCCGCTGAACAAACCGATGCCCAGCATGAGCGGGAAGACATCTCCGGGAGAGAGCGCAGCCGCGAGTGCTGCGACGGCGAGGCCGATGGTGGAGACGAGCACCGCACCGACTGGGCTGCCGTGGGACGACGTGGCGGCCAGGCGGCCGGGAGCGAGGCCGTCCAGGGCCAGCGAGTGGACGGTGCGGGAGGCGAGGTAGAGGGTGGTGTTCGCGGCGGACAGGGCTGCGGTCAGCACGACGAGGTTCATGATCCCCGCAGCCGCGGGAATGCCGGCTACCTCGAACAAGAGTACGAACGGGCTCTTGGTGATGCCCCCGCCCTCGCTGGCTCTCGTCCACGGCACGATTGCGACGATGATTCCGGTCGCCAGCACGTAGAACAGCACGAGGCGCAGCACGACCCGCCGCGTGGCGCGTGGGATGTCGCGGTCGGGCTGCCGGGACTCCGCCGCTGTCATTGCGACCGCCTCGACTCCGCCGTAGCTCAGCGTGGCAATGGTGACTGCCAACCAGAGACCGCTGAGCCCGTTCGGCGCGAACCCACCGTGGTCGGTCCACGCCGACAACCCCACCGCATCCCGTCCAGGCAGCCCGACCGCGACGTACGCCGCACCGAGAACCACGAACATGACGAGTGCGAACACCTTGACCGCCGAGAACCAGTACTCGACTTCACCGAACAGCTTCACCGCGGCGAGGTTCACGACCACGACCACGACGGCGAAGAACGACACGGCTGCCCACAGCGGCACCTGCGGCCACCAGAACCTGACGTACAGGCCGGCGGCGACCACCTCGCCGCCCACTGTGACGACCTGGGCGGCCCAGTAGGACCACCGCTGGAGGTAGCCGGCGAACGGACCGAGGTACCTGTTCGTCACCGCGCCGAAGCCACCCGCATGAGGGTGTACCACCACCATCTCGGCCAGGGCGTACGCCAGAGCCACCGCGACCAGCGCGGCAGCCAGGTACACCAGCACCACAGCCGGCCCCGCCTTGGTGATCGCAAGACTTGATCCGAGGAACAACCCGGTTCCGATCGCGCCACCGAGTGAGATCATCCCGATTTGTCGACTGGACAGCTGCCTGCGCAGCCCCCCGTTCTTCTCGCCTCTCATTGCCGGCCCCCCAGCTGGTCGATCAGGTCTCCACTTGTGACAGGTCCTTGCCGATCCGGGGCAGTGATGACAGCGCCAGTGGCACCACCACCGAGAGCATCCCCAACGTCATGACGAACTGCGCGCTCCGGAAGCCGATGAGCCCGCCGAGCACACCGCCCAGGAGCGCACCGATCGGCGTCGCACCCTGGGCGAAGAACCGGTTGGTCGCCGCGACCCTGCCCTGGAACTCGTTGGGCGTCATCACCTGGCGAATGGTGCGCATCACGATCGCGTGCGAGAGGCCGAACCCTCCGAACGCCAAGTTGACCGCCACCAAAGCGACGACGGACGGCACGCCGTTGCCGTGCACCAGGGACATCACCTGCACCACACCGTTCGCGCCGATCGCGGTGAGGAGGATGGTCGGTCCATAGCCGATCCGGCGCGGTAGCCACGCGGCGACGCTGGCCCCCACCAGCAGTCCTGGGCCCAGGGCACCGAGCACGATGCCCACGGCGCTGGCCGACAGGTTCAGCTCTCGCGTCAGGAACAGCAGGTTGACGGTCTGGTATCCGGCGAAGAACAGGTTGTAGACGCCCGCGACGATGGCCATGATCCGCAGCACTTCGTTGCCGAACACGACCCGAATGCCCTCTCGGATCTGCCGGATGACGCCACCAGTGGGTGGTTGGCCACCGGTGCGACCCGCTGTCGGTGTCCGCCACACCGCGATCACCGACACCAGGTAGGCCACAGCACCGGCCGCGACGGCCAGCGGCGCGGTGAAGACCTGGACGAGCGCACCGCCCGCCGCTGGGCCTGCGATGGTCGACGCGGACCGGCTCGCCTCCATCGCCCCGTTGCCTGATGCCAGTTGGTCGCGGTGGACGATCAGCGGCAGGTTCGCCTGCGACGCGACGTCGAACAGCACCGTGCAGGTGCCGGTGGCGAAAGCGATCACGTACAGCCAGCCGATGCCAAGCAGGTCGGTGGCGTACATCAACGGGATCACCGCCAGCAGCACGAGCCTGCCCAGGTCGGCACCGATCAACATCCGCCGCGGGGAGAGCCGGTCGACGAACACCCCCGCGACGAGCGCCACCAGGATGTAGGGCAGTTGGGTCGCTGCCGCGAGGAGACCGACCTGCTCGGAGGACGCGTTCAGCGCCAGCACGGCGACCAGTGGGACTGCCACTCTGGTGAGCTGGCTCCCGAACTCGGAGGCGGTCAATCCGATCCACAAGTTGCGGAAGCCCGGTTGTCCCCACAGGCGGGTCGCGGGGTCACCGTTCACGGCAGTCATGTCACCTCGTTGACAGAGTGGACGGAGTCGAAAGGTTGGACGGGTCGGTGTGCGGGACCTGATCCCTGACGAACAGCACGTTCTCCCAGACGTGCTGGTAGTCCGGTGAGGAGAAGGTGGCGTGCCCCGCTCGCCAGTACTGGAGCCGCAGGCCCTCGTGTTCGAGCAAGGGCGGCTGCCTCCTGGCGTCGAAGTCGATCGCGGTCACGGCCGCCGGGTGCGGGAAGTCGAACGACGGCGGGGCCAGCGGCAGATCCACCAGCCCGACGAAGAATCCCGTGCCGTGCACCGCGATCGGTTCGACGATCTCCGGCCGGACGCCGTCGAGAACCGCGGCCAGGTAGTCGCGGTAAGCGCGGCGTGGGTAGGTGGCCTGCAACAGGTCCACGATCCGCCCGCCGCCGTACCGGGTGTGGATCTCGATCATTTCCGGCCGATCGCCTGCCAGCTTCAACTCGGCGTGGATCGGGGAGGTCACCACTCCCAACGCGGTCACCACGTCCTGGAGATAGCTCCGTACCCGTTCTTCCCAGTCGGCGGTGAACCGGCTCGGCATCACGTGAGCGACCTCGTAGAAGATCGGCGAGCCAGTGTTGATCTTGTCGGTGATTGCGAACAGGCTGAGCTCACCGTCCACCACCAGCCCCTCGACGCTCACCTCCGGACCAGGGATGAACGATTCCACCGTGATCTGATCGCGGCCGAAAGCGGGTGCCTTGGCGAGGTCGTACTGCCGGGTCACGGCTTCGACGTCGGACCGGTCGTGCAGCAGACGCACGCCGATGCTGCCGGTGAACGAGCGCGGTTTGACGATCGCAGGCAGCTGCACCACGTCGAGCAGGTCGGCCAGTTCGGTGATGGTGGCACTGCGGTGATCGACTTCGGTCAGTCCTTTGGACCGCAGCGTTTCCCGGGTTGCGGCCTTGTCGAGCACGGCACGCTCGGTATCGCTGGACGTTCCGCCGAACCCTTTTGCTTCACGGACCTGCGCAGCCAGCTCCACGGTCAGTTCGGTGATGGACACGATCGCGTCGAAGTGCTCGGTCCGCGTCACGTCCACGATGGAGTCGACGTCCAACGCGGCCACCACGAGCCGGTCGAACGAGGTGGTGTTCTCGACGCCACGAAGCTTCGCCTCGGTGTCGGCGACGACGAGCCGGGCTTGCAGATCCTGGGCGTCGGCCGCCGCCATGGTGAGTTCGCCCGTGCTCCACGGCACCCCGATGACAAGAACCCTCCGAGTGGCCATCAGCAGAACACCGACCACTCGGCGCGATCGGTGATGGCTCGGCTCATCCTCTTGTCCGCCTCGAGGTCCGCGAGCAGTCGCGCGTTGTGCCGGCGGATGTCGCCCTCGGCCTGCTCGTGCGGACTGTTCTCGGAGAGGTCGAGCATCCACAGCGGTCGCAGATGCGCGCCACGGAAGACCTTCGCGTCCACGGCGCCCTTGCCGGCGTGCAGACGACGGGTCCCGGCCCGGTCCGCCAGGCGAATGTGGGTGTAGTAGGTGAGGTTGAAGTACTCCATGTTGCCGGTGAGAAGGTCGTAGTCGAAGCTCGCCCAGCGCAGGAAGATCGTGTCACCGTGCTTGTAGTACATGCAGAAGCCGAGCAGGTCGTCGTTGTCGCCCTTCGTGCACAGCGCCACTTGGGCGACCGCGCCCGAGGACTCGCGGTAACGGGCGAACTCCTTGATGAAGTCGGGGGTGCGGGCCGAGTATCCGTACTTGATCGCCATCGAGTTGGCCACCGGGGGCAACCGGTCCCAGCACTCCTCCAGCGCCACGTGCGTGATCTTCAATCCCGCCTCCTCGAACAGGCGCACCTCACGGCGCACGCTGACTCGCCGTTTGCTGGGCAGCGACTGCAGCCACGCGTCCCAGCCGCCCTCGGGTACGTCGAGCCACGCGTCCGGTTCCAGCAGCACCGGTGTTGCGCGGACGCCGGCCGCGTGCAACGCGAGAACGTCCGATGTGGACAGATACATGGCGACAGCCGGCTGTTCCGTCGCGAGTGCCCGGACTTCCGCCACGAGGCCTGAGAGCGCAGTCGGCGAGCGATCTCCCAGCAGGTGGGACTGGTAGGCCAGCCGGGAGCCGACGAGGAGGCCGTCGATCGGCACGACGGGCAGCTCGCGTTTGGCAAGAAGATCGGCCCAGTGGTAATTGCCCGGCGGCGGTCCGTCGAACCGGACGATCGGTACCGCCGCGCTGCCCGCCACCGCGGCACCACAGCTCGCGCCCGGATAGGACGCGCAATGGGAAAGCCATGTGCTGGTCGAGTAGAAATGCCCGTCCGCCATCTTGTCCCACGCCGTGGGGGACAGGCCGCCGAGCAGATCGCGCTCGGTCTCGTGGGTGGTCATCACTCGTTCACTCCTGCGCAATCTCGGCGGACGCGAGCGTGCCTGCAATGTGGACGAGCGTGAACGACCATCCGGACGACTGTCGCCGAGCAGTTCGCTGGCTGCTCGACAGCACCTCGCCCGGACAGTCCGAAAACGATATTTCGGACATCCGGTGAAGTCCTTGTTGACTCAAGGCGATCGCGCATCCGAAAACCGTCAACCCCTCCGCTCGTCCACACGCGCTCTCGCCTGCGAGAACACGTGCACAGCTCCCCCCAGGAGCGTGGATCGTAAAGAGGAATCTATGCCAAGCAAGGTTGAGGGCGCAACCGTGGTGGGTGGCGTTTCGTAATTGTCCATCCGCCTTGGGGTACGCCGGGGTGTCTTCTGCCGGTCCGATCGGTCGCCCTGCCTGCCGACGAATGTGGCGGCGGCCCCCGGTAGCGCGACCGCCCTGGCGCTGACTGTCCACTGTGGAGCAACTTCCGTTGAAGCGGGGACGCTGCAAGGAAAAGGAACGCCCGGTGAACGTTGGTGCAGGCTGGATGTGGGTGCCGTGATCGACTGCGGCGAGTAGCCGCCTACTCCATTCGAGGGACCGGTGTTCACGGGGTTGACTGGATCGACGTGCCTGGTACGGTCGGAATTCGACCCGGGGGGGCCGACAGTGGGGGTATTCATGCGCAGGTCGCATTCAAGATAAGTTGCTGTTGATGCTCATGCGGTCCGCAGGTGTGATTGCGGCACGCATCAATTCGTGACGTCCGGACACGTCGGAGCAATGTCTCGACGTGTATTCGGGTCGGTTGTACAGCTGCGCGCTGACCCGGCTTCGCAGGCAATCGTCCAACACGGGGGAAACGTGGATCGGCGAATCGGCAGGGTGATCATCCTGGGTGGCGGCACCGCCGGATGGATGACCGCCTCCTACCTGGGCAAGGCCCTTCAGAGCACGGTCGACATCACCGTCTTGGAAGCGCCGGCCATCCCGAAGATCGGGGTGGGCGAGGCGACCGTCCCGAATCTACAGCGTGTCTTCTTCGATTATCTCGGCATCCCCGAAGAGGAGTGGATGCGGGAGTGCAACGCGAGCTTCAAGATGGCGGTGAAGTTCGTGAACTGGCGCACACCGGGCGAGGGCGAGGTGACGCCGCGACTGGTTGACGGCCGTTCGGACCACTTCTACCACCCCTTCGGGATCCTCGGTTCGCACGATCGGGTACCGCTGTCGCACCACTGGTCGGACCGCCACCTGCGCGGTGAGACGACGCTGCCCTACGACTACAGCTGCTTCGTCGAACCGGCCCTGATGGACGCGAACAAGGCACCGAAGCTGTCGGACGGCAAGGCGGTCGTCAACTACGCCTGGCACTTCGACGCGCATCTGGTCGCGGACTTCCTCCGCCGGTTCGCCACGGAGAAGCAGGGCGTGGCGCACGTGCAGGACGAGATGACCGAGGTCCTGCGGGACTCCCGCGGTTTCATCACCGCGCTCAGGACGAAGACCGGCCGAACGCTCGAAGCCGATCTGTTCGTGGACTGCTCGGGTTTTCGCGGCGCTCTGATCAACAAGGTCATGGAGGAGCCGTTCCTCGACCAGGGCGACCACCTGCTGTGCGACAGTGCTGTCGCCTGCCCGGTGCCGCACGATGATGAGAAGCACGGCGTCGAGCCCTACACCACCGCGTTCGCCATGAAGTCCGGCTGGGCGTGGAAGACCCCGATGCTCGGCCGGTTCGGCACCGGCTACGTGTACTCCAGCGAGTTCGTGGAACGCGACCAGGCCACGGTGGACTTCTGCCGGCTGTGGGGCCTCGACCCGGAGGGCACGTTCAACCACATCCGCTTCCGCGTCGGCCGCAACCGGCGGTCGTGGGTGAAGAACTGCGTGAGCATCGGATTGGCCTCGTGCTTCCTCGAACCCCTGGAGTCCAGCGGCCTCTACTTCACCTACGCCGCGATCTACCAGCTGGTGAAGCACTTCCCCGACCGCAGCTTCGACCAGGTGCTGATCGATCGCTTCAACCGGGAGATCGCCGACATGTTCGACGAGACTCGGGACTTCATCCAGGCGCACTTCTACTTCTCACCGCGCGAAGACACGCCCTTCTGGCGTGCCAACAAGGAGATCGTGCTGTCGGCCGACATGCGGGAGAAGGCCGCGATGTACCGGGCGGGCCTCCCCGTGAACCCGCCGATCGTCGGCGAGGGCGCGTACTACGCGAACTTCGAGGCGGAGTTCAAGAACTTCTGGACCAACGGCAGCTACTACTGCATCTTCGCCGGGCTCGGTTTCCTGCCGGAGCACGAGGCTCCGGTGTTGGCGTACAAGCCGGATTCCGTTCCGGTGGCCGACCGCCTGTTCGCCGAGGTGCGGCAGCGGCAGTCGGAACTGCTCACCGTGTTGCCCTCCTCGTACGACTATCTCCGTGAGCTGCACGCACGATGAGGCCGCGCGATCAGGAAGGACCGCCTGCGAGCGACTTCCGCGAGCTGATGAGCCGATTCCCCACCGGTGTCGCGATCGTGACCACAGTGGACGATCGAAATGACCCGGTCGGCATGACCTGCTCGTCACTGACCAGCGTGTGTGTCACTCCGCCGACCCTGCTGGTGTGCCTGCACACCGCCGGAACGACGTTGCGCGCGGCGCGGGCGCGACGTGCGTTCTCGGTCAACCTGCTCGAGGCGGATGCCCGCCGCGTGGCCGAGGTGTTCTCGGCTTCCGGACAGGACAGGTTCGGTGCCGTCGGGTGGCGGCGTTCCCCGATGGGGATGCCCTGGCTGGACGAGACGGTCGCGGTCGCGGACTGCGCGGTCGTGCGGATGGACAAGGTGGGGGACCACACCGTCGTGTACGGCGAAGTGGCCAGTCTCGCGGTGCGCGAGGGCAGGCCCCTGCTGTACGGAATGCGCAACTTCGTCCAGTCCTCTGTGGACTGGTTCGGGACGAAGGTGAGTTGAATGCCGTCCAACGTCGCTCTGCCACTGCACTTCTTCATCCAATTGCCGAACCGCGCGCCCGTCCTGCTCGAAGGCGGGGTGCCGCGATGACTGCGCAGGGAGCCGGGCAGTTGCACGATGCACTGGCGCGATGGGCGACGCTGAGGCCCGACGAGACGGCCGTGACCGCCCCGGATGGCGCGTACACCTTCGCAGAGCTGGCGGATCGCACCGATCAGTTGGTTCGCGTGCTTGCCGCCGAGGGGGTCGGCAGTGGCAGTGGTGTCGCAGTCGCTCTCGGTCGTTCCCGTAGCGGACCGGCGGCGCTCTTGGCGCTGTGGCGGCTCGGTGCGACCGCGATCCTCCTCGACGAGCGCCACCCGGCAGACCGGCTCAACTTCGTGTTGCGGGACTCCGGTGCGGAGTTCGTCCTCGCCGATCGGCTGCCGGAGGGCGCGGTTCCTCCGAGACTGCGACGGGTGGACCACGGCGGCGACGTGCCGCCACTGCAGACACGCGCGGTCGCCGTCGATGTCGACAGCTGCGCCTATGTCGTCTACACGTCCGGCACCACAGGCTGGCCCAAGGGCGTCGAGGTCAGCTACCGGGGGCTCGGATGCTTCCTGGACGCCTTGGCCACCCTGGGCCTTCCGGCCGGCGGCACCGGGATCAACGCCGTATCGCCCGCGTTCGACGGCTGGCTGTGGTGTGCCTTGCTGTACCTGTTGCACGGGCAGGGGATGGCGATCATCGACCTCGCTGCCGAAGGTGGTCAGGCTGACCTGGCGGGACGGATCGCGGAGATAGCGCCGCGCACGGTGTGCCTGACCCCGTCGTTGCTGCTCGGCTGCCTGGACGCCATCGGCTGTGCAGAGGTCGTGGTCGTGGCGGGGGAGCCGTGTCCGCCGCAGGTGGCCCGGCAGCTCACTGACGCACACCGCGTTCTCAACGTCTACGGGCCGACCGAGACGACGATCGCGGCGACCTGGGCGGACACGGCACGAGGTGACGACGTGCAGACCATCGGCCGGGCTCTGCCCGGATACCAGGTGCACGTCCTGGACGAGCGGCGCCGGCCGGTCGGGGTCGGCGTGGTCGGCGAGCTGTACATCGGTGGGCCCGCGGTCGCCCGCGGATACCGCAACCTCGCCGGGCTGACCGCCGCGCGGTTCGTGCCGGACCCGTTCGACGGCGTGGGCACTTGCATGTACCGCACCGGCGACCTGGTGGTGGTGCGCCGGGACGGACAACTGGAGTACGCCGGGCGCGCCGACGATCAGGTCAAGGTTCGCGGGTACCGGATCGAGTTGGGTGAAGTGGACCGGGTGGCGTCAGGGCATCCGGGTGTGAGGGCCGCGGCGGCGTTCGTGGCGCGGTCGGGTGATGTTCTCGGCTTGGCGGTCGTCGCGGAGCCCGGTGCCCGGATCACCGGTCCGGAGCTGCGTGAGTACTGCGGCCGCCTGCTGGCCGGCGCGGCCGTCCCCGCGTTCGTGGAGGTCGTCGCGGCGTTGCCGACCCAGGCCACCGGCAAGATCGACCGCGCGGCTCTCGTACGTGACGTCGTCCCGTCGGGAACGCCCCGCGGGCGGGCGCCGGAAACCGCCCACGAGCACGAGGTGTGCAGGGCGTGGGGCGACCTGCTCGGGCAACCCGTGATCGACGTCGATGCCGACTTCTTCGAAATGGGCGGCCATTCGTTGCTGGCCGCGCAGGCGATCGCCGGGTTGCGCCGGACGACCGGCGTTCGGTTGACCATGGAGGACCTGCTGGCGGAACCGACGGCCGCCGCACTGGCGAGCCGTCTGGACCGGCTCGTCGTCGAAGCCGGAGAGAGCGCCTGATGACCGGGACGTGGTTGGTTCCGTTCCACTCCGAACCCGTCGCGCGCGCGTGGTGTGCCTGCCACCAGCGGGCAGCGGGTGCCGGTTCTTCCGCTCCTGGCAGTCCGCCGCGGGTACGGGCGTGTCGGTGGTCGGTGTGCAACTCCCAGGCAGGGAGAACCGGTGGCGTGACCCCGCGCCGGCGGATGTGGACGACGCGGTCGCCGCTGTGGTCGGGGAACTCGTCGGCCTGGGCGCGTTGGAGCAGCCGGTGGTGATTTTCGGGCAGAGCTTCGGCGGCCTGCTCGGGTACGAGGTGGCACGGCGGCTCGGTGACGGCCACGGCGCGTGGCCTGCCGCCCTGGTCGTGGCGGCGTGCCGGCCACCGCACCTGTGGATCGGAGCTGGACGCGGCCTGGTCGACGACGACCAGGCCTTGGAACAGTTGCTGCAAGAGCGGGCCCTCGACGAATACGAACTGGACGAAGGCAGCCGGCAGCTGATGCTCGACATGCTGCGGCGCGATGCGCGGCTCTCGCTTACGTATCGCGATCCGTGTGGCGCCACCGTGTCCTGCCCCGTGTGGGCATGGGGTGGCCGGGACGACGGAACTGTGACTGCCGAGCACCTCGCCGGCTGGGATCGCTACGCGGGCGCCTCGTTCCACCACCGTCAGTTCGACGGTGGGCACTACTTCCCAGGGCAGCACACCGATCTGGTGGTGGCACTGCTGAGGGACATGCTGCCGAACCTGATGAGAGGGAGCGCATCTGATGACCGGTGATCCCGGCGTTTTCCTGCTTGCGGTGCTGGTCGACGAGGAAGGCCGATACGGGCTCCACCCGGCCGACGCGGTCCCGCCTGACGGTTGGTCTCCGACCGGTTTTCATGGCACCGAGGACTCCTGCATCAGATTCGTGGACGACAGCCAGGCCGGCCAGCGGCCCGGAACGCGGTGAGGTGCTGACGTGGACATCGACCTGACTGACGGACAACTGTTCGCGCGCAACGAGTTCTGGGCGGCGCTGGCACACCTGCGCCGCCACGACCCCGTCCACTGGCACCCCGACGACGATGGCGGTTTCTGGGTCGTCACCCGCTACGACGACGTTGTGGGTGTCTACAGCGACCCAGACTCCTACAGCTCGCGTTATGGCATGCGCCTCGGCGGGAACCCCGATGCCGTCGCGGCGGTGGCTCAGCGGATGCTGATCGTGTCCGACCCGCCGGATCACACCCACCTCAAACGGGTGTTCGCCAAGTCGTTCACGACGGCCGAGATGCACCGCGTTGACGGGCTCGTGCGGCGTGTGGTCCGGGATGTCCTCGCCGACGCGGTCGAGGTGGGCGAACTGGACTTCCTCGACGTGGCCAAGAAGATCCCCAACCATGTCGTGTGCGCTCTCATGGACGTCCCCCGCTCGGACTGGGAGTGGATCGGGCAGGTCACGACCGACGCGTTCGAAGGCGCGGACGAGGCGACCAGGGCGGGCGCGCACAGCGAGATCTTCCTGTTCTTCACCGAACTGCTCGCCGAGCGGCGAGCGCGTCCCGGCGACGACTTCGTCAGCCGCATCGCTCTGGACCGGAGGGCGACGGACGATCCAGCAGGCGGACGTCCGCTCAGCGACGAGGAGATCGTCTTCAACTGCAACGGTGTGCTGGCCGGCGCCAACGAGACGACGCGCTACTCGGCGGCCGGCGCGGTGCTGGCGCTCGCGGAGAACCCCGACCAGTGGGCAGTCCTGCGCGCAGGCGGTGCGCAGGCGGCGCCGACGGCAGTCGAGGAGGTGCTGCGGTGGACGGTGCCTGGTGTGCACGCTTTGCGCACCGTGGTTCGTGCCACGACGGTAGGCGGTGTCCACATCGGAGTCGGCGAACGGGTCACCGTCTGGAACGCCTCGGCCAACCGGGACGAGGCGGTGTTCGACGAGGCCGACCGGTTCCGCGTAGGACGGGCCGCCAACCGGCACATCACTTTCGGGGCGGGCCGGCACCTGTGCTTGGGCTCCCGGCTCGCACGCTTGGAACTGACGGTGTTCCTGGAGGAACTCGTCGCCCGTGTCCGCGGGTTCGAACTCGTCGCCGAGCCGACGTACAACGCGTCCAACTTCACGTGGGGGCTGAGGAACCTGCCCGTGCGACTGCTCGCCGCCTGAACGATCCCGGAGGGAAACGATGACGGAACTGCACCTGCTGGTTGTCCGGCACCAAGCCGCACCGGAGGAAATCGCGAAGCACACCCCTGGGCACATCGCCTACCTCGACCGGTATCACGCGTCCGGTGTCTTCCTGGTCTCTGGTCAGACCCTGCGGGAAGAGGAGGGCGGTGCCATCGTCGCCGCCGGGGTCGACCGGGCCGAGATCGAGCGCATCGCCGCCGAGGACCCGTTCCTGAGCAACCGCGTGTCGACCTACGAGATCACCACCATCACCGTGCGGCGCAGCCATGAACAGCTCACCGGCCTGGTTGGTGGCCGCACGGCGGGGCCGGCCCCCGTGGAGGCGTAGCGTGGACGACGATTCACGCCTGCGGACCGCCGTCGAGGACGTGCTCCCGCTCGCTGCCGAGCACGCGGCCGAGTCCGACCGTGAGGGCCGACTGGCCCCGACAGTGGTCAAGGCCGTGGTGCAAGCCGGTTTCGCCCGTCACTTCGTGCCTGTCGAGTGGGGTGGTCACGCGGGCACGTTCACCGACTTCACCCGAGCCGTCACCCGGCTCGGGATCGGCTGTGGCGCGGCCTCCTGGTTCGCCTCGCTCGCCGCAAGCCTCGGGCGGATGGCCGGCTACCTGCCAGGCGCCGGCCAGCGGCGGCTGTGGGAGGCCGGCGGACCCGACACCCTGATCGTGGGCTCCTTGATGCCCGCCGGCGTGGCCGAGCGGCAGGCCGACGGGTGGACCTTGCGGGGCGAGTGGCCGTTCGTGAGTGCCGTCGAGATGTCGGACTGGGCGTTGGTCTGCGCGCGGGCCGGATCGGAGAACCGGGTCTTCGCGGTCCCGCGTGCCGACTACTCGGTCCAGCGGGCTTGGACGAGCCTGGGCATGCGGCGACCGCGAGCCACACGCTGATCGTGGGTAGCGCACAGGTTCCCCCGTCCCTCACCTTCTCGCTCACCGATCTTCACGACGGCACGCCGATGGATTCGGCCGCCCCCTGCCACGCCGCGCCGCTCAAGTCGGTAACGGGACTGTCGTTCGTAGCGCCGATGCTGGGAGCAGCGCGCGCTGCCCAGGCCGAGTGGCTGCGACTGATCGCCGACCGCCGGCGAGCCCGGCCTCTGGCACCGTTGGAACAGGCCACGTACCAACTCGAACTCGGACGAGCCATCGGCGAGATCGACACGGCGCACCTGCTGCTCGAACGGGTCGCTGCGACCGCGGACGAAGGCAAACCGGGCAAGGTGCTCACCGCGCGAGCGGCCCGCGACTGCGCACTGGCCGCCGAGTGGCTCCACTCGGCGACCGACCGGCTCGTCCGTGCGGCGGGCACGTCCACGGTCTCGGCGGAGAACACGTTGGAGCGCATCTGGAGAGATGTGCGGACCGCCGCCAGCCACGGGAGCATCCGGGTCTCGTCCACTTCGGTCGCGTACGCCGACCTCCTCACTTCCGACCTCGATTGAAGGAGCACGGTTTTGTCCAAGACAGCACTCGTCACTGGCGCTGGTCGCGGTATCGGCCGTGCCATCGCCGTTCGGTTGGCCGCCGAGGGGTACCAGGTCGGTCTCACCGCTCGTTCCGCGGACCAACTCGCCGAGACGGCCAAGCTCGCCGAGGCCGAGGGCGCCACCGTGACGGCGGTTCCCGGCGATGTGACCAATGCTCGCGACGTGTCCGAGGCCGTGCGCGTGGTCTCCGCGGAACTCGGGCCGATCGACATCCTGGTCAACAACGCGGGCTACGCGAGCCAGCCGATGCCGTTCACCGACATCGACCCGGACGACTGGTGGCGCGTCGTGGAGACCAACGTCCGAGGGCCACTGCTGTTCACCCACGCCGTGCTGGGCGGGATGGTGGAGAGGAACAGCGGATACATCATCAACATCAACTCGATGCAGGGGTCGAAGGTCGTCGGAGCCTCCTTGGCCTACGGCGTGTCCAAGGCAGCACTCATGCGCTTCACCGACGCGCTCGCAGCCGAGGTGGATGGGTCCGGAGTGGTGTTGGTCGACCTGAGCCCAGGCTTGGTGCGGACCGGCATGACAGCGAACCGCCCGGACCTCGACGCCCTGCCCGTTGCAGCTTGGTCACCTCCAGAGGCATGCGCGGAGAAGGTCGTCGCACTCGTCTCCGGCGCCTACGACGGACTCAGCGGCCGCTATGTGGCGCTCAACGACGACTTGGACGATCTTGTGAAAAGGCTCGACGGCGACGCCCGAGTGTTGCGCATGCAGCCACCGAGTGGGTGAGTCGATCATTGCCGCGAGGTGGTGATCCACGGGTCGACCTCGAGCGTTGTCGACGACGCCGAGGTCATTCCGGCCGGCGAATCCGTGCGTATCGGGTTCTACGGTTCGTATCGCCACGCCAACTCCGTGCCTGGCGCCTTCACGCTGAACGACATGACCTGCACGGTGGAGTGAGGTGACGGCTCAACGGTGCCGGTCGGCCCTGTCACGGCGTCCCGGCTGGGACAGCGACCGACCGCGTGGGGTGGATGAGCCGGACGGCGAGGGCGAGCAGGAGTGCGGCGACCGCGACGACGAGCAGGGCGGTGGGCAGTCCAGTGGTGGCGTCGGCCAGCGCGAGGATCGCAAGTGGACAGACGAACTGGCCGATGAACATGGCGGAGGTCCAGATTCCGGTGCCGCGGCCGCGTTGCTCGAAGGTCAGGCTGCCCAGCGCCCATGTGAGCAGGGAGGGGAGCATGAGACCGTTGCCGAGACCGGCGACCACGGCGCCGAGCACCGCGACCGGTACTGACTGGGCCAGCGCGAGGCCGAGGATGCCGAGCCCCGAGAGCGCGAACGCCGCCGGGACGGTGACGGCTGGACCGAGCCGCGCGACGCGGGGGAACAGATAGGCCGCGACGGCGGTGGCCAGGGAGCCGAGGGCGCTGGCCAGACCGATGGTGGCGGTGGACGTGACGCCGATGCCGTCGAGCACATAGGACAGTTCGACGATGAGGACGTAGAAGACAAGACCGCCGATGAGGGTGACGCCGACCGGGGCCAGCAGGCCGCGCCACGGCAGAGGCGGGAGCTTCTCGCGGGTGTGGTGTTGCGGTGGTTGCCAGATCACGCGAGCCGCGACGAACGCGAGTGGCAGGCTGATCGCGTAGAGCCAGAACGGGGTACGCCAGCCCAACGAGCCGAGCAGGCCGCCGACGGCGAAGAAAACCGTTGCGGCCACGGTGGTGTAGACGGTCTGGAGGCCGAAGTACCGCTCCCGCTGGGGCCCGTGGAAGTAGTCGGCGAGCAGTGTCGTGCAGCAGGTCATGATCGCGGCTTCGGTGAGGCCGACCAGGACCCGGCTCGCGACGATCAGGGGCAGGGACGACAGCCACAGCGGCGCGGTGCCGACGACGGCGTACACGGCGAGAGCGCCCACCAGCAGCCGTTTGCGGCCGAGCCGGTCGACGACGCGGCCCGCTGTCGTCGCGGTGAGGCCGATGATCAGGGCCGGAACGGTCAGGACGATGGGCGTGAGGGTGGCGACGCCCGGCGTGTCGGCGAAAGCGTCCTGGATGAGGGGCAGCACCGGGGCGAGCAGCACAGCGCCGAGCACGGCCAGGCAGCTGGCCAGCAGGAGGACGACGGCTTGGGCGGTGCCCGCCGGACGCCCGGTGGCGGGGTCCAGGGTGGCGGTGAGCGGGGGAGCGGAGTCCGTCACTGGCTTCTCCGGTGAAGTCAGGGGCCGGCTCTCGACGCCGGCGTCACTGACGTCGAAGTGTCAGCGCGGTGCGGCATGAGCGGAAATCACTTCTGCCGAAGCTGCGTATCAGCGGCGTCGATGCGGGTGGCGCGGACGACGAGGTCTCGGAGGTAGCGGTGCTCGGGGTCGTTGTCGTACATCGGGTGCCACCACATCGCTTCCACCAACGGGCCGACCTCGAACGGGCACGGCAGGGCCCGCACCCCCAGCTCGTCCGGAATCCGGTCGGCCAGGCGTCGTTGCAGCAGTGCGACGCGGTTCGTGCCGGCGACGAGTGCCGGCACGGTCAGGAACGTCTCGGTGACCACCTGGACGTGCGGTTCGATGCCGAGCATGCGCATCTGCCGCGCGGCCGGCGTGGACGCGGTGGGGCCGTGGTAGGTCACGACCCACGGCATGGTCTCCAGCTGCTCGACGGTGAGCGAGTCACCGATCTCGGTGTTGGCGGCGGCGACCAGGCACACCCATTCGTCGCGGTAGAGATCGTGGTGGGAGAGGTCCTCGACGAACCCGTGCGGGATGACCAGCAGGTCGATGTTGACCAGCACCTGTGCGGCTGCGTCGACCATCTTCGGGGTGTTGGCGGGGAACCGGAGCCGTGTGCCGGGTGCCTCCGCGGCGAGCAGGGCGGCGATCCCGGTGCCGAGGACGGCGATGCCGTAGTCACTCATCAGCAGCGAAAACTCCCGAGTGGACAGTGCGGGGTCGAAGTGCGGCTCGGCCGCGAACACCCGTTCGGCGCCGGCGAGCGCGACCCGCACGCGTTCCTTGAGCTGCAGCGCGAGCGGCGTGAGCCGGTACTGGTTGCCGGCTCGTGCCAGCAACTCGTCGTGGAAGTGCCGGCGCAACCGGCCCAGCTGGGCCGACACAGCGGGCTGACTGAGCCCCATCCGCTCAGCCGCGCGGGTCACGCTGCGATCCTGCAGCAGGGCGTCGAGTGCCACGAGCAGGTTCAGGTCCAGCCGCGCCAGGTTCATGACCGGGCACGGTATCAATACCGTCGATACCATACATCAACGATTTCGGCTTCCCTGATACTGCTCTGACACAGACAGTTAACTCGTGGACCGAACCGATCCCGAGGGCGCGATCGCGGCAGCCGCCAAGCGGTGCTCCAACTGGGGCCGCTGGGGCGCAGACGACGTTCTCGGCACGCTCAACCACCTCGACGAGGCGAAACGCCGGGAGGGCGCCGCACTCGTCCGCCGGGGCGCCAGTTTCTCGCTGGCGCAACGATTCGACGCGAACGGCCCGCAGAAGGGCTGGCGCCGACGGACCAATCCCGTGCACACCATGCTCGACACCGGCACGGACGCCGAGCGCGGCACGCAGGGTTTCCCGCACGGCATCGGCGGGGCCGACGACGTGATCTCCATGCCGTTGCAGGCCTCGACGCAGTGGGACGGCCTCGGCCACATCTTCGACCACGGCGTCGCCTACAACGGCCGGCGCGCCGGCGACGTCGTGACCAGCGAGGGCGACCGGATCACCGGCATCGAGACCACGGCCGGGCTGATCGCGGGCCGCGGCGTGCTGCTCGACGTCGGCCGGGTGTTCGGTGCTGGCCAGAAGGGTGGAGCAGAGGGTGAGCTGCCCGACGGCTTCGCCATCACCCCCGACCACCTGGAGGCCACGATCGCCGCGCACGGTGACACCGCACGGGTCGGCCGGGGCGACCTGCTCCTCGTGCGCACCGGGCGGTTGACCAGGGCGCGGCGGGAGGGCTGGGGCGACTACGCTGGTGGGGACTCGGCCGGCCTGTCTTTCTCCACTGTGGACTGGTTGCACGGCACGGAGATCGCCGGGGTCGCGACCGACACCTGGGGCGTCGAGGTGCGACCCAACGAGTTCGACAACGCGTTCCAGCCGCTCCACCAGGTGGCCATCCCGCACATCGGCCTGTTCCTCGGTGAGATGTGGGACCTCGACGCGCTCGCCGACGACTGCGTGGCCGACGGGGTCCACGAGTTCTGGCTGACCGCGGCCCCGCTGCCGGTGACCGGCGCGGTCGGTGCCCCGGTCGCCCCCATCGCCGTCAAGTAAGCAGGACAAAGGAGTCCTCATGCCTTCTGTCGACAACGTGCTGGTGGTCGGCGCCGGTCTCGCCGGGACCGCGACGGCGATCCTGCTCGCGCAGGAGGGCGTCGCGGTCGACCTCATCGAGGTCAAGCCGGACATCGCCGCGATCGGTTCCGGAATCACCTTGCAGGGCAACGCCTTGCGCGAGTTGCGCCGCCTCGGCGTGTGGGAAGGCGCCAGGGCGGCCGGGTTCTGTTTCGACAACCTCGGCCTGCGCGCCCCCGACGCCGACGGCACCCTGCTGTTCGAGGTGCAGGACGTGCGCAGCGGCGGACCGGATCTGCCGGCCACGATGGGCATGCCTCGGCCCACACTCGCGCGGATCCTGCTGGACCGGGCAGCCGTTGCCGGGGTGAAGACCCGCTTCGGGACCACCGCGACGCGGCTGGACCAGGACGCCACCGGCGTGGACGTGACCCTGTCCGACGGCTCGAGCCGCCGCTACGACCTCGTGGTCGGCGCCGACGGCATCCGCTCCGCGATCCGCCGGATGGTCGGCATCGAGATCGAGCCCCGGCCCACCGGCATGGGGATCTGGCGGGCGTTCGGGCCGCGCCCGGCGTCGGTGACCCACACCGACCTGATCTACGGCGGCCCCTGCTACATCGCCGGATACACGCCGACGGGCGCGGACTCGCTCTACGCCTACATCGTCGAGGACGCCCAGGACCACACCGGACTGGGTCCTGAGCAGCGGCTCGCGGAGATGTGCCGGCTCGCTGCCGCCTACCACGGGCCGTGGGACGAGATCCGGTCCACGCTCGACGATCCGAGCCGGGTGAACTACACACGGTTCGAGACGCACGTGCTGCCGCCGCCGTGGAACCGCGGCCGGGTCGTGCTGATCGGCGACGCCGCGCACTCGTGCCCACCCACTCTTGCGCAGGGCGGTGCACAGGCACTGGAAGACGCGGCGGTGCTGGCCGAACTGCTGCTCACCAACGACGTCCTCGACGACAACCTGTGGGACGTCTTCACCGCCCGCCGCTACGACCGTGCCAAGACGGTCGTGGAGGCGTCGAACCAGATCGGCCAGTGGCTGCTGGACCGCGAACAGGGCGACGTGCCCGGACTCGTCCGCCGCATCGGTGACCTCGTGTCCCAACCGGCCTGAAGGGAATGCCCGTGACAGAACCACTCATCACCCACCTGCGGCACGTCGACCTGGCCGTGCCCGACCTCAAGCGGCAACAGGAGTTCTTCACCGGGGTGTGGGGCCTGACCAAGGAGCACGGTGACACCGGCATCTCGTTCCTGGCCGCCGAGGGCTCGCCGGAGCAGTACGTGGTCCGGTTGCGTGAGGCCGCGGACAAGCGGATCGACCTGATCGCGTTCGGTGCCGCGACACCCGCGACGTGGATGCGTTGGCCGCCCGGCTGCTCGTGGCCGGGGTGACGCTCGTGCACGAGCCGACCGCACTCCAGACCCCCGGCGGCGGGTACGGGTTCAGGTTCTTCGACAACGAAGGCCGTACCGTCGAGATCAGCGCCGAGGTGGCGATCCGGCGGCACCGCAGGATCGAAGTGGGTGAGTCCGTCCCTGTGCGACTGTCGCATGTGGTCATCAACTCGGCCGACCCGGAGGGCACCCGTGCCTTCTACGAGCGCCATCTCGGGTTCCGCCTGTCCGACACGCTGATGCACCCGCGCATGGGCGAGATGATGTACTTCCTGCGGATCAACTCCTGGCACCACAGTCTGGCGATCGCCCGCGGTCCGCACCCGTCGCTGCACCACGCCTCGTTCGAGCTGCGCGGGCTCGACGAGTACATGCGGGGCACCGGCCGGCTGCTGCGGGCCGGGGTGGAGAAGATCTGGGGCCCTGGGCGGCATCTGGCGGGCAACAACACGTTCAGCTACTTCCTCGACCCGCACGGCAACACCGTCGAGTACACGACCGAGCTGGAGCTGGTCGACGAGGACACCTGGCACCCGCACCTCTACGACTTCAGCCGGCCCGAGGTGTCCGACCAGTGGGGCACGGCGAACTCGATGAACGAGTTCGTCGCGCGGAAGTCGTTCAACGACCTGGACAAGGGCCTCTTCGTGGCCCCGCCGGTCTGATGCGCTTCGCCACCTGCGAACACCGCGGAGCTGTGCGTGCGGGCGTCGTCACCGACGAGGGCATCCACCCCTTCTCGCGCGGTGTGACCGTGCTCGACCTCGTGCGGTCCGGCTTGCCGGCCGCGCTGGACGCGGGCAGGACCGCCCTCGGTGAAACGCCTGTACCGCTTGACAAGGTCCGGCTGCTGCCGCCGCTGGACCCGCCGACCGTGCGGGACTTCGTCGCGTTCGAGGAGCACGTCGAGGGTGTTGTCGCGAGCGTGTCCGGAGGCAGTGGTGTGCCACCGGAGTGGTACGAGGCGCCCACGTTCTACTTCACCAATCCCTACGCGCTGCTCGGCGCGCACGACGACGTCCCCATCCCGCCCGGCTCGCGGCTGTTCGACTTCGAGCTGGAGGTCGCGGCCGTGATGGGCCGTGACGGGACGTCGCTGAGTCCCGAGCAGGTCGAGATCTTCGGCTACACGATTCTCAACGACTGGTCGGCCCGCGATCTTCAGCGCCGGGAGATGAAGGTCCAACTGGGCCCGGCCAAGGGCAAGGACTCGGCCACCACGCTCGGGCCCTGGCTCGTCACCGCCGACGAGCTGGAGTCCTATAAG
The DNA here is from genome assembly GCF_012184385.1 of Lentzea indica. Classification (GTDB taxonomy): domain Bacteria; phylum Actinomycetota; class Actinomycetes; order Mycobacteriales; family Pseudonocardiaceae; genus Lentzea; species Lentzea indica. Next base: position 27,497 of record NZ_VSRL01000065.1, read on the forward strand.
GACAGTGACGGTTTCCTCTCCCTGGACATGCGGGTGTCGGTGAACGGCGTCGAGATCGGTCACGACCGGCTGTCCAACATGGGCTGGCCGTTCGAGGAGCTCGTGGCGTACGCCTCCCGTGGCACGTGGGTGCGCGCCGGTGACGTCCTCGGTTCCGGCACCTGTGGCAACGGCGGCTGCCTGGCCGAGCTGTGGGGCCGCGGAGGCGAGCAGAGCCCGCCTCCGCTGCGTGCGGGAGACGTCGTCGAGATGACGGTCGAGGGCATTGGCACCATCCGCAACACGGTCGTGCCAGGCGTGGACCTGCCGCCGGTTCGCCCGGCCCGCACCAGGACGCGGTCGCGATGACCGGCGGAAGGGTGGCCGGCAAGGTCGTGCTCGTCACCGGCGCGGGCCGGGGACAGGGCGCTGCCGAAGCACGCTTGCTGGCCGCCGAAGGCGCCACTGTCATCGGTGTCGACCAGACGGACGTGCCCGCGGAGGATCTGCCCGGCGTCGACTACCGGCGGCTCGACGTCACCGACTCCGCGGGCTGGGCCGACCTCGTCGCGGGTGTGGGCAGGGTCGACGGCCTGGTCGCGAACGCCGGCATCACCTGGCGGGCTCGCCTGGACGAACTGGACCCGGCCGACCTGGCACGGGTGCAGGACGTCAACGTCGGTGGCGTCCTGCGCGCGATGCAGGCCGTCCTGCCGCTCATGCCGCCGGCGGGTCGATCGTCGTCGTCGGTTCGGTCGCCGCGCTGACGGGCCACTTTCCCATCGCTTACACAGCAAGCAAATGGGCCCTGCGCGGCCTGGTGCGCGCCGCGTGCCTCGAGCTGGGTGCCCGCGGAATCCGGGTCAACGCGGTGCATCCCGGCTACGTCGAAACCCCGATGACCGCGTCCGCGTCACCCGCGTTCCGTGACGCGAACATCGCCGAGACCCCACTCGGCAGGACCGGCACGGCGGACGAGATCGCCCCACTCGTCGCGTTCCTGATCAGCGACGAAGCTTCGTTCATCTCCGGCGCCGAGATCCCCGTGGACGGCGGCCTGACCGCCCACGGCGGCGTGAAGTCGATCAGTGAAGCAGCACGAACCTGAGAGGAACCCCGGTGTACGAGTACTTTCCCGGCAACTACGTCTGGAACCTGGGCGTGGTCGCCACCCTCAACAGCGGCGGCCTCATCGACGAGGTCGACCGCGCCTGCCGCCCCATCCGCGAGGCCGCCACCCGCGGCGAGGACGCCGGCACCACGGAGTTCCTGCGGGCCTGGACCGCGCTCACCGACCAGCTCGTCAGGCAGGCCGAGGAAGCCGAGAAGGCGGGCCACACCCGGACGGCCGGGCAGCTGTACGCCAGGGCCACCAACTACCTGTGCCAAGCTGAGCGGCTGCAGAGCCCGACCGCGCCGGGAAGGCTCGACACCTATCGCCGCGTCCTCGAACTGCAGCAGAAGGCGTTCGACCTCAAGGATCCTTGCATCACCCGCGTAGCGATTCCGTACGAGGGCACGACGTTGCCCGCGTACTTCAGTTCAGCCGGTGACCACGCACCGGTGATGATCATGTGGAACGGGCTGGACTCCACCAAGGAGCACATGTACTCCTCGGGGCACTGGGAGGAGCTGGCCGCGCGCGGGATCTCGTGCCTCATGGTCGACTGCCCCGGCTCCGGCGAAGCGTTGCGCGTGCAGGGGCTGACCGCCCGCGTCGACACCGAGGCCTGGGCCACCGCGTGCGTGGACTACCTCGAAACCCGCGACGACGTCGACCACGACCGGATCGGGCTCGTCGGCTGGTCCCTGGGCGGCTACTACGCCCCACGCGCCGCCGCGTTCGAGAAGCGCCTTGCCCTCGTGGTCGCCTGGGGTGCCAACCACGACTGGGGCGCCGTGCAACGCCGCCGCCTCGAACGGGAAGGCGAGCGCCCGGTCCCGCACTACTGGGAACACGTGCTGTGGGTCTGGGGCCACGACAACCTCGACACGTTCCCCGACTTCGCCGACGGCGTGAACCTCGACGGTGTGGTCGAGCAGATCACCGTGCCGTTCCTCATCTGCCACGGCGAGAACGACCGGCAGATCCCCGTCGCCTACGCCCACCGCTCCTACGAGCAGGCCGTCCACAGCCCCAACCGTCAGCTGCGACTGTTCACCGCTGAGGAGGGCGCGACCGAACACATCGGGCTCGACCACCTGTCCCACGTCAGCACCTACATCGCCGACTGGGTCGCCGACACCCTCGTTCAAATGTAAGGATTGACACATGTTCGCCTGAGGTGGACCCAACGCAGGGCGGCGCGATGGCGGACCGGAGATCGCGTTCGAGGAACGGCTCAAAGGGACGATGGCGGGCGCGGAGATGTGCACCTTCGACCCGCACGTCCAGAACATGCACCGCGACGACCTCGAACTGCTGCTGGACACCTCGTGGAGCCGGTGCGTCAAGCTCTCCAGGGCGATGAAGGACCGCGGCATCAAACAGAGTTCGGCAGCGGCACCTTCTTCGGCATCCAAAAAGGACTGTGGCGACATCCTGCCCTCCGGCGCCCAAGGCGATGGCGGCAGCTTCGCCTGGTCCGATCGGCGATTTGCATCGGCAGACTGGTGGTTGAGACCTGTCTCGAACTGTCTCGGCACGATTGACGACTGTCCGGGCGGGAGCGTTCTGTTCCGCCCGACCGTCCATGTCGCCACGTGATTGATCAGGTCCTGGACTCAAGCCCCTGGGACGAGGCCGGTGATCGTGGCTGGGTCGACGCCGCAGACGCGCAGGACGCTCCTGGCGAGCGCTTCGGTGGCGTCCGGCAGTGCCATCCGCCCCGCGTTCACCGCGTCTCCCGCCGCGTGGCCGAGAGTGACGACGGCGGTCGCGAGCCATGAGGTGGGGACGTCGTCGGTGAACTCGCCGGACTGCCGGCCTCGGGTGAGCAACCGGTCGAGGTGGTCGGCCACTGGTTGGTGCCGAGTGTGGTCCGCTTCGGCGTCGGCCGTGGTGGTGGCGATGTTCAGCAGTAGTGGGTAGCGCTGGAGTGTTCGCCAGCTCGCGTCGAGCAGGCGAAGCAATGCGTCGGCCGCGGGGCCCTCGTCCAGGCGTGCGGCATCCATTTCGGCGACCGCCTCGCCGGTGATCGCGTCGATCACCGCGCCGATGAGTGCCTCACGGGTCTTGAAGTGGGCGTAGACGGTCTGCCGACTCACCCCGGCTGCGGCGGCGATGTCCTCGACGCTCGCGTTGGGTTGAGCGGCCAGGATCTCCTTCGCGGCCAGCAGGATCGCGCTTGCGCTGCGGTCGGCGTCGGAGCGGCGTCGCCGCCGCCGGGGAGTCGCTATCTCGGACACGTTGTCAAGATTAGCAAGAGTCGTTATGTTTGACGGCATGTCAGACTTAACGAGTGGGGTTGGTCGTCGCGATGTGCTGCGGGCGGGCGCGGCCATGGTGGCCGCGGGGACGGCAGCCGCAGTGGTGCCCGCTGGTCGGGCCGCGGCGGCATCGGGGCAACGCGTCCTCGCACTGACCGGCGTGACGGTCGTCGACGCCACCGGGCGCCCACCTGGGCGCGATATGACCGTGCTCGTCCGCGAAGAGCACATCGTCGCGGTCGGCCGCCGGGGCGCGGTTCAGGTGCCGGCCGGTGCGAAAACCCTTGACCTACCAGGGAAGTTCGTGATCCCCGGTTTGTGGGACGCGCACGTGCACAGCATCCCCTCCGAGCGGATCTCACTGCCGCTGTACCTGGTCAACGGCATCACGTCGGTCCGGGAGATGTCCGGCTCGGCGCTGCTGCACGAGTGGCGTGACCGGGTTGGTCGCGGCGAGTTGCTCGGGCCGAGGTCGGTCATCGCGGGACGGATCGTCGACGGCGCACCGACCATCGGCGACCCGGCGGCCTTCGTCGAGGTCGCCACCGAGGCACAGGCCCGGGAGGCGGTCCGGCAAGCCAAACGGGACGGCGCGGACTTCGTGAAGGTGTACTCGCGGCTGTCCGCCGACCTGCACCGCGCGATCGCCGAGGAGGCATGTCGGCAGCGGATACCGTTCGCCGGGCACTGCCCGGACGCGGTCCCGCTCGGCACGGCCAGTGCGGCGGGCCAGTACAGCATCGAACACCTGTACTCGACCTGGTACGACACCTCGGCCCAGGAGGAGGAATTGCGCGCCCGGATCGCCGGGCTGACGATCGGCCGGAGCGACTACGTCGCCTGGATGCACGAGACCCACCGGCTGGAGTGGGACGCTGCCCGCAGTTACAGCCCGAGGAAGGCCGCGGCGGTGTTCGCCACGCTGGCCCGCAACCGCACCCGCATCGTTCCCACCCTCGTGGTGTACCGGGTGCTGGACCGGCCGGACGAGGTCGCGCTGGACGACGAGCGATTGAAGTACGTGCCGGTGGCGGTGGTCGAAGGCTGGCGCTGGGCGCTGGAGAACATCGTCAAGGCAGGCTGGACACCGGAGGAAACCGCCCAGCGGCACGCTCTGCTCGATCAGCGGCTGGCGTTCGTCGGCGAACTGGCCCGTGCCGGCGTGCCGGTCGTCGCCGGGACCGACGCCGGTGACATGCCGTTCGTCATCCCTGGGTTCAGCCTGCACGACGAGCTCGCCTCGCTGGTGCGCGCCGGGCTCTCCCCGCTGCGGGCGCTGCAAGCGGCGACCATCGAACCAGCACGCATGCTCGGCCTGGACGACAGGCTCGGCACGGTGTCGCCCGGCAAGCTCGCCGACCTGGTGGTGCTGGACGCCGACCCGCTGGCCGACATCCACAACACCACCCGCGTCCACACCGTGCTCACCCGAGGACGCGTCATCTCCCCGGAACAACGCACCCACATGCTCGCCGACATCGCCGCCGCGGCGGCCGAGCCCGCCACGTCCTGAACTTCCAGCCGACTCCCGAAGTCGTTGCCGCACAACCAAACCCTGAGGAGATTCTCATGCCGATCCGACTGGTCACCGGGCTCGCTCTGCTGTCCACCGGCCTGCTCGCGGGCGCGTTCGGCTACGGCGCGGTCAACGTGGCGACCACGTTCAACGTGGTGCCGCTCGACGTGCGCCTGACCTTCCACTCGGCACTCATGCAGATGAACGGCCCCGTCATGCAGACCACGATGGCGCTGGCCGCACTGAGCTCGCTCGCCCTGGCCGTCATGGCCCGCGGCACGCACCGGTACCTGGCGGGTGCGGCCGGTGTGCTGGCCGTCGCCTCGTTCCTGATCACCCGCTTCGGCAACGTGCCGATCAACGGCCGGATCAAGGTGTGGGCCGTCACCGCACCGCCGGCCGACTACGCGACGCACCTCCAGCGATGGGAGACCTTCAACATCGTGCGCACCCTCACCGCGCTCATCGCGTTCGTGCTCGTCGTCGCCATCGCCGTCCGCGCAACCCGAACCCTGCAGACCGACCGCCGGCCCGCGCTCGCCTCAACGGCGTGACAACCGCGCCGACAGTCCACTTCAGACTCACAAGGAGATCATTCGTGCGTTCGGCAAGAACTCTGGCGTCCCTCTCGATCCTTGCTCTCGCCACGGCTCTCGCCGGCACTGGGGGCGCCTCGGCGGCACCCGCGGAACATGCCATCGCCGGCACGGCGGTCCGTTGGCACGCCGCCTGGTCTGCCTCTCCGCAGCGCCCGAGTGCCAACTTCACGCCCAACTGGTCCGAGCAGGGTTTCACCGATCAGACCGTGCGCCAGTCGGTGCGAGTCAGTCTCGACGGCGTGGCCGTACGGGTCCGGTTGGCAAACACCTACGGGACCACCCCGCTGACCGTCACCGGTGCCACAGTCGCGCGCGGCTCGGGCGGTGCCGCCGCGCGGCCAGGATCTGTTCGTCGCCTGACCGTCGGCGGGGCCTCGGCCTTCACCGTCCCGGCCGGCGCCGAACTCGCCAGTGATCCGGTGTCCCTGTCCGTCAGAGCGCTGGATTCGGTGACGGTCACGCTGTACTTCGCCGTCCCGACCGGACCCGCGACCTACCACGCCCAGGCGATGACGGCGAGCTACCGGGCCACCGGCGACCGCACAGCCGACACGCGCGCTGCCGCGTTCACCGAATCCACCGCGTCCTGGTACTACCTCGCCGGAGTCGACGTCATCGGCGCGGTGTGTCGCCGGGAAGGGTTGGTGCTGTTCGGAGACTCGCTCACGGACGGCTACGGATCCACCCCGGGCGCGGACAACCGCTACCCCGACGAGCTCGCCGAGCGGCTGGCCGCCACCGGACACCCGCGCGCCGTGCTCAACCAGGGCATCGGCGGCAACCGGATGATCGTCGACTCCGCCTGGCTCGGCGACAAGGCCACCACCCGGTTCCACCGCGACGTCCTCGACCAGCCTGGCGTGGGCGCGGTCATCGTGCTGGCAGGCATCAACGACATCGGCATGAGCGAAGCCCGCCAGCCCCTCGCCGCACCCCACACCGAAGTGTCGGCCGCCGAGATCATCGCCGGACACCGCGACCTGATCACCAGAGCCCACGCCAAGGGCCTGCGGATCATCGGCGGCACGATGCCGCCGACGAAGGGATCGCGCTACTACACCCCGCTCAGCGAAGCCAAGCGGGACGAGGTCAACACCTGGATCCGCACCAGCGGCGAGTACGACGCAGTCGTCGACTTCGACCGCGCACTCGCCTGGCCCGCCGATGCTGACCAGTTCGACCCCGCCTACGACAGCGGCGACCACCTGCACCCCAACGACGCGGGCTACCGCGCGATGGCGGATGCCGTCGACCTCGCCGATCTCGGCTGACCGACCGCGATGCCCGGGCAAGGGGCAACCAGTGAAGAACACGCTCGTCGCCACCATCGGCGGGCACACCGCGGTGCTCGGCTGGGCTCCCGCAGTCTCAACCCGATCCGGAGCGCGTGGAAAACGCCGATCTGCTACCACTTCTGCTACCGCGACCCGCGAAACGGGGTTCTCGGCGTATGCAAAAAACCTGGAAGCCTCCGACCTTCGCAAGTCAGAGGCTTCCAGGTTGTGTGGGCGATACTGGGATCGAACCAGTGACCTCTTCGGTGTGAACGGATCCCGTCGAGTATCAGGCAGTTGCGCTGGGTCTCAGTACGATGGTCCTGAGCGGCATGAACAGCCGTCCTAGGTCTCGCTGATTCGCTGGCGTCTCGCTGGAGATCGCGCGTCTCAGCTACCAGATTTACTACCACCCTAGATTCCCGTGTGGCGTCCGGCGGCGGGGCGATTGGTTCAAAGCGCGATCCAGGCTGCGTGCAGTACCAAGCCTGGATCGCGCGAGCGCGTCCCGATCTCGGGCAGCCTTCGACACGTGCATTGAATTCCTGGGCTGCTCACCTTTGCCCAGGTCCATCCGCCGATTTCGTTGGTCAGCAGCTGAACGTCGGCGCCGGTCTGAGGGATCTGACCACCAAATCAGACGTCGGTCCACATCGTCGTGCATGACAGCGGCCCGTCCGACGACGAACCCGCGCAGGCGGCCAACCGGCCTGAGCGCCGTTTTAACAGTCGTCTCAGGTCCGCTCGGTATGAAGTAGGCATCGCCGGGCGACGCGGTCTCGGCCTCGGCAGCATGGCCGAACTCGCCGCATGGCCGAACTCGCCGCGCTACGGCGGCATGGTCAGCGCCGGCCCCGCACCGACGGCGGCTGGACCGTCCACGTGACCCTGAAAGGCAGCCATTCATGATCTCTGTGCTCGTGGTGGACGCCCAGCCGCTGCAGCGCTTCGGGTTTCGCATGCTGCTGGAGAGCACCCCCGACACCGAGATCGTCGGCGAGGCTGAGAACGGCGCCGAGGCCGTTCGGTGGGCCACCGAGCTGCACCCCGACGTGGTGCTGATGGACATCCGCATGCCGGGCGCGACGGGATCGAGGCCACCCGGCGCATCGTCGCCGCCAGTGGGCGTTCGCGAATTCTTGTGCTGACGACGTTCGACGTGGACCGGTACGCGTTCGCCGTGCTGCGGGCCGGGGCGAGTGGTTTCCTGCTCAAGGACACCCGCCCGGAGGAGCTGCTCGCCGGCATCCGGGCCGTCGCCGCCGGGGACGCGGTGATCGCGCCGGCGCTGACTCGGCGGCTGCTCGACGCGTTCGCTGACCAGCTCGACGATGACCTCGGCGGGCCCGTGCGGGAGGATCCCCGGCTGGACTCCCTGACTGGCCGCGAGCGCGAGATCCTCGTCGCCATCGGCCACGGCCTCACCAACGGCGAGATCGCGCAACGGTTCACGCTGTCGGAGTCGACGGTGAAGACCCACGTCGGGCGGGTCCTCGCCAAGATCGGCGCACGGGACCGGATCCAGGCCGTCATCCTCGCCTACGACATGAGACTCACCCGGCCGATTTAGCGCTTCATCTCGCGCGTCCGTCGGGGCGCGACCGTAGTTTCCAGCCGCACCGCACCGAGCCGAGCCGCTCCGCGTGATCGACCGCTCCGCTGTTTTTCGGTTTGTTGACCTCAATGAGCTTGCACACGTTCGACGCTTCATCAGGATTGCGGGGGAGACCGTCATGATGCCCGTGCACATCTCGTCGTCAGGGCACGACTGCCCCTCGCCCCGATCGGGTCGCGCCCGTGAACGCCCCGATCAAGGTCCTGCTCGCCGACGACGAAGGTCTCGTGCGATGTCGTCTTCAAAATCCTGCTGAATCTCGAAGACGACATCACCGTTGTGGGCCATCGCCTACCGAACAGGACTGGTCAGCCCAAACACGTGGCCTCGATCTCGTTCGCGGCATCGGAGCACCGCTCACGCACACCCGGCCACGGTATCTGACTGATCCGCCGGAGCTCCGAAGATCAGGTGAGCACGACCTGGCCCTCAACGACCTTGATCGGGATCTTGATCAGCGGTGCGGGTGCCGGCCCTCCGATCACCTGTCCGTTCTCGTCATAGGTGGCGCCGTGGCAAGGGCACCGGAATCCAGGGCCGATGTAGGAGACCGGGCAGCCCTGATGACTGCAGGTGGCGTTGAACGCCAGGAAGGTGTCCGGCGCCGGGCGCAGGAGATGGGCGGGCGTCCCGCTCGGCATCGTGAAGCTCTTCGACGAGCCGACGGCGATGTCGTCGACCGCAGCGATCACCGGGCCGTGGCTCACCGAGTCCGCAGGCGAGCCGGCAGGGCGCTGGGCGAGCGCCAGCACGCTGCCCGCGGTGACTCCGGCAGCGGTCGCGCCCCCGCGATCAGACCGCTCCGCAGCACCGTGCGCCGCTCGACGTCGTCCTGCACTGTCCCGTCTTCCTCCGGCGTGGGGTGCACCGGCAGGCCGAGCCCCGTGCCGCACCCTCGCACGCAGCCGGGCACTCAGTGACAACACCCCGGCGTCGCCCGCGATCAGCAACGGGGTCCAGGCGAAGGCGAACACGATGTCGGCCCCGACGTAGTACGGCCGAGTCGTCCAGCTCACCGTCAGGAAGAAGCTGAGCGAGAGGAGGACACCGCCGAGTGCGGCGAGCCGGGTGAACAGCCCGAGCAGGGTGGCGAGCCCGACCGCGATCTCCCCGAAAGCGATCGCCAGCCCGGCGACGGTCGCGTGGTCGGCGGCCAGCGAGACCAGCGGGCCGATCGGGGAGGTCGCGGCGGCGCTCACCATCTGCGCGTGGACACCGAGTGGGGAGGTGTCGTCCAAGTAGTGCGTGTCGAGGAGCTTGGAGAGACCGGCGTAGGCGAAGGTGCCACCTAGAAAAGCACGCAGCGGCAGCAATACCCAGACCGGCGACCGCCTCGGGGAATCCAAACGCAGCCGGGTCATGTCGTGGCCGAGTACACCGTCGTGGGCTGAGACACCTCAGTGAGTTCACGCATGTTCGACCCTCACGTCAGGACTTGCGGAGGGAGACCGTCATGATGCCCGTGCACATCTCGTCGCTGGTGCCGTCGCCCCACACCACGTAGCGAGGCGGCAGCTTGCTCAGCTGCGGCAGCCGTTTGCGCAACCCCGCGTCGTGCGTGCACGTCACCCGCAACGTGTCCCCCGGACCGATCTCCACCGGTGACTGCAGCTTCACCAGCCGCTGGTTGTCGAAGTCGAACTGCGGCACGTCCAGCACGACCTTGGCGTTCGGTGTGCCCGGGTTGAGTTCGACCTTGATGGCGCGCCCGAGCAGGTGCATGTGGCCGAAACCAGCGAACAGCGTCATCGGCTCCGGCACCTTGTGGTCGCAGGTCTGGGTGTTGCCGGGCTTCGGCGCGCTCTGGCCGCACTCCTCCAGCTGCTCGTCCGCGGTACCGCCGACCTCCGGCCCGAACCGCTTCGTCACGTCCGCGATCGAGGCTGCCCGGTCACAGAGCGGACCCGACTGCTCGGGGGCGAGGGCAGGTCGGTCGGCGCGTCGAGCGGCCATGTGACGAATTCCCGGGTCTGCGGCGTGCCGTCCGTCAGCCGCAGCCGCACCGCCGAGCGGTCCGACCCGGCCGGCTTGCCGTCGGTCGCGAGCAGGTTGTAGTGGAGCTGGAGGACGATCAGGCTGCCCGGCTCCAGCTTGAAGCCGGCGTCCTCGGTGAACAACGTCTCCGCGGCGCCAGGCGCCCAGGTGTCCACCCACGCCGCTTCCCCTTCTTCTACTTCGGCACCTTCCACGCCGGTCCCGCCGAAACACTGCCAGCCGAGGCCGGGGGTCTTCGCGTCCTGCTCGCGCACCGCGGCGGCGCCGCCCGGCGGCACCGCGTACACGATGGCGTGGTGCGCGATCGCGACGTTCTCAGGCGTGACCTGGGTCCCGGTCAGGAACGCCGCCTTGGTCAGGCCCGGATCGATCACCTGGCACCGGTACTCGTCCGTGCCGCCGCCCTCCGGCGGCGCGGGCGTGTAGGCCTCGGCCATCTTCAGGTCGACGAACCGCTCGCCGG